>JAHBAM020000261.1 GCA_018500125.2 Roseobacter sp. | reverse complement strand
GGTGTATCAAGCATAGCAGCCTCCGCGCGATTGTATCTCGCCAAGGGAAACCATTTGCGCATAGGTTTGTCCAGATGATTTGATCAAATTGGAGAGAGCCATGGAGCTGGATGATGCTTATGCCAATGCGGCTTATATTCCTGAGGGGGAGAGCTATCCACCGCGTTGGCAGGCGGAGGCGGCGGCCTTTCGCGACGCGGCGCAGCCTGCGGAGCTTGACGTGGCTTACGGGCCGTCGCCGCGCCAGAGGCTCGATCTGTTTCGCCCTGAGGGCGCGGCAAAAGGGCTGCTGGTTTTTGTGCATGGCGGCTTCTGGCGAATGCTCGATAAGAGCTATTGGTCGCATTTGGCGGCAGGGGCTTTGGCCAAAGGCTGGGCCGTGGCGATGCCAAGTTATACGCTCTGTCCGCAGGCGCGTATTTCGCAGATCACCCGCGAAATTGCTGCTGCAGTGAGCCATGCGGCGGGCGCTGTGGACGGGCCGATCGCGCTGGCCGGGCATTCTGCTGGTGGGCATCTTGTGGCGCGGATGCTGGCGAAGGGACTGTTGCCAGACGCGGTTGCGGGGCGGCTGTCTCATGTGATGCCGATTTCGCCGCTCTCGGACCTGCGCCCGCTGATGCAGACCTCGATGAACGCCGATTTCAAGCTCGACGCGGCTGAGGCTGTGGCCGAAAGCCCGATCTTTATGGGCGCGCGGGTGGATTGCCCTGTGAGCGTTTGGGTGGGGGGTGCCGAGCGGCCCGCGTTTCTGGATCAGGCGCGCTGGCTCAGCGAGGCTTGGGGCTGCGCGCTTCTGGAGGATGCGGGCAAACATCACTTTGATGTGGTGGAGCCGCTGGCGGAGCCAGAGAGCGAGATGCTGGCCCGCCTGCTCGATTTTTGAGGGCTGAAGTTTGACTCATGTCATGGGCGCAACCTTTGGTCTGGCTTATCCTTTCAGGCGACGGAAACCGCGCAGTTAGAGAGTAAACGCAGTTAGAGAGGAAGCCCCATGGTTTTGCACGTTCAGTCCTGGTTCAAACTCAATATCAAAGACGAAAAGAAGCGCGGCACGCTTGTGCACACAACCGCCCAAGGCAAGACGCCCGATGGCCCTCTTGCGCTCGGGCCCATGGAGCTTTTGGTTGGGGTGGAGCGTGAAGGCCCCAATGCCAATCCGGAGCGGGTGGGCTGGCTTCAGCTTAAGGCGGATGACGAGATCATGGCCAAAATTCGCGCGTGGATCCTTCAATGCGATGATTTCCGCAGTGCGGATGTGGTGCTGGAGGAGGGCGAGGTTCTTGTGAGTGTGCGCGACGAGGCCTGTTCGCATACCTCCCATGGGCTGCACTGCGGCTGTCACTGATCTGGCGTTTGACTTGGCGTCTATAAGCTTGAAGCTTTAGCGGCTGTGCCAGCAGGGCAGCGGATCTGCTGCCATGGGCTGCGCGGCATAAATCGCGCGGGCGATGGCGCGGGCCATGACTGTGGCGGCGGCATGGCCCAGATAGAGCGTGTCGGCGAGCGGGTTTTCAAGCGGCTTTGTGCCGGTTGCGGCGGCAAAGATCAGGTCGCCATCCATCGGCGTGTGCGAGGGCACGAGCGCGCGGGCGTAGCCGTCATGCGCGGCCGTGGCAAGGCGGGTGCATTGGGCTTGGGTGAGCGTGGCGTCGGTGGCCACGATCCCTATGGTTGTGTTGGTGTGGGCGGCGAGCTTGGTGGGCGGCATATGTGGCTCGGGGAAGACGGCGGGCAGCCCGAGGCCGCCGAACTCCGCCCCCAGCTCGAACGGGGCGGCCCAGAAGTGCTTGCTCGCCCCCACAGTGGCCGAGCCGAGCGCATTGACCGCCACCAGCGCGCCAACAGTATGGCCCGAGGGCAGCACAACGGAGGCAGAGCCAAGCCCGCCCATCAGCGTGGCCGTGGTCGCCCCCGTGCCGGCGCCTGTGCGGCCCAGCTCGAACTCTTGGCCCGCTTTGGCCAAAGCCTCACGCCCGAGGCGTTTGTAGGGGTTTTCATCCCAGTCTTTGGCGCCGCCATTGATGAGATCAAACAGGATGGCCGCGGGAACAATCGGCACGGTTTGGTCGCCCACGGCAAAGCCGCGCCCCTCACTGCGCAGGGCATCGGCCACGCCCGAGGCCGCATCAAGCCCGAAGGCCGAGCCGCCTGACAGCACCAGCGCATCGACCTGCTCGACGGTTTTGTCGGCGGCGAGCAGGTCTGTCTCCCGCGTGCCGGGCGCGCCGCCCATGACATGGACACCGGCTGTAAATGGCGCATCGGCGAGCAGCACGGTGCAGCCTGTTTTGATATGAACATCGGAGGCATTGCCCACGCGCAGGCCTGTGACATCGGTGATCAGATTGAGCGGGCCGGTTCGGGGCATTTGACGTTTCCTTAGATGTTGAAATTTATCTTGCCAGATTGTGCGAAATCGGCAATGAGAAAGCACGCGAGGGCGGTGGCGCCGCCTGACTTAAAGCGGCTTATATCCCAGTCCTGAACGCCGGGACCTTTCTTGTGCTAAGGAGGGTCATTATGACTGCACGTCCAGAAATGTATCGTTTTCACAACGGTGAAAAAGCGCCGCTGCAATTTGCAGTGAGCGAATATGAAGCGCGCATCGCGAAGCTGCGCAAGATTATGGCAGATATGGGGGTTGAGGCGGCTGTCTTTACCTCGATGCACAATGTGTCTTACTACTCCGGCTTTACCTATTGTTCGTTCGGGCGGCCTTACGGGCTGGTTGTTACGGCTGAGGCCTGTGTGACGATCTCGGCGGGGATCGACGCGGGCCAGCCATGGCGGCGCTCGTTCTGTGACAACATCACTTACACCGACTGGCAGCGCGACAATTACTGGCGCGCGGTGATGTCTGTGTCGGGCGCGGGCAAGGTTGTCGGCTATGAGGGTGACCATATCAGCATGGCGCAGATGGCCAAGCTTGAGGGCTTCCTTTCGCCCGCCAAGACGGTTGATATCGCCGGCGCGACCATGGTGCAGCGGATGCACAAATCGGCGGACGAGCTTGTCATGATCCGCGCCGGTGCGGCTGTGGCCGATGTGGGGGGCTATGCCATTCGCGACGCTGTGAAGGAAGGCGCGCGCGAGATTGATGTGGCGATGGCCGGGCGTGATGCGATGGAGCTTGAGATTGCCAAGCGCTTCCCGGATGCGGAGTATCGCGACAGCTGGGTCTGGTTCCAGTCGGGGATCAACACCGACGGGGCGCATAACCCTGTGACGGCGCGCAAGCTTGAGCGCGGCGACATCCTGAGCCTCAACACTTTCCCCATGATTTCAGGCTATTACACGGCGCTGGAGCGGACCATGTTTGTCGGCGAAGTGGATGCGGCGAGCCTCAAAATATGGGAGGCCAACGTGGCGGCGCATGAGCTGGGAATTTCCTTGCTCAAGCCCGGCGCGAGCTGTTCTGAGGTGACCCATCAGATCAACGCCTTCTTTGAAGAGCACCAGCTTTTGCAGCACCGCACCTTTGGGTATGGCCATTCTTTCGGCGTGCTCAGCCACTACTATGGCCGTGAGGCGGGACTGGAGCTGCGCGAGGATATCGACACGGTTCTGGAGCCGGGGATGGTGATTTCGATGGAGCCGATGTTGACGATTGCAGAGGGCCAAGCCGGCGCGGGCGGCTATCGGGAGCATGACATCCTGATCATCACCGAAGATGGCAACGAGAACATCACGGGCTATCCTTATGGCCCTGCGTTCAACGTGGTTGGCTAAGGGATCGAATTTGCTTTGCAAATCCGACAGGTCGGGGGAGCGCTGCTCCCCCGATTCATAAGCCTTGGGGCTTATGAATCCCCCCCTCGGGATATTTCGGGAAAGAAAAAGCGGTTTTTTGAGCGCCGTTCCGCTTGATTAACCTTTTGCGGTCGGCGTGATTTGGGGGGGTGAAAAGCGTGCACGATGCGTGCACACCCCGTGCACCGGCAAAACGCGCAGATCTTAACCGGAATTAACTTAACGCAGCGTGCGCTGCCTTTGGGCTAGAGGCGGATCACATAGTCTTTGCGGGTCGTTTCAACGACCTCCCATGTGCCCGAGAAACCGGGGCGGATGATATAGCTGTCGCCGGCTGTGAGGCGGGTTTCATGGCCCTTGGCATCGGTCAGGATCGAGACGCCTTCGAGGAGGCGGAAGTATTCCCATTCGTCGTAAGACACCCGCCATTTTCCCACGGTGGACTGCCAGATGCCTGCATAGAGACCGTCTTTGTCTTCGATGTTCCAGGTTGTGAAGACAGGGTCGCCCGAGATCAGCTTGTCAGGGGCGGGGCGCTCGATCTCCGGGGAGACTTGGGGCGCGACTTTGAGCAGGTCTGGCATGGGCTGTCCTTTTGACGGTTGGCTCTGGCTAGAGCGCATAGCGGGCGAGGAGCGTGTCGACCGCGTGTGTGGCGACATCGTTGATCTCGGCTTCTGAAAAGCGGGTTTGGACGCCGAAGATGGCGCGGGTCCAGAGGCGCACCCGGCACAGCTCGGAGAACTGTTCGGCGATCATATCCGGGTCGACATCATGGAGCTGGCCCCGCGCGATGGCCAGTTTGAGATAGACGACCATACGGGCGCGGCCCATTTCGGGGCCGTTTTGATAGAAGGCCTGGCCCAGCTCGGGGAAGCGGGCGGCCTCGGCCACGCAGGTGCGAAACATCCGGAGCGAGAAGTCAGACAGCAGGAAACGTGTGAGGCTGTGGGCGGCGGCTGTGAAGACCTCGCGCGGGGGCGCCGCAAAGTCGATCCGGGACAAGGCGCTTTCGGCCATACGCTCGCATTCGACGCGGGTGACTTCGCGAAACAGCTCGCGCTTGTCGGAAAAATAGCTGTAGAGCGTGGCTTTGGAGACGCCAGCGGCGCGGGCGATTTCATCGACCGAGGCGCCTTCAAAGCCGTCGCGCAGGAAGATTTCGCGCGCGCCGCCGAGCACATCTTCGTATTTGCGCCCTTTTGTGGCGGACTGGCTTGTGAGAGAGGTCATGTTGCGCCTTTTGCTTGCCCAAGGTTAAACTAAACAGTTTAGTTGCAGCAAGGGATTTTGCTTGTGCTTCTGGCAGGATCCGGCATAGTTTAGAACAGTTCTAAGTTGGAGGGGCTGATGCGATTTTTGACGCAGCGACGCAGATTTAAGGATTTGACGGAGCAGGAAGTCTTGGCGCTTGCGATATCCTCGGAGGAGGATGACGCGCAGATTTACCGGAACTATGCCCAGCAATTGCGCCCGGATTTTCCGGATACGGCCAAGATATTTGACGGGATGGCCAAAGAGGAAGACGGCCATCGGCAGGCGCTGATTGCGCTTCACCGAAAGCGGTTTGGCGAGGTGATCCCGCTTTTGCGCCGCGAGCACGTGGCGGGCTATTATGCGCGCCGCCCTGTCTGGCTGATCGAAAATCTCGGGATCGAGCGGATTCGTGAGGAAGCCGAAGCCATGGAGCGGGATGCGGAGCGGTTTTATCTGGCGGCGGCGCAGCGCACGGCGGATGCGGACACCCGCAAGCTTCTGGGCGATCTGGCGGCGGCCGAGGCGGGGCATCAGCGGCGCGCCGGCGAGCTGACGGACGAGCACCTCGATGATGCGACGCTCGAGAGCGAAGAGGCGCAATCGCGGCGTCAGTTTTTGCTGACATGGGTGCAGCCCGGGCTGGCGGGGCTGATGGACGGCTCGGTGAGCACGCTTGCGCCGATTTTTGCCACGGCCTTTGCAACGCAGGACACATGGACCACGTTTCTTGTCGGGCTGGCGGCCTCTGTGGGCGCGGGGATTTCTATGGGCTTTACCGAGGCGGCCTCTGATGATGGCGCGCTTTCGGGCCGTGGCAGCCCCTGGAAGCGCGGCTTTGCCAGCGGGATCATGACGACGCTTGGCGGTCTGGGCCATGCGCTGCCGTATCTGATCACCGATTTCTGGACTGCGACTGTGCTTGCGATCATTGTGGTGTTTGTCGAGCTTTGGGCGATTGTCTGGATCCAGAACCGGTTTATGGACACGCCGTTTTTCCGGGCGACGTTTCAGGTTGTGCTGGGCGGTGCGCTGGTCTTTGCGGCGGGTGTGATTATCGGCGGGGGGTGAGGCCCGGCTCTTGCGGCGCAGGGCGTGAAAAGCTAGTGAGTCGGCATGATCGAGATTTTTCTGGAAACACTGCCGTTTTTTGCCATCATTGCCTTGGGCTATGGGGCTGGAAAGACGCGGTTTTTCAGTGAAGAGGCGACGGCTTACATCACCAAGTTTGTCTTCTATTTCGCCCTTTCGGCGATGCTGTTTCGCTTTGCGGCCAATCTGAGCTTTGCAGAATTGATGGATGGGCGGTTTATTGCGGCCTATCTCTGGGGCACGGCCTTTGTTTACGGGCTTGCTATGGCGGTGTCGTTTTATCTGGGGCGCAGTGTGGAGGAGGCCGCAATCGAGGCGCAATGTGCGGCGATCGGCAATGTCGGCTTTCTGGGGATTCCCATGCTCGCGCTGTTGATGGGCGAAGAGGCGGTCAAGTCGATCATGCTTTTGCTGGCGATTGATCTGATTGTTTTTGGCTCGCTTGTTGTGATCTTGATCACCGGGGCGCGCGACGGGCGGATGAGCCTCGGGATATTGAAGACGGTCGGTCTTGGGCTGGTGAGAAACCCGATGATTGTCTCGATTGTGTTGGGGCTTCTGTGGTCGGCGAGCCGCGTGCCGCTGCCCGGGCCGGTGAATGAATTTGTGTCTATTCTGGGTGCTGCGGCGACGCCCGGCGCTTTGTTTGCCATCGGCGCCTCTTTGGCGTCAAAATCGGCAGAGCGGATTATTGTTCCGAGCTGGCTGAGCTTTTGCAAACTGGTGTTGCACCCTATGTTTGTGGCTTTTGGCGCGCTCGTTCTGTTCCCTGTTGATCCATACCCTGCGGCGGTCATGATTGCGGCGGCGTCGCTGCCTGTGGCGGGGAATGTCTATATTCTGGCCCAGCACTACGGGGTTGCGCCGCATCGGGTTTCGGCCTCTATTCTTGTATCGACGGCTGTGAGCATTGTGACAGTTTCGGCTGTGATTGCTTGGGTCACAACACTCTATTGAGGCTATGATGAGCAAAGATTACCACCCTATCCCGATCCCTGATCATATCAGCAAAGGCGAGGCGGAGATGCGCGCTGCGGCCGCGGCTTTTCGTGCCGAGATGGGCCGTCGTCATACTGTGCGGGACTTTGCAACAACCCCCGTGCCGCGCGCGGTGATTGATGACTGTGTTGCGGCTGCGGGTCTTGCGCCGAGCGGGGCGAACCACCAGCCTTGGCACTTTGTGGCGATTTCCGATCCGGCGATCAAGGCCAAGATCCGCCGCGCCGCCGAAGAAGAGGAAGAGCGCTTTTACGCGGGGGCGGCGGGCGACGAATGGCTGAGCGCGCTCGAGCCGATCGGAACGGGCGTGAGCAAGCCGCACCTTGAAGATGCGCCCTGGCTGATTGTGATTTTTGCACAGCGCTACGGGCTGCGAGAGGATGGCAGCCGCTTCAAGCATTATTATGTGCCGGAAAGCACAGGGATTGCCTCGGGGTTTCTGATTGCTGCGCTCCACCATGCCGGGCTGTCCTGCCTGACCCATACGCCAGCGCCGATGAATTTCCTGCGCGATATTTGCGGGCGCCCCGAGCATGAAAAGCCGATCATGATCCTTGCGGTGGGCCATGCGGCGGCGGATGCGACTGTGCCGCAGAGCGCGAAGAAAAAGAAACCTCTGAGCGAAATCATGACTGTTTTAAGCGAAGATTGACCGTTTTGGGATAGGCCCTGCACGCCGGCCTTGTTATGGCTTGTGGCGAGTTTGAGAGACAGCGGAGGCACGGCCCATGGAAACAGTAGCAGAAAACAAGTGTTTTGGCGGGGTTCAGGGGGTCTATACCCATGCCTCCAAAGCCACGGGCTGTGACATGACCTTCGGGCTGTTTTTGCCTGAAGAGGCGCGCGACGGGCCTGTGCCTGTGCTTTGGTATCTTTCGGGCCTGACCTGCACCCATGAAAACGCCATGGTCAAGGCCGGCGCGCAGGGCTGGGCCGCCGAGCAGGGCATTGCGCTCGTGTTTCCTGATACATCGCCACGCGGCGAAGGGGTGGCTGATGACGACGCCTATGACCTTGGCCAAGGCGCGGGCTTTTATGTCAACGCGACCCAAGACCCTTGGAAGCCGCATTTTCGGATGTGGGATTATGTGGCCGAGGAGCTGCCTGCGCTGGTCGCCTCTGAGTTTGCGATTGATGCGGAGCGGCAGGCGATCACGGGGCACTCCATGGGCGGGCATGGCGCGCTCACGCTCGCCATGGGGCGCAGGGGGCAGTATCGCTCTGTGTCGGCCTTCTCTCCGATCTGTCACCCCACAGCAAGCGACTGGGGGCGCAAGCAGCTGACGGCCTATCTTGGCCCCGATGAAGCGTCATGGGCGCGTCACGATGCGGCCCTGATGATGCGCGAGACGGGCTTTAACGGACCTGTGCTTGTGGACACTGGCACGCAGGACCAGTTTATCGACCTGCTCAAGCCCGAGGCACTGGCCGAGGCCGCAAATGCGCGCCGTCAGGAGGCGACGCTGCGGCTTCAGAAGGGCTATGACCATTCCTATTTCTTCGTGTCCAGCTTTATGGAAGACCACATGGCCTTTCATGCCGAGGCACTCTACGCATAAGGACTTCTCATGGCGCATTATGATCTGATCATCATCGGCTCTGGCCCCGCGGGGCGCGCGGCCGCGATACAGGCGGGCAAGCTCAAGCGCCGCGTGCTTGTTGTGGACCGCAAGGACCGGTTGGGCGGTGTGTCTGTGCACACCGGCACGATCCCGTCCAAGACATTGCGCGAGACCGTGCTCAACCTGTCGGGCTATCGCGAGCGCAGCTTTTACGGGCGGTCCTACCGCGTGAAAGACAATATCGACGCCGGCGACCTCAAGGCGCGGCTGCATATGACGCTGGATCACGAAGTGGATGTGCTGGAGCACCAGTTCAACCGAAACCATGTCGATACGCTTCTGGGGATGGCAAAATTTGTCGGGCCAAACGAGATCGAAGTGGCGACCGAAGCGGGCGACACCAGCCGTATCACCGGCGACAAGTTTCTGATTGCCACAGGAACAAAGACCTACCGGCCTGATTATGTGCCGTTCAACGGCCGCACGGTTGTGGACAGTGACGAGTTTCTGGAGATGGCCGAGATCCCGCGCTCGCTTGTGGTTGTCGGGGCGGGTGTTATCGGGGTTGAATATGCCACGATGTTTTCGGCGCTGGATGTCACGGTGACCCTGATCGAGCCGCGCGACAGCTTTCTGGACTTTATCGATGCGGCGCTCATCTCGGACTTTACCCATCAGATCAAGGAAAACGGCGTCGACTTGCGGCTTGGATCAGAGATCACCAAGATCGAAGATGCCGGGCCTCATGTGGAAGTGAGCCTTGAGAACGGGCGTCATGTGCGGGCTGATATGTTGCTCTTTGCGGCGGGGCGTATGGGCGCGACAGACAAGCTCGGGCTTGACGTGGTCGGGCTGAAGACCGACCATCGCGGGCGGCTAGACGTCGATCGCAAGAGCTATCAGACCAAAGTGCCACATATCTATGCGGCGGGAGATGTGATCGGGCATCCCTCTCTGGCCTCGACCTCGCTTCAGCAGGGCCGTGTTGCGGGCTGTCATGCGCTGGACACGCCGACCTTGGGGGAAAGCCCATGGTTTCCCTACGGGATCTATTCTGTCCCCGAGATCAGCACCTGCGGTATGTCTGAAGAAGAGATGCAGGAGCGCGAAATTCCGTATGAAATCGGCGTGGCGCGCTTCCGCGAGACCAGCCGTGGCCAGATTATGGGGCTGGAGCACGGGATGCTTAAGATGCTCGTGAGCCTGAAGACACGGCGTGTCTTGGGGGTTCAGATTGTGGGCGAGGGCGCGACCGAGCTTATTCACATTGCGCAGGCGGTTCTCAATCTCAAGGGCACGGTTGATTACTTTGTGGAGAACACGTTCAACTATCCGACATTGGCCGAGGCCTATAAAATTGCGGGTCTGGATGCCTTTAACCGGATGCCTATCCCCGATGAATTCAAGGTGAAGAAAAAACCGTGATTTATGTTGATGCCGATGCCTGCCCTGTGAAGGACGAAGTGGAGCGCGTTGCGACGCGCCACAAGATCACGGCTGTGATGGTGAGCAATGGCGGGC
>JAHBAM020000212.1 GCA_018500125.2 Roseobacter sp. | reverse complement strand
AGATGTGTATAAGAGACAGCCCGTGATTGCGCCCAGACCAGCGCGCCAAACCCGATCAGCCAGACCGGCGGAAGATCAACCCACCGCATCACGGCTTGTAAGCCGCCCTGTCCTGCCAGCCGCGATAGCCCGACTGCAACACAAGCACATTCTCGCGCCCCAAAAGCCGCGCCGCAAAGGTCGCTTGCGCGCTGAGCGTGCCGGTGTTGCAATATAAAATCACCATACCGGCCTCGGGCAGCTCGCCAAGACGCGCCGGCACCTCGCGCCACTCGATGTTCACAGCGCCCGCAATATGGCCCTGCGCAAACTGTGCCGCATCGCGCGTGTCGACAAAAACCGCCGCCGCAAACACATCCGCATCAATCTGCTGGGGCAGGATGATACCCTGCTCATAGGTCGCAAAATCCATATACCCCTGTACAGCCTCGGCCACAGCGGCCTCCTGCGCCGCCACAGGCGAGGCCATCACAGCCAGCAGGCCGAGAACCGCCGCTCTCTTGCTCATTCCCATTCCATTTCCTCAAAAACACGGCCCGCATTCTTTGTCGCCAGCTCTTCAAAAGTGTCCAGATGCTGCCAGCGCGACTGATCGACATAATAGGCGCCGCCAAGGTCGCCGCCCGCATCGATATGTGCGCCGATCTTCTCGCGCAGATCCTTGAGATAATCGACCGTGCCCCGCGTCACCAACGCCAGATTGGTCGGATGGCCATGACCGGGGATCACATAGGTCGGCGCAAGCGGGATAAACTTCTCTTCAAAGGTCTCCACCCAACACTTGGAACAGGTGTCGCCAAACAAAGGCGGCATCCGCTCGTGAAAGGCAATATCACCGGCAATCATCATGCTCCACTCCGGGATCCAGACCTGCGTGTCACCCGGCCCATGCGCCGGTCCAAGGTGCAAAACCTCGAATTTGACGCCGCCAAGCTCATAATCATAGCGGTCGGAAAAACTCAGGTTCGCCGCCACAGTCCGCGTGCCCTCGGCCCTGTCGCCGTTGTAGCGCTTCATGCCCTCAAGAATAAAATGCCCGTTCTCTTCCATCTCGTGAATCGCATCCTCATGCGCAAGGATATCAACCCCGAGATCGGCCCAATAGGAATTGCCCAGAAAGGCATGGCCCTGCCCGTTCTCGTTGATCACGAGCTTGACAGGCAGATCGGTGACTGCCTTGATTTCCTCATGCAGCGCCGCCGCGAGCCGCGCCGATGCGCCGCCATTGACCACAACAACCCCATCGGGCGTCACAACAAAACTCAAGTTGTTGTTATGGCCCGCGTTTTCATAGGTCGGCGGGGCCGTTGCCCCGATCGCCGAATAGACATGGGGGATAAATTCATAGGGCTTTGAGTAAAGCTCGCTCTGCGGATACTGGTCCGCAATATCCTCGCTTGCCACGGCGGCTGATGCGCCCCAAGCGGCCAAAGCCGTCGCCGCAAGACCACCCAAAAATCGTAACATCCCAATGCCCTCCTAAATCCGTCCCGCGCAGCATACACATTCATTCACATGAATGTCTAACGCATTTCTGCCGCGATCCGCCTTGCCCTTGGCGCATCACCTTCTAAGATATGCCAAAACCAAACACGCCCCCCCACCAAAGGACATAGAATGACCGATTTTGCCGCCACCAAAGCCCTGTTCCACATCCCCGACGGGATGATCTATCTGGATGGCAACTCGCTCGGCCCGCTGCCCAAAAGCGCCCCCGCCCGCGTGGCCCGCGCCATGACAGAGGAATGGGGCGAAATGCTCATCACCGGCTGGAACAAGGCCGGCTGGATGGCCAAGGCCACCGAGCTGGGCGACCGCGTGGCAAAGCTGATCGGGGCCGAAGCGGGCCATGTGGTCATGGGCGACACGCTCTCCATCAAGGTTTATCAGGCGCTCGCCTCAGCGCTTGAAATGCGCCCGGAGCGCAAAGTGATCCTCTCTGACAGCGGCAACTTCCCCTCCGATCTCTACATGGCCGAAGGACTGATCAAATCGCTCGGCCAAGGCCACGAGCTGCGCATTGTTGCGCCTGAAGAGATTGACGCGCATATCACCGAGGAGGTCGCCGTGACGCTGATCACCGAAGTCGACTACCGCACAGGGCGGCTGCACGATATGAAAGCGCTGACCGCCAAAGCCCATAGCGTCGGCGCGCTCACGATCTGGGATCTGGCCCATACCGCCGGCGCGACCGATGTGAAGCTCGCCGAGGCGGGGGCCGACTTCGCCGTGGGCTGCACCTATAAATACCTCAATGGCGGCCCCGGCGCGCCGGCCTTTATCTATGTTGCGCCCGCCCACGCCGACACGGTGCGCCCCGCGCTCTCGGGCTGGCTCGGCCATGAGGCACCCTTCGCCTTTGATCTGGGCTACCGCGCCGGCGCAGGCATCGAGCGGATGCGCGTCGGCACCCCGCCGATTTTGGCCTTGGCCAGCCTTGACGCTGCCCTCGACGCTTGGGAGGGGGTCGATATGGGCGATCTGCGCGCCCGCTCCCAAGAGCTGACACAGCTCTTTTTGCAAGAACTCGAGCGCCGCTGCCCGATGCTCACGCTCGCCTCTCCCCGCGACCCCGCGCAGCGCGGCAGCCAGATTTCCTTCCGGTTTGAACAGGGCTATCCCGCCATGCAAGCGCTCATCGCGCGCGGCGTGATCGGCGATTTTCGCGCCCCTGACATCATGCGCTTCGGCTTCACACCGCTGTTTGTTGACGCCAACGACGTGCTGCGCGCCTGTGATGTGATCGAGGAGGTGATGAGAGGGGGGCTGTGGGACAGGCCCGAATACCACGCGCGTGCGGCAGTCACGTGAAGCCTGTGACTTGAGTTCGAATTTTGCTTCGCAAAATCCGACCAGCTGGGGGCTTTGCCCCCAGACACAGTGTAAACCTGGGGGCTTTGCCCCCAGACCCCCAGGATATTTAGGGCAATAAAAAAGGGCTAGGCGGGTGAGTGCTGCGCAGGTTGGGCTTTTTGTTTGGCCCAGGCCCGCGCGGCGGCGCCGAAGGCTTCAAACAGCGGGCGCGAGACAGGATCGTTGGCGGCGTTCCATTCCGGGTGCCATTGCACCGAGAGGGTGAAGCCCTTGGCGTCTTTGATGTAGATCGCCTCGGGGGTGCCATCGGGGGCATGGCCCTCGATCACCACCCGCGGGCCGGCTGTGCAGATGCCCTGACCGTGGAGCGTATTGGTCATGACGGCCTGTGCCCCCAGCAGCCGGTGAAAGCGCCCGCCTTTGGCGAAGCGGACCTCGTGGCGCAGCTCGAATTTTTCCTCCAGCGTGCCTTCGGGGGGCATCCGGTGATTGCTGCGCCCGGGGAGATCGCGGATTTCGGGGTGCAGCGTGGAGCCGAAGGCGACGGCCACTTCCTGAAAGCCGCGGCAGATGCCGAAAAACGGCTGGCCGCGCGCCGCACAGGCCCGCACCAGCGGCAGGACAATCGCGTCGCGCGCGCGGTCAAACTCGCCATGGGCCTCGGTCTCGGCCTCGCCGTATTCTTCCGGGTGCACATTGGGCCGCCCGCCGGTGAGCAAAAACCCGTCGCAGACCTCCATCAGCTCCTCAACGCTCACAAACCGCGGGTCCGCCGCAATCAGCAGCGGCAGGCAGCCCGCCACCTGGGCGACAGCCTCGGTGTTCATCACCCCGCCCCCGTGGGTCATGTAGGTTTCGTTGATCAGATGCTGGTTGCCGATGATCCCCACAACGGGGCGGCGCTTGGGCGTTTCATGTTTCATAGCCGCATAGGTAATACGGCTTTTTGATTAAGAAAAGCCTCTCTTGGCGGCGAATTGCAAAAGGCCAGCCCATTCGGCGCCGGCCTTTTGATCGCTATGAGCGGAAAACCGCTTTAGTAAACGCCGACTTCGCTGCCGGGCTGCGCTGCCATTTTGAGCGTGCCAAACATATACTCCGCCCCCGAGCGGAAGCAGACCACCGTCAGCGCATCGGCCTCATCCATCCAGAAGGCCGCCGCCACCTGAGCAATCCGCGTGCGGCGGATTTCGCCCGGCCCAAAGCCGGCCATATCCACCGGCGCCAGCTTGGCAATCACCTCGCGCGCATGGCGGCCCGAAACCGTAAAGACAGCCCGCGCATCCGAAACATTCTCGGCCATGAAATGCTGGCCTTTCAGGGCCTTGTTGAGCTGGCTCACCGCATCCTCCGCCTCGGCATGAGGGACCATCACAAGCGCTTCGTCCGGGCTCATCCACGCCAAGCCGCGCGCGCCGTTGACAACACAGCCGCGCTGGCCGGGCATCTCCACGCCGCTCACCGCCTTCAATGCCGATTTGACCTTGCTGGCCGACAGATCGCCGCGAAAGCTGATCATCCCGCGCAAGCCCGCCTCGGCCACCCGCGCAATCCCCTCAAAGCTTGCGCCCGCAAGGGCACTTCTCACATCAGACATTTTGCTTCTCCCCTTCAGGGTCATAGAAAACCGCGCTTACAATCTTGGCGGTATAGGTCTTTCCGTCGGTTCCGGGGAAATCGACCGTCTCGCCCATCCGCTCCGGCCCTTTGTGGATCAGCCCCATAGCGATCCCCTTGCCCAAGGTGGGCGAGTAATAGGTCGAGGTCACGCGCCCCTCGACATTGCGCTGGCCGTTGGCGTTATGGCCCTCGGCCACAGCATAGGCCCCATCAGGGATAACAGAGCCATCCACCGTCTCAAGGCCGACAAGCTGCCAGCGCTCGGGGTTGGCCATAAACTCCCGCGCCTGCGCGCGCTTGCCAAGGAAATCTTCCTTCTTCTTGGAAATCGCCCAAGACAGGCCCAGATCCTGCGGAATGATGGTGCCGTCGGTCTCGTCCCCGATCATGATAAAGCCCTTCTCGGCCCGCATCACGTGCATCGCTTCGGTCCCGTAAGCGGTTGCGTTAAACTCGGCTCCCGCCTCAAACAGCGCATCCCAAAGCGCGCGCCCCTGAGAGGCCGGCACAGCAATCTCGTAAGACAGCTCGCCCGCAAAGGAGATCCGGAAAATCCGCGCATCAAAGCCGCCCAGCTTGCCCGCCGTATACTCCATAAAGCCGAGCGCCTCTTTGGAGACATCGACACCGCCGAGCTTCTCAAGCACTTTGCGCGAGTTCGGCCCGACCACGCCGATCTGCGCCCATTGCTCTGTGGCATTGGTCACATAGACCTTCCAATCCCACCATTCGGTCTGAAGCCACTCTTCCATATGGCCGTGGATGCGCTCGGCGCCCCCCGTGGTGGTGTGGCAGAGGAAGGTCTCCTCATCGAGGCGCACAACCACGCCATCGTCAGACAGAAAGCCGTTTTCCGAACACATGAGGCCATAGCGGCATTTACCGGGCTTCAGCGTGCTCATCATATTGGTGTAGAGCATATCAAGGAATTTGCCCGCATCCGGCCCCTTCACAATCAGCTTGCCGAGGGTTGAAGCGTCGAGCAGCCCAAGGCTCTCGCGTGTCGCAAGGATTTCGCGGTTCACCGCCTCATGCACGCTCTCGTCGCCGCGCAGATAAGCATAGGCGCGCCGCCATTGGCCGACAGGCTCCCAATGCGCGCCATTGGCCGCGTGCCAGTCATACATCGGGGTGCGCCGCACCGGCTGAAAGACCTCTCCGCGCGCTTCTCCGGCAATCGAGCCAATCGAAATCGGCGTATAGGGCGGGCGGAAGGTGGTTGTCCCCGTCTCGGGAATAGCCTGCCCGAGCGTTTCCGAAAGCACAGCCAAGCCGTTGATATTGCTCAGCTTGCCTTGGTCAGTCGCCATGCCGAGCGTGGTATAGCGCTTGGTGTGCTCCACACTCTCATAGCCCTCACGCGCGGCCAGCTGCACATCAGAGACTTTCACATCGTTCTGATAATCAAGCCACGCCTTCATACGCAGCTTTGGCCCCGCGCCCTGCGGCATCATCCAGACAGGCTGCAAAGGCGCTTCTGCGGCCTGCTCAAAATCAGGCAGCCGAACGGTTTTGGCCACCAGCCCAAGCGCCTCAACGGCCCTGCGCCCGGCGTGGTCGGCATCGGTCAGCCCGACGCCCATATCCATCACCCCATTGGCCGCGCCAGCGGGGATCACAAACCCCGCACCGTCAGCGCCCAAGGGCGGGCGCGTCTCGTCAGGGCGGAACATCGCGTGCTCCTCATCCCAAAGAAGTTTGCCGCCACAATGGCTCCAGAGATGCACAACAGGCGACCAGCCGCCAGACATGGCCACCGCATCGCAGGCGATCTCTTCGAGCACGCCGCCCTCACCGGCCTGCGCACAAATCTTGACAGATTTCACACGCTTGCCGCCGGTGACTTTGGCAATCGCCTTGCCATTTTCCACACGGATACCCGCCGCACGGGCCGCCTCTGCCGCCGCGCCGCCGCCGTCTGCGCGCGCATCCAAAATCACAGGCACATCAAGCCCCGCCGCCTTCACCGCCAGCGCGGTTTTGTAAGCATCGTCATTGTTGGTCACAACAACCACACGATCGCCCGCGCTCACGCCATAATCGGCGATATAGTCGCGCAGCGCCCCCGCCAGCATCACACCGGGGATGTCATTGCCCGCAAAGCTCAGAGGCCGCTCGATCGCCCCTGTGGCGGTGATGATCTGCTTGGCGCGGATTTTCCAGAGCCGGTGACGCGGCCCAACCAGCGCCGGCGCATGGTCGCGTAGCCGCTCATAGCCCAAGAGATACCCGTGGTCATAGACCCCGGCGCCCATCATACGGCTGCGCAGCGTGACATTCTCCATGCCCTCAAGCTCGGCCACAAGCGCCGCGATATACTCGGCCACAGGCTTGCCATCGAGTTCGCCGCCATCGACCATGCTGCGCCCGCCCCAATGCGGGTCTTGCTCCATCAGGAGCACTTTCGCACCGCTCAGCGCCGCTGTCTTGGCCGCCTGAAGGCCGGCCAGCCCGCCGCCGATCACGGCAACATCGGCAAAGAAATAGAAATGCTCGTACGTATCCGCATCGCGCGCCTTGGGCGCTTGGCCAAGGCCGGCAGACTGGCGGATAAACGGCTCGTAAATATGCTTCCACGCAAAGCGCGGGAAAAGGAAGGTCTTGTAGTAAAACCCGGCTGGCAGAAAGCGCGCAAACGCGTTGTTCACCACGCCAATGTCAAACTCGAGGTTTGGCCAGTGGTTCTGCGATTTGGCGGCCAGACCGTCAAAAATCTCGGTCGTGGTGGCGCGCTGGTTGGGTTCAAACTTGCCGCCCTCGCCCATATTCATCAAAGCGTTCGGCTCTTCCGCGCCCGACGCCACAACGCCACGCGGGCGGTGATATTTGAACGACCGGCCCATCATCATCTGGTCATTGGCCAGAAGCGCCGAGGCCAGCGTGTCGCCCTCAAAGCCCTTCAGGCGGGTGCCGTTAAAGCTGAATGTAACAGGCTTGTTGCGGTCGATCCGCCGCCCGCCCTGTGTGAGACGTGTGCTCATTTAAAGTTCCTCCAGCTCCATCCCGGGCGCTTGGCCGTCAGGATGTCCTTAATCTCTTGGGGCGGCTCATAGGTCTGCGCGCTATAGGTGCCAAACACTTCCAGCGTCATCGTGCAGCGCGCAGCATGAAACCACTTGCCGCAGCCATTGGCATGGCGCCAGCGCTCCAGATGCACCCCCTTCGGGTTCTCGCGCATGAAAAGATAGGTCTCAAAATCCGCATCACTCGAGCCAGGCCCAAAGCGCTTCAAATGCGCTTCGCCCCCCGCGTGAAATTCCGTCTCTTCGCCTTTAACCCCGCAATAGGGGCATTCAAGGATAAGCATCTCATATCCTCCTTAATGTGCCACGCCAGCGGCCACAGATTCATCAATAAAGCGCCCTTCAATAAAGCGCTCCATACCAAACTCCGCCGCAAGCGGCCCCGGCTCGCCCTTGGCAATCAGCTCCGCCGTCGCCCAGCCGCCGCCCGGAATGGCCTTAAAGCCCCCCGTGCCCCAGCCCGCGTTGATAAAGCAGTTGCCCAAAGGCGTCTTACCGATCACGGGGCTGCGGTCGCCCGTGACGTCCACAATCCCGCCCCACTGGCGCAGCATCTTGAGGCGGCTCACCATCGGGAAGGTCTCCACAAGCGCGCGCACCGTCTCCTCGATATGGTGGAAAGAGCCGCGCTGCGTATAGTTGTTGAAGCCATCCGTGCCGCCGCCGATCACCATCTCGCCCTTGTCAGACTGGCTCATATAGCCATGCACCGTATTGGCCATAACAACCACATCCATACAAGGCTTGATCGGCTCAGACACCAGCGCCTGAAGCGCAACCGACTCCATCGGCAGACGGAAGCCCGCCATATCCGCCAGCGCGCCCGAGTTGCCCGCCACAACGAGGCCGAGCTTGTCACAGTCAATCGCACCCTTCGTGGTGTCCACACCGGTGACTTTGCCACCCGATGAGCGCACGCCCGTCACTTCGCACTGCTGGATGATGTCCATGCCCATATCCGAGCAGGCCCGCGCATAGCCCCAGGCCACAGCATCGTGCCGCCCTGTGCCGCCGCGCGCCTGATACAAGCCGCCAAGCACCGGATAGCGCGGCCCCTCAAGCGAAATGATCGGCACGAGCTTTTTCACCTCTTCCGGCCCGATAAAGCGCGTCTCAACGCCCTGCAGCATATTGGCGTGCGCTGTGCGCTTATAGCCGCGCACCTCATGCTCGGTCTGCGCCAGCATAATCACACCGCGCGGGCTAAACATCACATTGTAGTTCAGATCCTGAGACATGGTCTCATAGAGCGAGCGCGCCTTCTCATACAAAGCCGCCGACGGATCCTGCAGATAATTGGAGCGAATGATCGTGGTGTTGCGCCCGGTGTTGCCGCCGCCCAGCCAGCCCTTCTCCAAAATCGCCACATTTGTGATCCCGAAGTTCTTGCCAAGATAAAACGCCGTGGCAAGCCCATGCCCGCCCGCGCCCACGATGATCACATCGTATTTTTTCTTTGGCTGCGGCGAGCGCCAGGCGCGCTCCCAACCGGTGTGAAAGCGGGCCGCCTCGCGCGCCACAGCAAATGCAGAATACCGTCTCATGGCTCGAATCCAATCGTGTTAGATGCTTACCCCCTATCTGCCCCAAAGTGCGCCCGCCTCCACCCAGCATTGCGCCACAATCCCTCACAATTGCGACATCCTTACGCGCGCATCCGTTTCCCCCTTCCCAGCGGCCCGCTGCCGTCCTACATACCGCCCATGACATTCTGGATCATCTCCGCCGCTCTGGCCCTGCTTCTCGCCGCTCTCTTTGCCCTTGCGCTGCTCAGCCGCCGCGCCGGCGCCGAGCATCCTGCCGCCTATGATCTGCGGATCTATCGCGACCAGCTAAAAGAGGTCGAGCGCGATCTCGCCCGCGGCCTCATCGCCGAGGCCGAGGCCGGGCGCATCCGCACCGAGGTGGGCCGCCGCGTGCTCGCCGCCGATGCCCAGCTGTCGCGCGCCGAAGCCAAAGCCGAACAGCCCCGCGCCCTCACAGCCGCCGCCGCCGTCCTGCTCGCCCTCTCGCTCACAGGCGGCGCCTTTGCGCTCTATGGCCGCCTTGGCACCGCCGGGCTTGGCGATCTGCCCCATCAGGCCCGCCTGCAGGCCGCCGAGACGCTCTATGCCAACCGCAAGAGCCAGGCCGCCTTCCTCGCCCGCCTGCCCGCCCCGAGCGCCCCGCCGCAAGAGGCCGGCTATATCGCGCTGGTCGAACGCCTGCGCGAGGCCGTCGCACAGCGCCCCGACGAGCTTCAGGGCCAGCAGTTTCTGGCCCAAAGCGAAGCCCGCCTTGGCAATTACGCCGCCGCCCGCGCCGCCCAAAGCGCGGTGATCCGCCTCAAAGGCGACACCGCAAGCGCCAGTGATTTCGTCACCATGGCGCAGATGTATATCACCGAGGCCGACGGCTATGTCTCTCCCGAAGCCGAAGCCGCCCTGCGCCGCGCCCTCAAAGCCGACCGCACAGACCCGGTCGCGCGCTATTTCCTCGGCCAGATGTGGCTCCAGAACGACCGCCCCGACCGCGCCTTCAGCCTCTGGTCACAGCTCCTTTCCCAAGGCCCCGAAGCCGCGCCCTGGATTGCCCCGATCCGCCAGAGCATCGAGGATATCGCCTGGCTCGCCGGCGTCGAGTATACCCCGCCCGCCCCGCGCGAAACAGCCGCCGATCTGCCCGGCCCGAGCGTTCAGGAGATCGAAAGCGCCGGCGAAATGTCGCCGGCCGAACGTCAGGAGATGATCGAGGGCATGGTCCAGCGCCTCAACCCCCGCCTCGCCACAGAGGGCGGAACCCCCGACGAATGGGCGCGCCTGATCAGCGCCTATGGCGCATTG
>JAHBAM020000117.1 GCA_018500125.2 Roseobacter sp. | reverse complement strand
AGATGTGCATAAGAGGCAGCTGTCTTGCGGTCTCCTCCCGAGTCTGCCCCCCGGAGCCTGCCCGTCAAGCCTCCCCTCACTATCCTTGAGTATCCCCGAGTATCCTCCGGTGACCCGCACCTGCCTTAACAGTTGCCTCGAATCGCGGGCTGGGTTAAGAAATGAACAAGTGTTCAATAAATGGAGAGCAAGCTCATGTTCACAGGATCGATGAAGTTTGATTTGGGCGAGGATGTGAACGCCCTGCAGGAGATGGTGCATCGCTGGGCGCAGGAGCGCGTGAAGCCTCTGGCCGCAGAGATCGACAAGACCAACACATTCCCCAATGAGCTATGGCAGGAGATGGGTGCGTTGGGTCTGCTCGGGATCACCACACCCGAAGCCTACGGCGGCGCGGGGATGTCCTATCTGGCCCATGTGATCGCTGTGGAAGAGATCGCGCGCGCCAGCGCCTCTGTGTCGCTGTCCTACGGGGCGCACTCCAATCTCTGTGTGAACCAGATCAAGCTGAATGGCACAGAGGAGCAAAAGCAAAAGTATCTGCCGCGGCTGTTGACGGGCGAGGCGGTTGGCGCTTTGGCGATGTCAGAGCCAAGCGCCGGCTCGGATGTGGTGTCCATGAAGCTGCGCGCCGAGAAGCGCAACGACCGGTTTGTGCTCAATGGCTCCAAATACTGGATCACCAACGGCCCTGACGCGGAAACGCTTGTGGTCTATGCCAAAACCGATCCTGAGGCGGGGCCAAAGGGCATTACGGCCTTTATCGTCGAGAAGTCGATGAAAGGGGTTTCGACATCGCCCCATTTTGACAAGCTCGGGATGCGCGGCTCCAATACGGCGGAGCTTGTGTTTGAGGATGTTGAAGTGCCCTTTGAGAACATTCTGGGCGAAGAGGGCAAGGGCGTGCGCGTGCTCATGTCCGGGCTTGATTATGAGCGGGTCGTTCTGGCCGGGATCGGCACGGGGATCATGGCGGCCTGTCTGGATGAGGTCATGCCCTACATGGCCGAGCGCAAGCAGTTCGGTCAGCCGATCGGAACCTTCCAGCTGATGCAGGGCAAGATTGCCGATATGTATACCAAGATGAACTCAGCGCGGGCCTATGTCTATGAGGCCGCGCGGGCTTGCGACCGGGGCGAGATCACCCGTCAGGATGCGGCGGCCTGTTGTCTTTATGCCTCCGAGGAAGCCATGGTTGTCGCCCATCAGGCGGTTCAGGCCTTTGGCGGCGCGGGCTTTTTGTCAGACAATGCCTGCGGGCGGATGTTCCGCGATGCCAAGCTGATGGAGATCGGCGCGGGCACAAGCGAGATCCGCCGGATGCTGATTGGCCGCGAGTTGATGGGGATGTATCTCTGATGTTGGCCCGCGCCGCCACATATGACGCTGTTCGGGAGGGCTTTGACTGGGCGCTTCCGGCGCGGCTCAATATGGCGGCGCAGGTTTTGGCGCAGCCCGCCGAGCGTGTGGCGATCATTGATCTGTCGGCGACGCGGCGCGACATCACCTATGGTGCGCTTTCGGATATGGCGGGGCGGCTGGCGCTGGCCTTGTCGCAGCGTGTTGCGCGCGGCGACCGCGTGGGCGTGCTTTTTTCGCAGGATGCCTGGTGCGCGGCGGCGCATATCGCGATCTGGAAGATCGGCGCGGTTTCTGTGCCCTTGTTCAAGCTCTTTGCCCGCGATGCTCTGGAGAGCCGGATCGGGGACAGCGGGCTAACGCTTGTTGTGACGGATGCGGAAGGTGCCGGGATGCTCGGCGGTTTGGCGGAGGCTCTCTTGCCCTACGATCTGCCTGAGGGCGATGTGGCGATGGCAGAGACAGCGGCAGAAGACCCCGCGGTCCTTATCTACACCAGCGGCACGACCGGCAAGCCCAAGGGCGCGCTTCATGCGCACCGGATGCTGACGGGGCATTTGCCGGGGGTTGAGATGAGCCATGATTTCCTCGGTCAGCCTGACGATGTGCTCTGGACGCCTGCCGATTGGGCCTGGATCGGCGGCTTGTTTGATGTGTTGATGCCGGGGCTGGCGCTCGGGGTGCCTGTGGTGGCGGCGCGGTTGCCCAAATTCAGCGCAGAAGAAGCGGCGCGGATTTGCCGCGAGGGCGCTGTGCGCAACGTGTTTTTCCCGCCCACGGCGCTTCGGATGCTGAAGGCGGCAGGCCAAAGCATTGCCGGTTTGCGCTCGGTGGCCTCTGGCGGTGAGCCGCTCGGGGCCGAGATGCTGGCTTGGGGGCGTGAGGCTTTTGCTGTGAGCATCAACGAGTTTTACGGGCAGACCGAGTGCAATATGGCGGTTTCGTCCTGCGGGGCGCTGTTTGCGCCTTTGGGCGGGGCCACGGGCAAGGCTGTGCCGGGGTTTGACGTCGCTGTTCTTGACGAGAACGGTGAGAAAACCGCAGGCGAGGGCGATATTGCCGTGAAGCGCGGGGCGGCAAGCATGATGCTGGGCTATTGGCGCAATCCTGAGGCCACGGCGGAGAAGTTTCGCGGCGACTGGCTGATCACCGGCGACCGTGGCGTGATGGAGGGCGATTTTATCCGCTTTTTGGGGCGCGAGGACGATGTGATTTCGTCGGGTGGCTATCGCATTGGTCCGGCCGAGATTGAAGATTGTTTGATGACCCACCCGAGCGTGGCCACCGTTGGGGTTGTGGGCAAGCCCGATGCGCTGCGCCATGAGATTGTGAAGGCTTATGTTGTCTTGAAAGACGGGGCAGAGACCAGTTCTGAGGCGCTGCAGGACTGGGTCAAGACGCGCTTGGCGAGCTATAGCTACCCGCGGGAAGTCGAGTTTTTGACAGAGCTGCCCATGACAGTGACGGGCAAGGTGATCCGCAAGGCGCTCAAGGCGCGCGCGGCCGGGGAGGCACAGCCATGAGAGCTTTGATCTTCGGATTTGCGGCGCTGCTGAGCGCAGGCGCGCCCCTTGCCGCGGGTGCGGCGGGGGATTTGATTGATCGCGCGCGTGTGATGGCCTGTTATCAGGAGCATATCGAGGCGCAGGAGGCTTTGAATTGCATCGGCGCGGCGGCTGCGGCCTGTCAGGAGATCCACACCGATCAGTTCGAGGGCAGCACAACCGTCGGGATTGCGGCGTGTTTGAGCGCGGAAACCGAGGTTTGGGATGATGTGTTAAACACGAATTACGGCCTGCGCCGCGCCGAGATGATGGCGCAGGACGCAGAATATGGCGCGCCGCTCATTGGACGGGGTGAGGCCTTGCGCAACGCCCAGCGGGCCTGGATCGCCTTTCGCGATGCGGAGTGTTTGCGGCTCTACTCAGAACATCAGGACGGCACCCTGCGCAGCATCATTGGCGCGAGCTGTCATTTGACTTTGACGGCCAAGCGCGCCGTCGACCTTTATCTTGCTTCACCAGAATAGGACGCATGACAATGAAACTATCTTCTCAAGCTCTCCCCAGCAGCGCAGAGTTCAAAACCAACCGCGAGGGGCATCTGGAGGCGCTGCGTGTGGTTCGGGAGGCGGCAGAGGCGGCCGCGCTGGGCGGCGGTGAGCGGGCGCGCGAGCGCCATGTCAGCCGTGGCAAGATGTTGCCGCGCGACCGTGTGGCCAACCTTCTGGATGCGGGCAGCCCGTTTCTGGAAGTCGGGGCGACGGCGGCGCATGGGATGTATGACAATGCCGCGCCTGCGGCGGGGGTGATCGCGGGGATCGGGCTTGTGTCGGGGCAGGAGTGCATGATTGTGTGCAATGATGCCACTGTGAAGGGCGGCACCTATTTCCCGATGACCGTCAAGAAGCATCTGCGCGCCCAGGAGATTGCCGAGCAGAACCATCTGCCTTGTATCTATCTTGTCGACAGTGGCGGGGCGAACCTGCCCCAGCAGGATGAGGTTTTCCCGGATCGTGACCACTTTGGCCGGATCTTTTACAATCAGGCGCAGATGAGCGCCAAGGGCATTCCGCAGATTGCTGTGGTGATGGGCTCTTGCACGGCGGGGGGCGCTTATGTGCCTGCGATGTCTGATGTGACCATCATCGTAAAGGAGCAGGGGACAATCTTTCTGGCCGGCCCGCCTTTGGTGAAGGCGGCCACGGGGGAGATTGTCACGGCGGAAGACCTCGGCGGGGGGGATGTGCACACGCGCCTGTCGGGGGTGGCGGATTATCTTGCGGAAGACGATGCCCATGCGCTGGCACTGGCGCGCCGGGCGGTGAGCCATCTCAACCGTCAGCGGCCCGCGAGTGTGGATTGGCAGACCAGCGAGGAACCGGCCTATGACCCCGAGGAGATATTCGGCGTTGTGCCCGCCGACTTGCGCACGCCTTACGACATTCGCGAAGTGATTGCGCGCACGGTGGATGGCTCGCGCTTTGACGAGTTCAAGCCGCGCTATGGCGAGACCTTGGTCACGGGTTTTGCCCATGTGAAGGGTTGCCCTGTGGGGATCATTGCCAACAATGGTGTATTGTTCTCTGAAGCGGCCCAGAAGGGGGCGCATTTTGTCGAGCTGTGCAGCCAGCGCAAAATCCCGCTCGTGTTTTTGCAGAATATAACCGGCTTCATGGTGGGCCGGAAGTACGAGAACGAAGGCATCGCGCGCCACGGCGCCAAGATGGTGACGGCTGTGGCCACAACGAGCGTGCCCAAGATCACCATGCTGGTGGGCGGCTCGTTTGGCGCGGGCAACTACGGCATGGCGGGGCGGGCTTATAGCCCGCGCTTCCTCTGGAGCTGGCCGAACTCGCGCATCTCTGTGATGGGCGGCGAGCAGGCGGCGGGCGTTCTGGCCACCGTCAAGCGTGACGGGATAGAACGCAGCGGCGGCAGCTGGTCTGCCGAGGAGGAGGCCAAGTTCAAGCAGCCGACGATTGATATGTTTGAGGAGCAGGCGCATCCGCTTTATGCCAGTGCGCGGCTTTGGGATGATGGCATCATTGACCCGCGCAAGAGCCGCAATGTGCTGGCGCTGTCGTTGCGCGCCGCTTTGAACGCGCCCATCGAGGAGACACGCTTTGGCGTGTTCCGGATGTAACCAATGAGTGATCGGCCTCAAGAGGGACAGGTTTACCATGGTCCGCGCGACCCTGTAACGGGGGAGCGCTGGGTCTATGTGGGCCGCGAGAGGGCGCGGGCGCATCCGCAGGGACAGTTGGGCGGCGTGCTCTATCTGATTGTGCTCTATCTGGTCGCTCTTGCGGGGCTGCGCTTTTATGAGTTCACCCAGTTTGGCTATGCGCCATTGTCTTTGCTCGCGTCGCTTGTGCCGATGTTTGGCGCGCTGGGGCTTTACTTTCGCCTGCCCCTTGCGGTTGCGCTGAGTGTGCTTTTGTTCGCCGTTTCGGGCTACCAGCTTGTCACCGCGATTGGCGGCTTGAGTGCGCTTGGGCTGCTGCAGCTTTTGGCCTCGGGCGCTATGGCGGTTTATCTCCTCACAAGCGCAAAGGCCAATCTGATTTACCGTCACCGCTACCGCAGCTTTAAGGGGCCAGAATGAAAACTCTGCAAGAGATTATCGATGCAAACCCAGACGCGGAGACCTTCCGGTTTGGGGACAGCAAAAAGCTCTGTGACAGCATCCTTGCGCTGATCCGCAGTGGCCAGAAGACAGCCACCTGCGAGGCGCTGCGTGTTTATGGCAAGGGCGGTGACGAGATGCCCGTCGTAGGGCGGCGCGATGTGGCGCTGGAATGGGACGGGCGGGCGGCTGTTATGCTGGAGACGGTTGAGCTGAGCACGCGGCGCTTTGGTGAGATGGATGACGCGTTTGTCGCGGCTCAGGGCGAGTTTCGCGATTTGGAACATTGGCGGAAGAGCTATGAAGCCTACTTTCGCCGCAATGGAGGGTTTGACCCCGATATGGAGCTGATGTGTGAGCGGTTCCGGGTGGTCGAAGATTTTGGAGGACGCAATGTTTGAGAAGATCCTGATAGCGAACCGTGGCGAGATTGCTTGCCGTGTGATTGAAAGCGCAAGGGCGCTGGGGGTGCGCACGGTCGCGGTGTATTCGGATGCGGACCGCGCGAGCAAACACGTGGCGCTGGCCGATGAGGCCGTGCATATCGGCGGCTCGGCCCCTGCAGAGAGCTATTTGCGCGGGGATGTGATCATTGCCGCCGCAGAGGCGACAGGCGCGCAGGCGATCCACCCCGGCTACGGCTTTCTGAGCGAGAACCCCGATTTTGTCGAAGCGGTCGAGGCGGCGGGGCTGGTCTTTATCGGGCCGTCTGCCAAGGCGATCAAGGCCATGGGCCTGAAGGATGCGGCCAAGGCGCTGATGCATGAGGCGGGTGTGCCTGTTGTGCCGGGTTATCACGGGGCCGATCAGGACGCGGCGTTTCTGGCCAAGCAGGCCGAGGAGATCGGCTATCCTGTGCTGATCAAGGCTGTGGCGGGCGGCGGCGGCAAGGGGATGCGCCTTGTCGAGACGGCCAAGGCCTTTATGGAGGCTCTGGAGAGCGCCAAAGGCGAGGCCAAGACCGCCTTTGGCAACGAAGATGTGTTGATCGAGAAATTCGTCACCCAGCCGCGCCATATCGAAGTTCAGGTGTTTGGCGATGGCGCGACGGCGGTGCATCTGTTTGAGCGCGACTGCTCGTTGCAGCGCCGCCACCAGAAAGTGATCGAAGAAGCGCCAGCGCCCGGCATGACCGAGGAGATGCGCGCGGCCATGGGCGATGCGGCGGTCAAAGCGGCCGAGGCGATCGGCTATAAGGGCGCGGGGACAGTCGAGTTTATTGTGGACGGCTCGCAAGGGCTGCGCGCGGATGGCTTCTGGTTTATGGAAATGAACACGCGGCTTCAGGTCGAACACCCTGTCACCGAGGCAATCACCGGGGTTGACCTTGTGGAGTGGCAGTTGCGCGTGGCGGCGGGCGAGGGGCTGCCAAAGCGGCAGGACGAGCTGAGCATCACAGGCCATGCCTTTGAGAGCCGGCTCTATGCCGAAGATGTGCCCAAGGGCTTTTTGCCGGCCACCGGAACGCTGGCGCATCTGGCCTTTCCCGAGGGCGCGCGGGCCGACAGCGGCGTGCGCACGGGCGACACCATCAGCCCGTTTTATGACCCGATGATTGCCAAGATCATCAGCCATGGGCCGAGCCGTGCTGTGGCGCTCAAGCGCATGGCGCGGGCGCTGGCGCAAACGCAGGTCGCGGGGACAGTGACGAACCTGAGCTTTTTGGGCGCGCTTTGTGCCCATGAGGGGTTTGCGGCGGGCGAGGTGGATACGGGGCTGATTGGCCGCGATCTGGACAGCCTTGTGCAAGCGCCCGTGCCGAGCGATGCGCAGCGCGCTTTGGCGGCTCTGGTGGCTTTGGGCCTCACGCAGGCCGAATGGCCCACGGGGTTTCACCTCTGGAGTGCGATGCGGCGGCAGGTCTGCCTGAGTTTTGGCGAGGCCGAGTTTGAGGCTGTGGTGGAGAGCCTCTCTGCGCAGGCGCATGATGTCACGCTGGGGGAGGTCCGCGTTGAGGCGCGCCGCGTCGGTGGGCGCTGGATGCTGAACGGGCAGCTTGCGCCGGAAGCTGTGCAGATTGAGGGGCAGGTGTTTGTTTTTGCCCAATACGGTCTTTGTTTTGAGGTGGTCGATCCGCTGGCGCGGGCGGCCTCGGCGGGGGCGGGCGCTGCGCTGATTGAAGCGCCGATGCCGGGGCTTGTGAAAGCTGTGTTTGCCAAAGCGGGGCAAGAGGTGAAGGCGGGCGACCGGCTGGCCATTCTGGAAGCGATGAAAATGGAGCACGCTTTGCTGGCGGCGCGCGACGGGATCGTGGCCGAAGTGCTTTGTGAGGCCGGTGCGCAAGTGGAAGCGGGGGCGGCGCTCATCCGGTTGGAAGACGATGCGACGGAGGCGGCGGCATGATCACGCTTCACCACGTTCCACAGAGCCGCTCCATGCGGGTTCTTTGGCTCTTGCACGAGCTGGAGGTGCCTGACTTTCAGGTGCAGGTGCACCCGTTTGACCGCAGCTTGCGCGACCCTGAGTTTCTCACGCTCAGCCCGGCGGGGCGGGTGCCTGCGATGGAGATCGAGGGGGAGCGGATGTTTGAGAGCGGCGCGATGATCGAATATCTCTGCGAGCGCTTTCCCGAGCGCAACCTTGGCCGCGAGGCGGGCAACCCCGACCGGATGGCTTGGCTGACATGGCTGCATTTTGCCGAGACGGTGACCGTTCATGCGGCGGCACTCACCCAGCAGCATATCATGCTCTATGAGGATCATATGCGCTCGCCCACGATCATGCAGCTTGAGGCCAAGCGGCTGGCAAAATGTTATGAGGCGATCGAGGCGCGGCTCTCAACACCTGTCGAGAACCGCGATTATCTTCTGACCTCGGGCTTTTCGGCGGTGGATATTGCTGTCGGGCAGGCGGTCTATGTCGGGCGGCATTTCGTGAAGACGGACGCCTACCCCGAGCTTTCGGCTTGGTATGAGCGGATCACCGAGCGGGCGAGCTTTGCGGCGACCATGGCTGTCGGGGAGCAGAAACTCTACACCGAGGCGTTTTATGCGCCTTGGCCTGTGCCCGAGCGGAGCGCATCATGAGCGGATATGTCGAAATTTTCGAGGTTGGTCCGAGGGACGGCTTGCAGAACGAGGCGCGCCAGATCCCGACACGCGAAAAAATAGCGCTGGTGGATTGCCTGTCTGGCGCGGGGTTTAAGC
>JAHBAM020000093.1 GCA_018500125.2 Roseobacter sp. | reverse complement strand
AGATGTGTATAAGAGACAGGGCGACGCACGCAGTGCGGCGCTACCTCTTGAGAGCGGTATTTTGGCGGGCGGTCGGGATATGGATATTTAGAGCAATAAAAAAGGGCAGGCAGAGGCTCTGAGGCGCCTATGCGCCTGTCGCAATTGCTGTGCTGTGTCGAAAACAGAACAGACGGCACCGGCAGGATGCGCAGCTTGGGCCTATGTTTGAACGCCGTATACCCGAGTGGCTCCGCCACGCTCCTGCGCCCTCTGTCCACGGGTTTGGTCTGCTTGCCGGATTTGAGGGCATCACCCGCGGGATGCTGATTTCGGTCTTTCCTGTTGCGATGTATAATGCGCTTGGGGACGCTGTTGCGATTTCGCAGGCCTATTTTTTGATCGGGATCGGCTCGCTCGGTGTCGGGCTGCTTGTGCCCACGCTCAACAAGCTGGTGCCGCGCCGCTGGCTTTACAGCTTCGGGGCGCTTTGTTTTGTGGTCGGGGCGCTGCTGGCCAGCCTTGGCAGTGCCGGCGCGCTGGTCTTCGGGCTGGTGCTCAACTCCTTTGCGACGGTGATCACCTTCATCTGTTTCAACGCCTATGTGCTCGATTACATCAAGCGGATCGAGCTGGGCCGCAGCGAGACCTTGCGGTTGTTATACTCGGCCCTTGGCTGGACCATCGGGCCGGCTCTTGGTGTTGCGCTTTACAGCTACAGCCCTGTGTTGCCGTTTTATATCTCTGCGGCCTCCTCGCTTGCCATGTTGGGCGCGTTTTTCTATATGCGCCTTGGCAATGGCAAGCTCATCCCCCGCGCGCGCCGCCCCGCCCCCAATCCGCTGGCCTTTATCGGGCGGTTTGCCCGACAGCCCCGCCTTGTCGCCGGGATGACCTTTGCCGTGATCCGCTCCTGTGGCTGGTGGGCCTATGTTGTCTATATGCCGCTCTATGCCCTCGAGAACGGCCTGCCCGAAGAGCTTGGCGGTGTCCTTCTCTCGGGGACAAATGCGGCGCTGTTTTTCTCGCCGCTCATGTTGCGCTGGATGCAGAACCGCTCGGTGCGTGCCGCTGTGCGCCGAGGCTTTGCCATGGCGGCCGGCTTTTTCACACTGGCCTTTTTTCTGGCCGCCTGGCCCTGGGCCGCTGTTGTCGGGCTGTTCTGCGCCAGCCTGTTTCTGATCTTGCTCGACATCAGCGCCGGCTTGCCGTTTCTCATGGCCGTCAAGCCCTCGGAGCGCACCGAAATGTCAACGATCTACGCCAGCTATCGGGATGTGTCGGGCATTCTCACACCGGGGCTGGCCTGGGGTGTGTTGCTGGTTGCGCCTGTGTCGGGGGTCTTTCTGCTCTCGGGGCTGGCGCTGGCCGCCGCCTATCTGGTGGCCGGCTCGGTGCATCCGCGCCTTGGCGAAAAGCGGCTGGTGCCGGCCCAGTAGCGCACGCTGGATTAAGTTAATTTCGCTTAACCAAATCCCGCTGAGGCGGTGCACGCCCTGTGCACGCCCGGTGCACGGATATCACCCCCCCCGACTCAGCGCATCTGAGGCCGTTAACCCTGCGGGGCGCTGGCTTTACGCTTTAGTCATCCCCCAGATAGGCGCGCAGCGCTTCGGGCGGGTTTGCAAAGAGCGCGCCGGTCTCTTGCGGGGCTTGGGCCACGCCCTCGGCCACAACAACAACCGCTTGGGCAAACTGTTTTGCCTCGCGCGGATCATGGCTGACCATCACAACAGCGCGCCCGTGCTCGACCGCGATTTCTTCAACCAGATCAAGCATTTCGCGGCGCAACGCCGGGCCAAGCGCCGCGAAAGGCTCGTCCAGCAAAAGCAGGGGCTTGGCCTGACACAAGGCGCGCGCCAGCGCCGCGCGGCTCGCCTGCCCGCCCGAAAGCTGCGCCGGTTTGCGCGCCTCAAGCCCGGCCAGCCCGACCCGCGCCAAAGCGTCAAGCACCCGCGCCTTTTCGACCGCGCTCAGCCGTAAGCTCACGTTAACCCCAAGAGCGGCATTCTCGTAGACGCTCAAATGCGGAAAAAGATTGCCCTCCTGAAACAGGTTCGCCACGGGCCGCGCGCTTGGCGGAAGCTGTGTGATGTCTTGCCCATCCCAAAGGAGCCGCCCCGACCGCGGCGCACTAAAGCCGCCCATGAGCGACAGAAGCGTCGACTTGCCCGCGCCAGACGGCCCGACCACAGCGACCCGCGCCTGCGCAGGCAGGCTGAAATCTGCAGTCAGGACAAATCCGTCCTGATCATATCTCACCGCCTCAAGCCTGAGCATTGCGACGCCCTCCCCAATCAAACAGCGCAAACAGGCCAAAGCTCAAGACCACCAGAAGCAGCGCCGCACCCGCCGCCGTCTCCATGCGATAGGCCCCCATCAAACGATAAACCTGCAACGGCAAGGTGGCCGTTTCCCCGTCGGCAAACAGGGCAATCACCCCCAGATCGCCCATGGAAAGCGCCGCCGCCAGCCCCGCCGCAAAGCCGAGCGAGCCTCGGATCTGCGGCCAGATCATATACCGCAAACGCGCCAGACCGCGAAGCCCCAAAGCCTCTGCGAGACGGCCATAATCGGCCTCGGCGCGGGCATATTCGGGCGTGATAATCCTGAGCGCAAAGGGCAGGGCCATCAGCGCATTGACCAGCATCGTCACAGGCAGGGCCAGCGCCTGCGGACTGGCATATGGGGCAACCAGAAGAAACAGCCCTGCGCCCAAAACCAGCGGCGAAATCGCAAGCCCCAACAGCCCGATCATCTCGGCCCAACGCCCCCGTGAGGCCGCCAAAGCCAGCGCCGCAGCCATGCAGAGCACAGTCGAGCCGAGCGCCAGCGCCACAGAGGTCAAAGCCGCGCTCCAAACCGAAGCCGGCAGGCCCAAAACCTGCCCTGCCCCGCGCAGCGCCACAGCCGCCAGAGGCAGCGCAATAAACGCCGCCGCCAGCGACAGCACAAGCGCGTCTTGCCCCCTCAGAAGACGCGCATCCGCGTCCCACCGCCGCCGCACCGCGCCGCGCCCCGCGCCAAAGCCGGCAGCCCGCCCAAAGCGCAGCGCAACCGCCCCGACAACCAGCACAAGCGCGAGCTGTACAAGCGCCAGCAGAGCGGCGCGCACCAGATCAAACTCCAGATGAAACGCCTGATAAATCGCAAGCTCCAGCGTTGTCGCGGCCGGCCCCCCGCCGAGCGTCAGCGCAACCGCAAAACTGCTCAGACAGATCAGGAAAATCACAAGCAAAACCGCAGGCAGCCGCTCCTTGAGCATGGGCCACTCCAGCACCCGAAACACCTCGCGCGACCCCATGCCAAGGCTCGCCACCAGCCGAAACCGCTCCTGCGGAATGGCGTCCCAGCCTTGCAGCAAAAGCCGCGTCGCCAATGGAAGATTGAAGAAAACATGAGCCAAAACAACGCCGTGCAGCCCATAAATCTGAAGCCGCGGCAGACCCAAAGCGCTCAACACACCGTTGAGTCCCCCACCCTGACCAAAGATCGAGAGCAGACCCATCACCGCAACAATCACAGGCAGAATAAAGGGCGCGCCCATCAACAACACAAGCGCGCCACGCCCGCGGAACTGCCGCCGCGCCAAGGCCCGCGCCACAGGCACAGCAAGCGCCGCACTCAAGAGCGCAGACAGGGCCGCCTGCACCACAGTGAACTCGAGCGCCGCCCGGTCGGCAGGGCCAAAGCCCGCCGCAAAAGCACCGCCCGCAGCACCCGCCCGCAGCGCCACAGCCGCGATCGGCGCCAACACCAGAAGCATCACCAGCGCCGCCGAAACCGCGCTGGTGGCCTGGCTTATTGTGACAGCGCGGCGCGCCATTCTTCCAGCGCGCCCGCCCGAAGGCCGGCCGCCTCTTCTGCCGAAAACAAGAGCGCCTTCGCAGGCGTCACAAGGCTCTGGAACCCGTCGGGCAAACCCGCCTCGGGCGTCACGGCAGGATACATCCAGTTGGTCGTCGGGATCACGCTTTGAAAGGCATCTGACACCATAAATTGAAGGAACTGATCAGCAAGCTCCGGCACATCACTCCCCGCCAGCTTGCCCGCCACCTCGACCTGAAGGTAATGCCCCTCCTCAAAACCCGCCGCGACCTTGCTGTGATCCTCCTCGGCAATCATGTGATAGGCCGGCGAGGTTGTGTAAGACAAAACCATATCCGCCTCGCCCTCCAGAAAGAGACCATAAGCCTCCGACCAGCCCTTTGTCACCGTGACAATATTATCCGCCAGATCGCGCCAGATCGCGGGCGCCTCATCGCCATAGGCCGCCTTGACCCACATCAGCAAGCCAAGCCCGGGCGTTGAGGAGCGCGGATCCTGAATGAGAATTTTCGCCTCACTGGCGGCCAGCGCCTTGAGGCTTTTGGGCGCCTCAAATCCTGCCTGATGCACAAAGGCAAAATAGCCCCAGTCATAAGGCACAAACACGCTATCGTCCCACTCCAGCGGCAGACTGTAGTCGGCGCTCACGGAATGCTGCGCAAACAGGCCGGTGTCGCGCGCCGCCGCGGTGAGATTGGTATCAAGCCCAAGCACAATATCGGCCTGCGTGCGCGCCCCCTCAAGACGCAAGCGCGACAGCAAAGCCGCCCCGTCTCCCGCCGCAACAAACTTCAGATCACAGCGACAAACGGCCTCAAAAGCCGTCTCGATCTGCGGCCCGGGGCCCCAGTCCGATACAAAACTATCGTAAGTATAAACAACAAGTTCAGGCGTCTCTGCCGCTGCAAGTCCCGCAGCCGACACAAAAACTCCCGTAGCAAATGCAAGATGTTTCATCTCATCCTCCTAATATTGCGACGGGCGGAGATAGTGGGATGAATATCCGACCTTCCCTCCGCCGGTCCTAACCGGTTCAGGTTCAACGGGTCCGCTTTCGCATCTCAGCTCACATGAGCCCCCCGAGGTGAGGCAAAACCTACGCGCCAATCCCGCCGCCTTCAAGCCCTCCTTTTTTA
>JAHBAM020000216.1 GCA_018500125.2 Roseobacter sp. | reverse complement strand
TGAGAACAATAAAGAACCGAGGGACGACATGATCGGACTTGAACATTATCTGACGGTGGCAGCAGTGCTGTTTGTCATCGGCATTTTCGGGCTTTTCCTGAACAGGAAGAACATCATCATTTTGTTGATGTCGATCGAGCTTATTCTCCTGTCGGTGAATATCAACTTCGTCGCCTTCTCCTCTTACATGGGCGATATGGCGGGGCAGGTGTTTACGCTGTTTATCCTGACGGTGGCCGCCGCTGAAGCCGCGATTGGCCTTGCGATCCTTGTGGTCTTCTTCCGCAACCGTGGCACGATTGACGTTGAAGACGTCAACGTGATGAAGGGGTAAAAGAATGGAACAGATTATTCTCTTTACTCCCTTGATCGGCGCGCTTTTTGTCGGGTTTGGCCATCGTATTCTCGGCGATAAAGCCTCGCAGTGGATTGCAACCCTGTTGCTTTTCCTTGCGGCAGCGCTGAGCTGGGGGGTGTTTCTCGGCTTTGACGGGGTGACGCGTCAAATCGAGATCCTGACCTGGATCCAATCCGGCGCGCTGGATACGAGCTGGGCCATCCGTCTGGACCGCCTCACCGCGATTATGCTGGTTGTGATCACTTCGGTTTCGGCGCTCGTGCACCTCTATTCGATGGGCTATATGGCGCATGACGAAAACTGGAAGGACGGCGAAAGCTATCGCCCGCGCTTTTTTGCTTATCTGTCGTTCTTTACCTTCTCTATGCTGATGCTCGTCACGGCGGACAACCTGATCCAGATGTTTTTTGGTTGGGAAGGTGTGGGCGTCGCCTCCTATCTTCTGATCGGCTTTTACTATCGCAAGCCAAGCGCCAATGCGGCAGCGATCAAGGCTTTTGTTGTGAACCGTGTGGGCGACTTCGGCTTTGCGCTCGGGATTTTTGGTCTGTTTTACCTCGTGGACAGCGTAAATCTTGACGATATTTTCACGGCGGCTCCGACTCTGGCGCAGACGCAGGTGAGCTTCCTTTGGACCGAGTGGAACGCGGCAAACCTGCTTGCCTTCCTGCTGTTTGTCGGGGCGATGGGCAAGTCGGCCCAGCTTTTCCTGCACACCTGGCTGCCGGATGCGATGGAAGGCCCGACGCCTGTTTCGGCGCTTATTCACGCGGCGACGATGGTTACGGCGGGGGTATTCCTTGTGTGCCGTATGTCGCCTTTGTTCGAGTTTGCGCCTGAGGCCAAGGCCTTTATCGTCTTCCTCGGTGCGACCACGGCCTTCTTTGCGGCCACTGTCGGGCTTGTTCAGAACGATATCAAACGTGTGATCGCCTATTCGACCTGCTCACAGCTTGGCTATATGTTTGTGGCGGCGGGCGTCGGTGTTTATTCGGTCGCTATGTTCCATCTCTTCACCCACGCGTTCTTTAAGGCCATGCTCTTTCTGGGCGCCGGCTCGGTTATCCACGGGATGCACCACGAGCAGGATATGCGTAACTATGGCGGCTTGCGCAAGAAACTGCCCTATACGTTCTGGGCGATGATGATTGGCACGCTGGCGATCACCGGTGTGGGGATTCCGCTCACCCATTACGGCTTTGCCGGGTTCCTCAGCAAGGATGCTGTGATTGAAAGCGCCTTTGCGGGCACTGCCGGCGGCTATGCCTTCTGGATGCTGGTTGTCGCGGCCCTGTTCACCTCGTTTTATTCATGGCGGCTCATTTTCATGACCTTCTATGGCAAGCCACGCGGCGACAAGCACACCCATGATCACGCACATGAAAGCCCGGCTGTTATGCTGGTGCCGCTTGGGGTTCTGGCGCTTGGCGCGATCTTCTCGGGGATGATCTGGTATAATGCGTTCTTTGGCCATACCGACACTGTTGGAAAGTTCTTTGGGGTTCCTTATGCGGAGGCCGCGGCGCATGGTGATGATCACAGCGACGATCATGCTGACGATCATGGCGCGGCAAAAGCGGACGACCACGGCAAGGCTGAAAAGCATCACTATGTCTTCACCGGCAAGCCGGGCGAGGGCGCGATCTATACCGCAGAGGACAACACAGTTCTGAGTGATGCGCATGAGGTGCCAAAGTGGGTGAAGGTTAGCCCGTTTGTGGCCATGCTGATCGGCTTTGTCACGGCCCTGTGGTTTTATATCTGGAGTCCGGCTCTGCCTGCCAAACTCGCAGCGAGCCAGCGCCCGCTCTATCTGTTCTTGCTCAACAAGTGGTATTTTGACGAGATCTACGACTTCCTTTTCGTCAACCCTGCCAAGGCCCTCGGCCGCTTCCTTTGGAAAAAAGGCGATGGCCGCGTGATTGACGGGACGATCAATGGCGTCGCTATGGGAGTGATCCCCTTCTTCACCCGCCTCGCAGGGCGCGCCCAATCGGGTTATATTTTCACCTACGCATTCGCCATGGTTCTCGGGGTCGTTGTCCTCGTCATGTGGATGGCCTTTACAGGGGGCACACGGTAATGGACAATCTTCTTTCCATTGTCACTTTTATTCCTGCGCTTGCAGCGCTGATCCTTGCATTGTTTCTTCGGGGCAGTGACGAGGAGGCCGGGCGCAATGCAAAGTGGGTGGCTCTTTTGGCCACGTCGATCACCTTTTTGGTCTCGCTGTTTATTCTGTCAGGCTTTGACGCCAGCAACACCGGCTTTCAGATGGTGGAGGAGCGCGAATGGCTGATGGGGCTGACCTACAAGCTGGGCGTTGACGGGATCAGCGTTTTGTTTGTCATGCTGACGACCTTTATGATGCCGCTGACCATTGCTGCGAGCTGGTCTGTTAAGACCCGTGTGAAGGAATATATGATTGCCTTCCTTGTGCTTGAGACCCTGATGCTGGGTGTCTTTATGGCGCTTGATATGGTGCTGTTTTATGTTTTCTTTGAAGCGGGCCTTATCCCTATGTTCCTGATCATTGGCATATGGGGCGGCAAGGAGCGCATTTATGCGAGCTTCAAGTTCTTCCTTTATACCTTCCTTGGCTCGGTTCTCATGCTTGTGGCCATGGTTGCGATGTTTGCGGATGCGGGGACAACAGATATTCCCACGCTGATGACGCATAGCTTTGGCTCTGAGACATTCTCGATCCTCGGTGTGCAGATTGTGGGCGGATTGCAGACGCTTATGTTCCTTGCCTTTTTTGCCAGCTTTGCTGTCAAAATGCCGATGTGGCCTGTGCACACCTGGCTGCCTGATGCGCACGTTCAGGCGCCGACAGCCGGCTCTGTTGTTCTGGCGGCGATCTTGCTGAAGATGGGCGGCTATGGCTTCTTGCGCTTCAGCTTGCCGATGTTCCCTGTGGGATCAGATGTCATGGCGCCGCTTGTGCTTTGGATGAGCGCCATTGCGATTGTCTATACATCGCTTGTCGCGCTTGTGCAGGACGATATGAAAAAGCTGATTGCTTACTCATCCGTCGCGCATATGGGCTTTGTTACGATGGGGATCTTTGCTGTGAACCAGCAGGGCGTTGACGGCGCGATTTTCCAGATGATCAGCCACGGCTTTATCTCGGGCGCGCTCTTTCTCTGCGTCGGGGTGATTTATGACCGGATGCACACCCGCGAGATTGATGCCTATGGCGGCCTCGTCAACCGTATGCCGGCCTATGCGCTGATTTTTATGTTCTTCACCATGGCAAATGTCGGCTTGCCGGGCACGTCCGGTTTTGTTGGCGAATTCCTGACGCTGATGGGGATTTTCCAGGTCAACACATGGGTCGCGGCGGTTGCGGCGCTCGGGGTGATCTTGTCTGCGGGCTACGCGCTCTGGCTTTACCGCCGCGTCGTATTTGGCGATCTGATCAAAGAGAGCCTCAAGACCATCAGCGATATGACATCACGTGAAAAGGCGATTTTTGCGCCGCTCGTTGTGATGACGCTTTTGCTTGGGGTCTATCCGAGCCTTGTCACCGATATTATAAGCCCTTCCGTGGAAGCGCTTGTATCAAACTATCACATTGCCTTGCATGATGCAGGCACGGCCGCCGCTGCGCTGGCCCAATCGCACTAACGGAGAGACTTATGCAGGCTGATCTGAATACAATCCTGCCGGAAATTTTGATTTCCGTCTACGCGATGCTGGCGCTGTTGGGGGCGGTCTACACGAGCAAGGACAAGCTCGCGGGGCTAGTGACCTATGCAACGGCTGCGGTGTTTCTTGTGGTGGCCGCCTGGATCGGGCTGGGCGGGAGCGGGGTCGAGACGGCCTTTGGCGGAATGTTTGTTGATGACGCTTTCGCACGCTTTGCCAAGGTGACGATCCTGCTTTCGGCCGCTGCCGTTCTGGTGATGGGCATGGGCTATCTTGAGCGTCATAATATGATGAAGTTCGAATACCCGATCCTGATGGCGCTCAGTGTGGTCGGGATGATGTTTATGGTCTCGGCGGGCGATCTGATGGCGCTCTATATGGGGCTTGAGCTGCAATCGCTGGCGCTTTACGTGATCGCTGCGATGCGCCGCGACAGCCTGCGCTCGACAGAGGCGGGGCTTAAGTATTTCGTGCTTGGCGCGCTGTCATCCGGTTTGCTGCTCTATGGCGCGTCTTTGGTCTATGGCTACGCGGGCACAACGCTGTTCAGCGGGATTGTGGCTGCGGCGGGAGAGGGGCTTGCGCCTGTTGGACTGCTGTTCGGGCTGGTCTTTGTGATGGCGGGGCTTGCATTCAAAGTGAGTGCTGTGCCGTTCCATATGTGGACGCCGGATGTCTATGAAGGCTCCCCGACTCCTGTCACGAGCTTCTTTGCCACGGCGCCCAAGGTGGCTGCGATGGCGCTGTTTGCGCGGGTCTTGCACGATGCCTTTGGCGGTGTTGCGGCCGACTGGTCGCAAGTGCTGATCCTGATTTCGGGCCTGTCGATGTTTGTTGGCGCGATTGCCGCGATCGGACAAAGCAACATCAAACGTCTGATGGCCTATTCTTCGATTGCCCACATGGGCTATGCGATGATCGGTCTGGCCGCGGGCACGGCCTTCGGGATCGAGGCGATGCTGACCTATATGGCGATCTATGTGACGATGAACATTGGCACGTTTGCCTTTATTCTGAGCATGGAGCGCGACGGTGTGCCTGTCACCGACATTGATGCGCTGCGGATGTATTCCAAGGCGGAGCCGGGCAAGGCGATGGCGCTTCTGGTTCTGCTGTTCAGTCTCGCGGGTGTGCCGCCTATGCTCGGCTTCTTTGCCAAGCTGGGGGTCTGGCAGGCAGGGATTGATGCCGAGCTGTTCTGGCTGGTTGGCGCGAGCGCGGTGGCCTCTGCGATCGGGGCTTACTACTACCTGCGGATTGTTTACTTCATGTATTTCGGCGAAGAGACCGAGGCCGCTTTGGACGAGAATAAATCGCCTGTGCTCTGGTTTATGCTGATGGGCGCGGCGCTTGTGATGCTGGTGGGTGTTGTGAGCCTCTTTGGACTAGACAGTGCAGCGGCCACGGCGGCAGCGGCGCTTGTGAACTGATTGTGGCCCAAGCGACGGACTGGCCTGCGGGATATGATCTGCGCAGTTTGACAGAAGTGGACAGCACCATGTCGCAGGCGAGCCGTGTGCTCCATGAGCTTGCTGCGCCGTGCTGGATATTTGCGGCGCATCAGACAGGGGCGCGGGGCAGACGCGGGCGGGCTTGGGCTATGCCGGCGGGCAATTTCAGCGCCAGCCTTGTTCTGCCCAATGCGGGCAGCCCTGCCGAGATGGGCTTGCGCTCGTTTGTGGCCTCTCTGGCGCTTTTTGATGCGGTGCGCGCTGTGGCCGGGCCAGGGGCAAACCTGAGCCTGAAGTGGCCCAATGATGTCTTGCTGAACTCGGGCAAGCTGGCCGGGATCCTCTTGGAGACGGCGGGCGATGCGCTTGTGATCGGGATCGGCGTAAACCTTGCTGCGGCTCCGGATGTCAGCGAGGTTGAGGAGGGGGCGATGCGGCCTGTGGCACTGAAGACGGAGACGGGCGCAGAGCTGCCTGCTGAAGACTTCATGAGCTATCTTGCGGCGGCCTATGCGCCTTGGGAGGAGCGCTTTCGCACCTATGGCTTCGGGCCTGTGCGAGAGGCCTGGCTTGCCAAGGCGGCCAAGCTCGGCGAGCCGATCCGCGCGCGCACGATGCGTGAAGAGATGCAGGGCACCTTTGAGACGGTGGACGCGCAGGGGCATTTGGTATTAACCAGTGCCAAAGGGCGCATGAGCATTCCTGCAGCAGATGTGTTTTTCTAAGGGGGGAAGCCCATGTTACTGGCGATAGATTGCGGCAATACCAACACGGTTTTCTCGATATGGGACGGCAGCAAATGGCTGTGCACCTTGCGCACGTCAACCCACCATTCGCGCACGGCAGATGCCTATTTTACGTGGTTCACCACGCTCATCAGCCATTACAATATCAAACCCGACATCACCGATGTGGTGATCAGCTCGACTGTGCCGCGCGTGGTCTGGAACCTGCGGGTTTTTGCGGACCGCTTTTTTGACTGTCGCCCGCTTGTTGTGGGCAAGCCCGAGTGCCTTTTGCCTGTGCCGCCACGGGTTGATCCGGGCACAGGGGTTGGCCCTGACCGGCTTGCCAATGCGGCAGGCTGCTTTGACCGCCATGGCGGCAATGCTATGGTGATCGACTTTGGCACAGCGACCAATATTGATGTGGTGGCCGAAGACGGCGCCTATGTGGGCGGGGTGATTGCGCCCGGTGTCAACCTGAGCCTTGAGGCGTTGCACCAAGGCGCTGCCGCCTTGCCGCACGTTGACATCACCCAGCCGGAGCGCGTGATCGGAACCAATACGGTGGCCTGTATCCAGTCGGGGATATTCTGGGGCTATGTCGGCCTCATCAAGGAACTGACAAGCCGCGTTCGAGGCGAATTTGGCGGCCCCATGAAAGTGATTGGCACAGGCGGGCTTGCGCCGCTCTTTGCCCAGGGCGAACAATTGTTTGACACGATCGAAGATGACCTCACGATGCACGGATTGCGCGTGATACACAGCTATAACAAAGAGCAGGGAACTATATGAGCACCCAACGACTAATCTACCTTCCCCTTGGCGGGGCGGGCGAGATCGGAATGAACTGTTACGTCTATGGCTATGGGCCGAAGGACAAGGAGCGGCTTATTCTTGTCGATCTGGGCGTGACCTTTCCCGATATGGACACAACCCCCGGGGTGGATCTGATTTTCCCCGACCTGACATGGCTGACCGAGCGGCGCGACCAGCTCGAGGCGGTGTTTATCACCCATGCCCATGAGGACCATGTCGGCGCGGTGGGGCACTTCTTCGGGGCCTTGGGCGTGCCTGTCTATGCGCGGGCCTTTACGGCCAATATCGCGCGGCGCAAGCTCGCGGAACACGGCTTTGGCGATGAGACAGTCACAACTGTTTCGGCCTATCCCGAACGGATCGAGGCGGGGCCTTTCACTGTGAGCTTTGTGCCGGTGTCCCACTCGATTCCGGAAAGCTCCTCGCTGTTGATTGAGACGGCGGGCGGGCGTGTGTTCCACACCGGGGATTTCAAGATTGATCACACCCCGATCGTTGGCGAAGCCTTTGACGAGGCGCTTTGGCAGGAGATTGCCAAAGACGGGATCAAGGCGCTGGTCTGTGACTCAACCAATGTCTTCAGCAAGAGCGCTGGCCGTTCGGAAAGCGAGCTTGGCGACAATCTTGAGGCGCTGATCAAGGGCGCGGAGCGGATGGTTGTGGCGACGACATTTGCCTCCAATGTGGCCCGCGTGAAGACGCTGGCCGAGGCTGGCGAGCGCGCCGGGCGCTCGATCTGTCTTATGGGGCGCGCGATGCGCCGTATGGTCGAAGCCTCGATCGAAACCGGCGTTCTCAAGAGCTTTCCGCCGGTGGTTTCGATTGATGATGCGCGTGATGTGCCGCGCGAGAACCTCATGCTTCTGGTCACCGGTTCGCAGGGCGAGCGCCGCGCGGCTTCGGCGCAGCTGGCCCGTGGCAAATTCAACGGCATCGAGATGAAAGAGGGGGATATGTTTCTCTTTTCGTCAAAGACCATTCCGGGCAACGAGCGCGGCGTGATTTCCATCATGAACCAATTCTCTGAAATGGGGGTTGATGTGGTGGATGACAATGACGGGATGTATCATGTCTCGGGTCACGCCAACCGCCCTGATATTGTCAAGGCGCATGAGCTGATGGACCCCCAGATGGTCATTCCGATGCACGGCGAGCACCGCCATTTGCGGGCGCACGCAAAGCTTGCCGAGGAGAAGGGCCGCGCCAGCGCTGTGGCTGTGAACGGTATGATGATCGAGCTGTCGGGCAACAAGCCCAAGGTTGTCGAGTATATCGAGACCGGCCGGCGCTATCTTGACGGCTCCACCCAGATCGGCGCGCTGGACGGGATCGTGCGCGACCGGATCCGCATGGCGCTCAACGGGCACGTGATTGTCACGGTGATCCTTGATGAGGACGGTGAGCCGCTTAGCGAGCCGTGGTGCGAGCTGATGGGGCTGCCGGAAACCGGCCGCAGCAAGGCGCCTTTGGTGGAAGTGCTCGAAGAAGACCTCGGCCAGTTCCTCGGGCGCGCGAAAGCCGCGACACTGAAGGACGATGGCAAGATCGAGCAGGAGCTGCGCAAGGTTGCGCGGCGCACAACGCTCGACGAGATTGGCAAGAAAGCCGAAGTGAGTGTGATTATCAGCCGTTTGGCCTGATCGCGACGGCTTTTTGTCGAATAGTCTACAGAAGACAGGGACATGAGCCGCTCTCCTGACCAAAACAGGGAGGGCGGCTTATGTCGGCAGAACAGTATATCAATCTTGAAACATACCCCATCGGGTCGGATGGCGCGGCCCGCGCGGCCTTACTTGCGAAAGTGCGCGCCGATCTGGCGCGGGATGGCTGCGCTGTGCTCAAGGGCTTTCTGACGGCTGACGGGGTTGCGGCGCTGACGGCGGAGGCCGAGGGCGTGTCTGATCAGGGCCACCGCTCCTTTAACCGCACCAACGCCTATTTTACCAAAGATGATCCGAGCCTGCCCGAAGACCACCCGAAGCGGCAGTTCTTTGACCGCTCCAACGCGTTTATTCCGGCGGATAATTTCCGCGCCGACGGGCCGCTGCGCCAGATCCATGACTTTGAGGGCTTTGACGGGTTTATTCAGGCCTGTCTGCAAGAGGACAGGTTTTATCGCTATGCCGACCCGCTGGCCGATGTGATCGTCAATATGGCCGAGGAGGGCGAGGGCTTTCCCTGGCATTTTGACACAAATAATTTCACGGTGACGCTGGCGATCCAGAATGCCGAAGCGGGCGGCGCCTTTGAGTATGCGCCGGCGATCCGTGCCGAGAGTGAAAACTTTGACGAGGTCAGCCGTGTGCTTCAGGGACACTCTGAAAAAGTGAAGGTGCTTGAGCTGGAGCCGGGCGATTTGCAGCTGTTTCGCGGGCGGTATTCGCTGCATCGGGTTGCGCCGCTCAAGGGCCAGCGGCGGCGTTATGTTGCGATTTTTTCATATGTCGAGGAGCCGAATATGGTGGGCGCGCCAGAGCGCACAGAGCAGCTTTACGGGCGCACCCTGCCCATTCATCACGAGCGGGCAGGACAGCGGCTTGACGCTTTGATCGACTAGCTTTCCAGACGCTCTTCAAAGCTTTTGGCAATAAAACTTGGCATATCATCGCCAAGGCCGACAGGTTGCCCGCCGCGCGGCGCGGCGTTGCGGCCCGAGGCGTTGCCACGCGTGCTGCTTTTGCGCTCGGTTTGGGCCGGACGGCTGCCGGATGGCTCTTTGGGCGCTTCGGCGGTCTCTATGGCCTCTGCGGATTTGGGCGCGTCGGCTGTCTGCGGCTCTGCGCTCGCCTCGGCTTTGGGAGCGGAGGGTTTTGGCTTGCGAGAGCGGGACGGGCGCTTTGGCTTCTCTGCGGTCTCGGCCTTGGCCTCAGCGGAGGGGCTTGCGGGCGCCTCTGCCGGCGCGGCCTCGGGCGCAGCGACAAGAGCATCGCCGCCACGGGGAATTTCGTGATTCACCAAGGCTTCAATATCGGCAAGATTGCGCTCGTCGCGCGGGTTGCAGATCATGATTGCGGTGCCTTTTTTGCCAGCGCGACCTGTGCGGCCAATGCGGTGCACATAGTCTTCGGCGTGGCTCGGGACATCGTAGTTGAAGACATGGCTGACGTTGGGAATATCAAGCCCGCGCGCGGCCACATCCGAGGCAACGAGGAAGCGCAATGTGCCATCGCGGAAGCCGTCAAGGGTGCGCATACGGTGGGATTGCTCCAGATCGCCATGGATCGCGGCGGCGTCGAGACCGTATTTCTTCATGGATTTGGCAACGGTGTCGACATCAACCTTGCGGTTGCAGAAGATAATCGCGTTTTTGCAGCCGTCCCCTTCGCTTTCGATCAGCTCGCGCAGGAGCTTGCGCTTTTCTGTGCCTTCGCGGTCTTTGCGAGAGCCTTTGAACATGATCACCGATTGGGTGATGTTTTCGGAGGTTGTCGCTTGGCGCGCCACTTCGACCCGCTCTGGCGCGGAGAGGAATGTATTGGTGATCCGCTCGATTTCGGGGGCCATTGTGGCCGAGAAGAAAAGCGTCTGGCGGGTGAAGGGCGTCAGGCTGAAGATGCGCTCGATGTCGGGGATAAAGCCCATGTCGAGCATACGGTCGGCCTCATCCACAACCATGATCTGCACGCCTGTCAGCAAGAGCTTGCCGCGCTCGAAGTGGTCAAGCAAACGGCCCGGCGTGGCGATCAGAACATCTGCGCCACGGTTGATCACGGCCTCTTGCTCTTTGAAGCTGACGCCTCCGATGAGCAGGGCTTTGGTCAGTTTGACATATTTGGCATAGGCGTCAAAGTTCTCTGCGACCTGGGCCGCGAGTTCGCGGGTCGGGCAGAGCACGAGGCTGCGCGGCATCCGGGCGCGCGCCCGGCCACGGGCCAGAAGCGAGATCATTGGCAGGGTGAAAGAGGCGGTCTTGCCTGTCCCTGTCTGGGCAATGCCCAGAACGTCGCGACCTTCCAAGGCGGGGGGAATCGCGCCAGCCTGAATGGGGGTGGGTGTTTCATAGCCAGCATCGGCCACGGCTTTGAGAACCTTTGGGTCAAGATTCAGATCAGAAAATTTTGTCATGTGTATCCGTTGTTTACGGACACATCCGGGCCCGTAGCAGCTTATTGAAGTCAGGCCCGTTTGGCCCAGCCTATCGCTTGATCGACTCCTGTAAGGCTCTTTAGCCAATAGGGGGCGTAAGGTCAATCAGTCCGCAAATTTACCGCCTTTTTAGGGCGTTCTGCGGCGAAATTGATACGGCTGAGGCTCGCCGCCTCGTGCCGGCGGCTTTAGGTGGGGAAGTGTTTTTTGCGTTTTTCCTCCAGCAAAAGATCGTAGTCGCGCAGAAGGCCATGGTCTTTGAGGCGTGATAAAAGCCCCGGTGTGGCTGTGCAGACCTCCTCAAAAAAGGCTTTTAGCCCCGCGTCGCCTTCAGTGTCCTCTATGGTTCTTAACACTTCATGAAGGCTTAGCCCGCCCAGCTTTGGCGCGCGGTTTGGCTTTAGCTCGGCGCGATAGACGCCATGGGCGAGGCGGTAGCGGTAGTTTTGCATCCAATGGGCATAGGAGTATGCGTGCAAATGGCACAGCTCTGTGCCGAGAAGCTCTTGCTGAGAGGGGTTCTGAACCCCGTTGATGAAGATATTGTGGATCCTGAACTCCACCTCGCTGGCCCCTGTGCGGGCAAAGAGCTTGCCAGCCACATGGCTTAGAAAGCCGCCGTTGAGGTGCATCCCGTAGGTCGGATAGATCGCCTCGGTTTCGCGCTGGCGCTGCTGGCGGTCGTTGGTCATGGCCTTGAAATAAGTGCCTTTTGCGCCGGCCAAAGCCTCGATCGGGCGCACGCGGGCGGCCATGCACTCGGGCGGCAGGGCGGCGAGCTGGGCTGCGATGGGCTGCTCACGCGGCCAGAGGAACTCGTCAACATCGATATGGGCGAGCCAGTCCAGCCCGTCGGCCTTGCGCCTGTAGGCATGGCGCGCGTTGGCCGTCTGGCGGGCCTGATGCTTTGCGGGGCGGGACTTGCCGCGCCAATGGGCGCCATGGGTGCGCAGAACCCGCAGCTTGGGATGGGCATTGAGCGCTTGAAAGGCCGCGTCATTGTCATCATCAAGGTAGAGAACAAGCCGCTCGGCGCCCAGCTCCAGATGATGCGCTACAAAGCGTTCTATCTCGGGCAGCGGGGCTTTGATTGTGCTGACGATGCCCCATTTCATTCTGGGTTTTCCTTTTGTTTACGGGATTTTGCGCGCCGGTCTTTCATAATGGCGAGGCGGCGGAAAATGGTTCCCTCTTCGGCATTGAGCGCATGGAGCAGGCTCAGCGCGAGGGGCTTGAGCACGGGGGCGGCCTCGGCCTGTTGATAGAGCGGGGCGAGCAGAGCCAGATCGAGGCCGCCGTGATTGAGCGAATAGGGGTCCATGGCCAGCGGCAGGGCGGCGCTTGAGCGCTTGCCAAAGCGGTGTGGCTCCTGCGGCAGACTTCCTGTGAACAGGCGCTCGAATTCGTAGAGTTTGATGAGGCCAAAGAGCATTTTGAGCGAGGCACCCAAGGATTGCTCGGGGCCGGCTGTGCCATGGTCGGCGAATGTCATGGCGGAGGAGACCTGCCAGCGCAGGTCAAGCTGGCTGAGCAGATGCGCGCTGTGCTCGGCCCAGAGCCGGCGAAAGAGCGGCGCGGCCCCGGCGGGAGGCTCGGCGCGGCGGAGCAGGGCAATAAGGCGCGCAGTGAGAAAGGCCAGCTCGGAGCGACCCGCGAACTCGGGCGCTATCATGCTGGATTTTAACGCAAATGTGCCGTGCTTGCCCTGAGGTGGGGCGGGCGTGTCGGGCCGCAGGCGGGCCGCGAGAGCAGATAGATCCTGGGCGGGATCAATCGACTCGCCCTCCATCTGAAACGGCCTGCGCCGTTTCATCCAACGGGCGATTATGTCTTCGGCGCCGCCTGCATATGTGAGGGTTTGGGAACTCATAAAAAAACACTGCCACGGGGCCGGGCGCTAGACCATCATTTCCTTGGTTGCGGTGAGTTTGATCTCTGTGTGATCGCGCTCGACACGGTCGATATCCCATTGCAGGCGCGTGAGGTAGACCGTATCGCCATCATGGTCGTGCGCGATATGCTGTTTGTTTAAATTTACAAACTTTTCAACATCTTGCCGCTCACCTTTGATCCAACGGGCCGATTTGAACTGCGAGCTTTCAAAGCGCACAGGCAGGCCATATTCCAGCTCGATGCGGCTTGCGAGCACTTCAAACTGAAGCGCGCCGACCACACCGACGATAAAACCGGAGCCAATGCTCGGCTTGAAAACCTTGGCCGCGCCCTCTTCGGCGAATTGCATCAGCGCCTTTTCGAGGTGCTTGGACTTCATCGGGTCCATCGCGCGCACGCCTTGCAGAAGCTCGGGCGCGAAGGAGGGGATATTGGTAACACGTAAAAGTTCACCTTCGGTTAACGTATCGCCGATGCGCAACTGGCCATGGTTGGGAATGCCAATGATGTCGCCGGCCCAAGCCTCATCGGCCAGCTCGCGATCAGAGGCAAGAAAGAGCACAGGGTTTGTGATGGCCATGGGCTTTTTGCTGCGCACATGGGTCAGTTTCATGCCGCGTTTGAAGTGGCCCGAGGCCATGCGCACAAAGGCCAC
>JAHBAM020000061.1 GCA_018500125.2 Roseobacter sp. | reverse complement strand
TCATCTCCGCCATGAACAACGCAAACCGCTATGGCGCCCTGCTCACACTCGGCGTCGCCATGACGTTCTTTCTGTTTTTCTCGGTCAATATGGCGATGGTCATGGGCCTCATTCCCGTTGTTGGCGTGCCACTTCCGCTTGTGTCTTACGGCGGCTCTGCCATGCTCGTGCTCATGGTCGCCTTCGGCCTCGTCCAAAGCGCCCATGTCCACAAACCAAGATAGATCAAAGGCTCCCCATGACCCTCAACGCCCTCTTCGCCGCGCGCCCCGAGCGCTGGGACCAATATAAAGATGTGCTCCCCCAAGCCTTCGACGCTGCGGGGCTGGATGTGCATCTTGCGCTCGATATCGCCCCCGAAGAGGTCGACTATATCGTCTATGCGCCCAATTCCGACCTGACCGATTTCACGCCCTTCACCCGCCTCAAAGCGGTGCTCAACCTCTGGGCAGGCGTCGAAGCCATCACGAGCAACCAGACCCTGAAAGTGCCGCTCACCCGTATGGTTGATTTCGGCCTGCAACAGGGCATGGTCGAATGGGTCGTCGGCCACAGCCTGCGCCATCACCTCGGGATGGATGCGCAGATCGTGAACCCGTCCCACGCTTGGGCGCCTGTGACCCCGCCTTTGTCGCGCGACAGGCGCGTCACAGTGCTCGGCATTGGCGAGCTGGGCCTCGCCTGTGCCGAGGCGCTGGCCGCACTTGGCTTTCGTGTCGCGGGCTGGTCGCGCAGCCCCAAGACGCATGACAAAATCACCTGTTATTCAGGCCAAGACGGCCTCAAAGCCGCACTGGCCCATGGCGAGATTTGCATTCTGCTGCTGCCCTCCACCCCGGCAACCCAAAATATCCTCGATGCCGAAAGCCTCGCGCTGATGCCCCGTGGCAGCTTTGTCATCAATCCGGGCCGCGGCACGCTGATTGACGATGACGCCCTGCTCTCTGCGCTCGACAGCGGCCAGATCGCCCATGCCACCCTCGGTGTTTTCCGCGTCGGGCCGCTCCCGCAGGAGCACCCTTACTGGGCGCATCCCAAGGTGACAGTCACCCCCCATATGGCCGCCGAAACCCGCGCCGAAACCTGCGCCGAAGTTGTCGCAGAAAATATCCGCCGCAATGAGGCCGGCGCGCCGCTCCTCCATCTCGTGGATCGCACAGCGGGCTATTGAGTCTGCGAAAACACTTGCTGCGCTTTTTTAACAAACATCCTGTCAATGAGGTCCATTCTCTGTGCCAACTTTGATCGAGGTTTCAAAAGCCTGAAATGGTGAAGCGACGACTCTGTGTCGTCATTTCACCCCCAATAGAAGCGCGTTTTGGTTTGTGCACGGTTGCTCCGCTCAGCACGCGGGACCCCGAAACACAGCAAGCCTCTCACGACAAACTCGATATCCCTTTCAACGTCCAAAACATTGGGGAAAACGTCTCACGCCGGGCAAACTGTGATATGATTTGCGCGGTTGGCTTTCACAGGCTTGATCTGCTGGGCCGGCCAAAGGAGCGCTCTGGAAAACAGGGCTGAGAGGCGCCTTGGTTTACGCTCAGGAGCCTTTGCTTTTTTAGCCTCAAGCGCCAACAGCGCGGCGCACCATATTCCAGTAAATATCCTCAACCTCTTCTAGGCTGAGGCGCCCGCCCTGCCGATACCATGTGTTCACCCCCGTGAGCATGGCAATCACCGCCAGAGTGGTGATCTTGGCATCCTCGATCACAAAAAGACCCGCCGCCGCCCCGCGCCTCAAAATGCCTTCCAGCTCGTTTTCATACTGCCGCCGCAGCCCTTCGATTTGTGCAAAGTTCTCCGGCGCAAGGGCGCGCAGCTCCATATAGGCGATAAAGACCTCGTCGGGCCGCTCGATATGAAAGCCGATGTGAAAGCGCACAAAACCCGCCAGCGCCGCAAGCGGCTCCAGTGTGGGCGAGTTGACCTGCGCACGCGCCGCCAGAAGATCGTCCATATGCTCGCGCATCAGCTCGGCCAGCAGGCTCTGCTTGTCGGCGGTGTAATTGTAAAGCGCCCCCGCCTGAAGCCCGACCTCGCTCGCAATCTGGCGCATCGACACGGCCGCATAGCCATGGCGCGCAAACAACACCCGTGCCGCCGCGCGAATGCGCGGGCCGGTGAGTTCGGAATGTGAACCTTGAGTGCGTGCCATAGCTCAGGTTTATCTGAACACCCGTTCAAATCAAACCCTTTGCTTGCGCTTTTGTCGCCTCTGGGGCATCACCATAGGCTCTAACCCCCTCGGAGCCTGTCATGCGCGCGCCTCTCGCCTTTGTTGTTGTCCTCGCCCTTCCCGCCTGCGCCGATTTTCCGGCGCTTGACGCAACCGTGAGCAGCGAGATGAAAGCCGCAGCCTACCCCAGCCTCGCGCCAACCTCCGCGCTTGCCGCCCAGCAGGCCACCCCGCAGGCCACCTCCACAACAGCCGCCGCCTTGACAGGCCGCGCCGCCGCGCTGCGCGCCCGCGCCACCCGCCTCTCAGGCAGCGTCGTCAGCAGCACCGACAAGGCCCGCCTGCAAACCGGCGTCCGCCCGCCCTCCGGCTAACCCCGTCTGCCAAGCCAAACCATTGCGCGCCCATACAGCCGCGCCGATTGTCGCACCCTCTATTGCCCGCGCACAGCCCGCCTATATTGCCCTTTGAAAGACAACTGATCAAAAGGGCCGCCTTCCGATGGACACGCTCCTGCTGTCTCGCATTCAATTCGGTGCAAATATCTCGTTCCACATCCTGTTTCCCAGCATCACACTCGCGCTGGGCTGGATGCTGTTGTTTTTCAAACTCCGCTTCAGCCTGACAGGCCAGCAAAAATGGATGCAGGCCTATATGTTCTGGGTCAAGGTCTTTGCCCTGTCCTTTGCCATGGGCGTCGTCTCGGGCATCACAATGTCGTTCCAGTTCGGCACAAACTGGCCCGGCTTCATGGAAAAAGTCGGCAATATCGCAGGCCCGCTGCTCGCCTATGAAATCCTGACCGCCTTCTTTCTTGAGGCGGTCTTTCTCGGGATCATGCTGTTCGGGGCGTCACGGGTCAAATCATGGGTCCATACCCTCGCCACCTTCCTTGTCGCCTTTGGCACAACCATGTCGGCCTTCTGGATCATCGTGCTGAACTCCTGGATGCACACCCCGCAAGGCTTTACCATGATCGACGGCGTGGCCCATGCCACAAGCTGGCTTGAGATTGTCTTCAACCCCTCCATGCCCTACCGCTTTGTCCATATGCTGCTGGCCTCGGGCCTCACTGTGGCCTTTCTCATCGCCGGGGTCTCGGCGCTGCGGATGCTCTGGGGGGAGCGCGGCGAAGATGTCAAAACCGCGCTGCGCGTCGGCATCATCACCGCCGCAAGCCTGATCCCGTTGCAAATTCTCGCTGGCGATTTTCACGGCCTCAACACGCTCAAACACCAGCCCGCAAAACTCGCCGCCATGGAAGCCAACTGGGAGACAGGCCCCAATGTGCCCCTCGTCCTTTTTGCCCTGCCCGATGAGACCACGCGCGAAAACCGCTTTGAAATCGCGGTGCCAAACGCAGCCTCGCTCATTCTCACCCATAGCCTTGATGGCACGGTGCCGGGGCTGAACGACTTTGTCGATGCCACAGGCCAGATCCTGCACCCGCCCGTCGCGCCCGTATTCTTCAGCTTTCGCATCATGGTCGGCGTCGGCCTCGCCATGCTCCTGCTCTCCTGGAGCGGCCTCTACCTGATGCGCCGCCACAGCGCAGCCAGCCTGCCAAAGCCCGCCCTGCTCGCCTTCAGCGCGATGAGCTTTAGCGGCTGGATCGCCACTCTGGCGGGCTGGTATACAACAGAAATCGGCCGCCAGCCGTGGCTTGTTCAGGGCGTGATGACCACACAAGAAGCCGTCGCAGAAGTGCCCGCCACTTTGGTTCTGAGCACGTTGATCGGCTATTTGTTGCTCTATGCGCTGCTGGTCCTCGCCTATATCGGCGCGATAACCTATCTGGCCCGCACAGCGGCCCGCAGCGCCCCCCGCCTCAGCGCAGAGCCAACAGAGGAGACAGCCCATGACCTACTTCGGTGATCCCGCCGTCTGGCTGCCTTGGAGCTTTGCGGCCCTGATGGGTCTCTCGATCCTGATCTATGTTGTGCTGGACGGGTTCGATCTCGGGGTCGGGCTGCTCATGCCGCTGGCCGATGAGGCCCAGAAAGACAGGCTCGTCGCCTCGATCGGCCCGTTCTGGGACGCCAACGAAACATGGCTGGTGCTCGCCGTGGGCCTTCTGCTGGTGGCCTTCCCGCCGGCGCATGGCATGATCCTCACGGCGCTCTATCTGCCTGTCTTTGTCATGCTGATCGGTCTGATCCTGCGCGGCGTGTCCTTTGAGATGCGCGCAAAAGCCCCGCCCGCCCAAAAGCGCCTGTGGAATGCAGCGTTTTTTGCAGGCTCGCTCATGGCCGCGCTCAGTCAGGGCTTCATGCTCGGCCTCTATATCATGGGGCTGACATGGAGCTGGCCCCATGTGGCCTTTGCCACGCTCACAGCCCTCTGCCTCACCGTCGGCTACGGGTTTATCGGCGCCGCATGGCTGATCTGGAAAACCGAGGGCGCGCTGCAGAGCCGCGCCATCGGATGGGCCAAAACCACGCTCTGGGGTCTGGCCGCAGGCATCCTCGCCATATCCGCCGCCACCCCCTTTGTGAGCGCGCGGATCTTTGACAAATGGTTCAGCCTGCCCGCCATGGCCTATCTCTCGGTCTTGCCGCTTCTGTCGGTCTTTCTCGTCGGCTTTGTCTGGTGGCAGCTGCGCCGCCTGCCCCTGCCCAAGGATCGCGCCGCATGGCAGCCGTTCGCCGCCGCCATCGCGCTTTTCACGCTGGCCTTTGGCGGCATGGCCTATTCGTTTTACCCCTATGTCGTGCCCGAAAAAATCACGCTCTATGACGCCGCTGCCGCGCCGGAAAGCCTGTTCATCATTCTCATCGGAACAGTCTTCGTGCTGCCCGCCATTCTGGGCTATACGTTTCTGTCCTACTATATTTTCCGCGGCAAAGCGACGGCGCTCAAATACGACTGATCCGCGCGGCACAGAGCCAAAGGCGGCGCACAGCTCGCACAAACGCTGTGCAAAGGCTGTGCAAAGGCTGTGCAAACGCCGCGCAAACCCGGAGCCGGCGCAGCACTGGCCGATAACCCACATTGCAAGCCCGCGCGTTAGCGGCTAAATCGCTAGGCAATATATCAGACACAGGCAAAAGGCAGCACCGCATGACACATCCCCTCCGCTTGGGCATCGCAGGCCTCGGAACCGTCGGCGCAGGCGTCGTCAAGATCGTGCGCCAGAAATCAGAGCTGCTCGCCGCCCGTGCCGGTCGCCCGATCGAGATCGTGGCGGTTTCGGCGCGCTCCCGCGGCAAGGATCGCGGCGTAAACCTGTCTGATTACGCTTGGGAAGATGATCCCGTGGCCCTCGCCAAACGCGCGGACGTAGATGTCTTTGTCGAGCTGATGGGCGGCTCTGACGGCCCCGCCAAAGCCGCCACAGAGGCCGCTCTCGCCCTTGGCAAGGACGTCGTCACAGCCAACAAGGCCCTGCTCGCCCATCACGGTCAGGCCCTCGCACAGGCCGCCGAAGCCAAAGGCGCGGTGATCCGCTTTGAAGCCGCCGTCGCAGGCGGCATTCCGGTGATCAAGACGCTTTTGGAAGGGCTTGCCGGCAATGAAATGACCCGCGTTCTGGGCGTCATGAACGGCACCTGCAACTATATCCTGACGCGGATGCAAAGCGCCGGCCTGAGCTATGCCGAGGTCTTTGAAGAGGCCAACCAGCTCGGCTACCTTGAAGCCGATCCCAATCTGGACGTCGGCGGCATTGATGCGGGCCACAAGCTCGCCATCCTCGCCTCCATCGCCTTTGGAACCGAAATCAACTTTGACGGTGTGCAGCTTCAGGGCATCGGCGACATCACGATCGAGGACATCACCCAAGCCGCCGATATGGGCTACCGCATCAAGCTGCTCGGCGTCGCCCGCATGACGGGCCGGGGCCTTGAGCAGCGCATGACCCCCTGCCTTGTGCCCGACAGTTCGCCCCTCGGGCAGCTCGAAGGCGGCACAAATATGGTCGTGCTCGAAGGCGATCAGGTCGAACAGATCGTGCTGCGTGGCCCCGGTGCCGGCGAAGGCCCGACCGCCAGCGCGGTGATGGGCGATGTGATGGATATTGCCCGTGGCATCCGCCCGGCGATCTTTGGTCGCCCCTCCCGTGAGCTTGCCGCTGCAACCGCCGCCGCGTCGGCCCCTGCGCCCTATTACCTGCGCTTCTCACTGCTGGACAAACCGGGCGCGCTTGCCAAAGTCACGACAGCGCTGGGCAATGCGGGCGTCTCGATTGACCGGATGCGCCAATACGGCCACGCCGACACATCCGCACCTGTGCTGATCGTCACCCATAAGTCGGCCCACAGCGAGCTGGAGGCCGCGCTCTCGGCCATGGACGCGCTGGATGTGGTTGTCGGCAAGCCCGTCGCGCTGCGGATCGAAGACGTCTGATTGTGTCAGCGCCCGCTTTGCGCCAAACTGGGGCAAGACGGCGGCAAGAGGCGCGCAAGACGGTAGCAAGACTGGACCCAAGCGGCAAAAGGCAGGCAGACTATGGCATTTCTGGGCGTAGAGACCTCCCTCACAGGGCGCAAATGGCTCGGGCCAAGCCTGACAGTTGAGCGCGCCGCCGAGCAGATCGTTCAGGAAACCGACCTGCCCCGCGCCTTGGCGCAGGTCCTTGCCCGCCGCGATGTTGCGCCCCATGAGGCGGCGCGCTTCCTCTCACCCCAGCTGCGCGATCTGATGCCAGACCCGCGCAGCCTCAAAGACATGGAACGCGCCTCCGCCCGCATCGTGGCGGCGCTGACGGCCCGCGAGCGTGTCGCCATCTTTGCGGATTATGACGTGGATGGCGCAACCTCGGCCACCCTGCTTCTGGACTGGTTCCGCGCCATGGGCCATGACGCCACGCTCTATGTCCCCGACCGGATCGACGAAGGCTACGGCCCCAATGCCCCCGCCATGCAAATGCTCGCACGCGATCACAGCCTGATCATCTGCGTTGACTGCGGAACCCTCAGCCATGACGCGCTTGCCGCCGCCCAAGACACAGATATCCTCGTCCTCGATCACCACCTCGGCGGCGAAACGCTGCCCCCCGCCCTCGCCGTGGTCAATCCCAACCGGCAGGACGAAACCGGCGATCTGGCCCACCTCTGCGCCGCCGCTGTGGTCTTTCTCACGCTGGTTGACGCGGGCCGCGTGCTGCGCGAGGCGGGCCGCACAGGCCCCGATCTCCTCTCCATGCTGGATCTGGTCGCCCTCGGCACAGTGGCCGATGTCGCCCCGCTGATCGGCGTCAACCGCGCCTTTGTCGTGCAGGGCCTCAAGATCATGGCCCGCCGCGCCCGCCTTGGCCTTGTTGCGCTCTCCGATGTGGGCCGCCTGGATACCGCGCCCAAAGCCTACCACCTCGGGTTTGTCCTCGGCCCGCGGATCAATGCGGGCGGGCGGATCGGTCAGGCCGATCTGGGCGCGCGGCTGCTGTCCTGTCAAGACCCGCACGAAGCCGGCGCGCTCGCTGAAAAACTCGACCAGCTCAACTCCGAGCGCCGCGCCATAGAAGAAGAGGTGCGCGCCGCCGCCCTCGCCCAAGCCGAAGACCGCGGCTTTGACGCGCCGCTCGTCTGGGCCGCGGGCGAAGGCTGGCACGCCGGCGTGGTCGGAATCGTCGCCTCCCGCCTCAAAGAGGCCACAGGCCGCCCCAGCGTCGTGATCGGCTTTGACGCAGACCAAGGCAAAGGCTCAGGCCGCTCCGTCACAGGGATTGATCTGGGGGCCGCCATCCAGCGCCTCGCCCGAGACGGGCTGATCGAGAAAGGCGGCGGACATAAAATGGCCGCCGGCCTCTCGCTCAGCCGGGACCAGCTTGAGCCGGCCATGGCCCGGCTGTCGGAGCTTCTGGACAAACAGGGCGCAGGCGCGCTCGGCCCCTCCGACCTCAAGCTTGACGGCGCGCTCATGCCCGGCGCAGCCAGCCAGCAACTTGTCGAGCAGCTCGAGGATGCCGGCCCCTACGGCGCTTCTGCCGCCGGTCCGCGCTTTGCCTTTCCCGATTGCGTGATCCACTTCGCCAAACAGATCGGCAGCGGCCATCTCAAACTCACCTTCTCCGACGGCACCGGCCCGCGCCTTGAGGCCATCGCCTTTGGGGCCTTTGATACGCCCCTCGGCCCTGCGCTGCAGAATCACGGCGGCGCGCGGTTTCATCTCGCAGGGCGGCTCGAGCTCAACACATGGCAAGGGCGCACCAGCGTGCAACTGCGCCTTGACGATGCCGCAGCGGCGCACTGAACGCAGGCTTTCCCCCCGCGCCAAAAAAATTGAAAAAGAGCGCAAATTTCTGCTTGCGAAGCGAAGCGACATTCCATATTACCCGCCTCACGGCTGGTTATGCCCCGTTCGTCTATCGGTTAGGACGTCAGGTTTTCAACCTGAAAAGAGGGGTTCGACTCCCCTACGGGGTACCACAGCTTTCT
>JAHBAM020000151.1 GCA_018500125.2 Roseobacter sp. | reverse complement strand
CTCCAGAGATTTGGCCTAGGCGGGGCGTAGGCCGAGTATTGCGCGCGCCTCGCCCGGTGTGGCGACGGGGCGTTCATATTTGTCGCAAAGCTCTGCGGCGCGCTTGATGAGCGCGGCATTGGACGGGGCCAGCCTGTCGCGATCAAGGCGCATATTGTCCTCAAGCCCCGCGCGGGTGTGGCCGCCTGCGGCGATTGCCCATTCATTGACCACAATCTGGTTTGGCCCGATGCCTGCGGCGCACCATTCGGCCTCTGGCGCGCGGGTTTTCATGCTCTGGACGTAGAAATCAAACACTTCGCGGTCGGCGGGCATGGCGTTTTTGACGCCCATGACGAACTGCACATAGAGCTTGCCAAAGAGCGCGCCTTCACTATGAAGGCGGATCGCTTGAAGGATATGAGACAGATCGAAGGCTTCCACCTCGGGGGTGATCTCGTATTTGACCATTTCGGCGGCGAGCCATGCGACCAGATCGGGGCTGTTTTCATAGACGCGGGTCGGGAAATTGTTGGAGCCGACCGAAAGCGAGGCCATATCGGGGCGCAGAGACAGCATTCCGCCGCGTTCAAATCCGGCCCCTGAGCGCCCACCGGTGGAGAACTGCAGAATCGCTTCTGGCGCGTGTTTGCGCAGCGCCTCTTGCAGGCGGGCGAATTTCTCGGGGTCCGAACTGGGCGTTTCGTCATCGTTGCGCACATGGGCGTGGATGATGCTTGCGCCGGCCTCGATGGCTTCAAGGGCGCTTTCGAGCTGCTCAGAAATGCTGATCGGCACGGCGGGGTTGTTGGCTTTGGTGGGCACAGAGCCGGTGATCGCGCAGCAGAGAATGCAGGGTTTGCTCATGGGGTCGCCTTAAATATCAAAGAAAACGGTTTCGTCTTCGCCTTGCAGGCGGATGTCAAAGCGGTAGCTGTCGCCGGTCTTTCTGGCGATCAGGGTTGCGCGGCGGTGTTCCCATTCGATGGTGTTGAGAACGGGGTCGGCCGTGTTGTCTTCATCGTCAAAGTAGAGCCGCGTGTTGAGGCCGACATTGATGCCGCGCGCGACGATCCAGAGGTTGATGTGGGGCGCTTGCATCTGGCCGTTGCGGCCCGGAGTTGGGCCGGGCTTGACGGTCTTAAAGCTCCATTCGCCTGTGGCAAAGTCGGTGATGACACGGCCCCAGCCGCGAAAGCCTTCCTCGACCTCGCCTGCGCTTTCGGGGTGGGCGTAGACGCCTGCCGCGTTGGCTTGCCATGCCTCCAGCAGCACATCTTTCACCGGCGCGCCTGTGCCGTCGATCACCACGCCCTCAACACGGATGCGCGCGCCTGCGGCGTTGGGGCCTGCGATGTCATGGCCCAGCTCTTCGCGGTAGATGTCAAAGCCTGCCGCCCCCGGCGCGAGGCCGATATGGACATAGGGGCCAGCGGTTTGGGAGGGGGTTTCTTTGAGGTATTTGGGATCATTGCTCATGCTCAGAGTCCTTTGCGCATTTTCGAACCGCAAAACCGGTTCCCACTTTTGCTGAAAATGCTCATGATCAATTCCCCTCCAGCTTGTTTTCAAACAGGGTCGAGCGGCGGCCGCGCAGCACGATGTCAAAGCGATAGGCGATCGTATCCAGCGGGATGGTTGCGTTCATGTCGAGTTTGGCTGTGAGCATATCTATTGCGAGCGGGTCAGAGACGGTCTGGACAATCGGGCAGCGCGCGATGAGCGGATCCCCCTCAAAATAGAGCTGGGTGATGAGGCGCTGGGCGAAGCCTGAGCCGAAAACCGAAACATGAATATGCGCGGGGCGCCAGTCGTTTATGCCGTTGCGCCAAGGGTAGGCGCCGGGTTTGACCGTGCGGAAGTAATAGTAGCCTTGCGCATCGGTGAGCGTGCGCCCGCAGCCGCCGAAATTGGGATCAATCGGGGCGAGGTAGGTGTCTTTCTTGTGGCGGTAGCGCCCGCCTGCATTGGCTTGCCAGATTTCGACAAGCGTGTCGGGCACGGGGCGGGCGTTTTCATCGAGCACACGGCCATGCACGATGATGCGCTCGCCAATCGGGCTTTGGCCCGCCTGCGCGTAGTTTTGCAACAGGTCGTTGTCGAGTGGGTCGATATCACTGTGGCCAAAGCGGGGGCCGGTGATTTCGCTTGGTGTGGTCTCAAGCGAGAGGAGCGAATAGCGCGGCGAGCGCGCAACCGAGGTTTTGTAAGGCGGGGTGAGCGCGGGCGGATGCCAGTTGCGGTCACGCTGGTAGAACTCGGCTGGTTTCATGTGTCTGCCTCCATCTCGGCATAGGTCTCTTTGGCCAGTTTGAGTGCGTGGTTGGCGCGGGGCACGCCCGCATAGAGCGCCACGTGTTGAAAGACCTCAAGCACATCTGTTTTGCTCGCCCCTGTGCGCGCGGTGGCGCGGATGTGCATCGGGATCTCGTCAAAGTTGCCCAAGGCGGCAAGAAGCGCAAGGGTCAGCATCGAGCGTTCGCGATCGGGGATGCCATCACTGGCCCAGACATTGCCCCAGGCGGTCTCTGTGATCAGCTCTTGGAAGGGCGCGTCAAAGGCTGTCTTGGCGGCTTCGGCGCGCGCAACATGGGCCTCGCCAAGGATCTGGCGGCGCACGCTCATGCCTTTTTGGTAACGGTCACTCATTTTACGCTCCTAGTAGGGCAGGCCAATGTAATTTTGGGCCATGACGCTTTGCGCCTCGCGGTTGCTGCGCAGAAAGTCGATCTCTGCTTTTTGCATCTTGAGGTCAAATTCGCTCTGGTCGGGGAAGCGATGCAACAGCTTTGTCATCCACCAGCTGAAACGCTCGGCCTTCCAGACGCGGGCGAGAGCCTTTTCGCTGTAGGCGTCAAGCGCGGCGCTGTCGCCTTCAAGGTAGTGCGCTTTGAGGCCCTCAAAGAGATAGTGAATATCACTGGCCGCCGTATTCAAGCCTTTGGCCCCTGTGGGCGGCACGATATGGGCGGCGTCACCACAGAGAAACAGCCGGCCCCAGCGCATCGGCTCGGTGACAAAGCTGCGCAGGGGCGCGATGGATTTTTCGATGCTCGGCCCTGTGACGAGCTTGTCGGCATG
>JAHBAM020000165.1 GCA_018500125.2 Roseobacter sp. | reverse complement strand
GTGGTGCCGCCTGTGTGGAAATAGGCGGCGACACGATCGACCTTGCGGTCTTCGAAGGTGAGCGTTTTCGGCTGCTTTGCCATCTCTGCAGTAAAGCTTTTCACATCCGCGTGGTGATTGACGTTCATCTTCGGACGCACAAGGGGCACGATCCAGCTTTTGGGCGGGGTCAGGTAGCGGTTGAGATCGACCGTCAGGATGGTGTGCACCCCCGGGGCGTGCTTGACGGCTTCTGCGGTTTTTTGCGCCACATCGGTCTTGGGGAAGTTGCGCAGCGTCACGACGACCTTGGCTTTGGTCTCGCGCAGAATGGCGCCGATTTGTTCAGACTCTAGCAAAGGGTTGATCGGGTTGACGATCCCGGCGGTCATGCCGCCCAGAAGCGCGACGGCTGTTTCTGTGGCGTTGGGCAGAACCAGCGCCACAACATCGCCCTCGCCAACGCCAAGGCTGCGAAAGAGGTTGGCCGCTTGGCAGACCTGGGCGTGAAACGTGCTCCAGTCCAGTGTTTCGGCCTTATCGGTCGGGCCTGACATGAGCTGATAACTGATCGCGGGGCGATCGGGAAATTTTGCTGCCGTCTCGGCGAGCATTTCATAGACCGTGGTGGGCACATCGCGCGCACTCCACGGCATTTCATTGGTCATATCTTTACTGTCTTGCAGTGTCGCAAACTTCATGTCGCATTTCCTCCCCTTGGCCCATTTTTTGGGCACTCTATAAACATATAGTGTAGGCGTTTGTGATTTCACGCAAGAGCGGCGGCGCAACGTCAATTTCAAGCATATTAAGGGGGTTTTGTCTTTCCAATCGCCGCTCAAACGCCATATGCTACGGCTCTTGGACCCTCAGTCTTATTCCGGAGCCTACCTTATGAAAATCGCGACTGCTGCCTATCCTGTGAGCTGGTGCTCGACATGGGAAATTTACGCACAAAAACAACGTGATTGGGTCATGAAAGCCGCCTCCAACGGGGCCGATCTTCTGGTTTTTCCCGAATATGGCGCGATGGAGCTGGCGGCCCTTGCCGGCGAGACCGCCGCAGGCGACATTCAAGGCTCGATTGATGCGGTGAGTGAGCGCCAGCCCGAGCTGAACACACTCTTTGCCGGTCTGGCAGAAGAATTCGCCCTCCATATCCTTGCGCCCTCAGCGCCTGTGCGTGACGGCGGACGAACCGTGAACCGCGCCGGGCTGTTCACCCCCACGGGCGCGGCGGGCTTTCAGGACAAGCAAATCATGACCCGTTTTGAACGCGAGGATTGGAATATCGCGGGCGGCGGGCCTTTGAAGCTGTTTGACACAGCCCTTGGCAAGATCGGTGTCTTGATCTGCTATGACAGCGAATTTCCCCTCTTGGGGCGTGCCTTGGTCGAAGCCGGCGCCGAAATCCTCCTTGTGCCCTCCTGCACCGAGGCGCTGGAAGGCTATTGGCGGGTGCGCATTGGCGCGATGGCGCGCGCACTTGAGGGGCAATGCGTCACCGTGATGTCAAGCCTGATTGGCAATGAGCCGCGGCTTTACGGTGTCGAGAGCAACTCGGGCATGGGCGGGGTCTTTGCCCCGATGGATCAGGGCTTTCCGCCGACCGGCGTTCTGGCGGAGGGCAACCTCAATAAAGCCGGCTGGACCTATGCCAGCGTTGACACGGCCAAGATCGCGCACGTGCGCGCAGACGGCCATGTTCTCAACGCCTTGCATTGGCAAGAGCAGGCCCCGCGCGCCTCAGATGTCACACTGGAGGCGCTGGCCTAAGAAAGTCCTTGAAAAACCGCGCTGATAGGCGCATTTAAGCCGCGCTTGCCAAGACTGGCTTGCGAAACTCTAGGAGAGACCATGGCCAAGGAAGAACTGCTCGAATTCCCCGGTGTCGTAAAGGAACTCCTGCCGAATGCGACATTCCTGGTCGAGCTGGAAAACGGCCATACGATCATCGCACATACGGCAGGCAAGATGCGCAAAAACCGCATCCGCGTTCTGGCTGGCGACAAAGTTCAGGTGGAAATGACACCGTATGATCTGACAAAGGGTCGGATCAACTACCGCTTTAAATAGCGCGAAGCTTTGCCTCGTGCCGCGTGGAAAAGCGTTTTGCAGCTTGCAAAACGCAGCCAGCGCCCCCTAGCAGGTTGAGGGCCGATGACTGCAAAATGCCCGACACTGATCCTCGGCTCAGGCAGCCCGCGCCGGAAAGAGCTTCTGGCGCAAATCGGCGTTGTGGCCGATGCGATCCGCCCGCCAGATATTGACGAAACACCGCAGCACGCCGAGCTGCCGCGCCCCTATTGTGCCCGCATGGCACGTGAAAAGGCCGGGGCCGTCATAGCTGCGCCGGATGAGATCGTGCTCTGTGCCGATACCACGGTCGCCCTCGGACGGCGCATATTGGGCAAACCAGAGGACGCCGCCGAGGCCGAGCGCTTCTTGCGCCAGCTCTCCGGGCGGCGCCACCGGGTGATCACCGCTGTGGCGGTGAAAAAGGGCGAGACCCTCTGGGAACGCGATGTTGTCACCACAGTCAAAATGAAGCGGCTCTCTGACAGCGAGATTGCGGGCTATCTTGAAACACAAGACTGGCAGGGCAAGGCGGGCGGTTATGCCATTCAGGGTCCGGCAGCCGCGCTGATCCCCTGGATCCAAGGCTCGTTTACCGGCGTTGTCGGCCTGCCGCTCAGCGAAACCGCCGCCCTATTGCAAGCTGCGGGCTACCCGCTTTGGAGGACCCGATGAAGGGACGTCAGATCATTCTGGACCATTTTGGCCCACGCGAAGCCGCCGCCCTGATGGTTGACGGGCAACTCAATGATCTCTTGATCGATGCCGACGCCCCGCGCCCCGGCACAATCTATCGCGCGCGCGCAACCAAGCCCCAGAAGGGCCAGGGCGGGATGTTTCTGGAAACACCGGATGGCAACGCTTTTTTGAAGCAAATCAAAGGCATTGCGCCCGGCGATATGCTCACGGTGCAGCTCACCGGCTATGCCGACGAGGGCAAGGCTTTGCCTGTCACAAGCAAGCTGATGTTCAAATCGCGCTATGCGATTGTCACGCCGGATGCGCCGGGCCTGAATATCTCCCGCCAGATCCGTGAAGACGACCGCCGCGACGCTTTGATGATGATCGCGAAAGAAGAAATGGACGGGGTCGGCTATGGCCTGATCCTGCGCTCCTCTTGCGAAGAGGCCGCAGATGCCGAGATTGCAGAGGATTTGCGCGCCATGGTCGATCTGGCGCAGACTGTCTTGACGGACGAGGGCACCGCGCCCGAAACCCTGACCGAAGGCGACGGCCCCCATGTGCTGGCCTGGCGCGATTGGGTCGAGCCGGCAGATATTGTGACCGACGCGGGCAGCTTTGCGAGCCACGGGGTTCTGGACGCGCTTGAGGCGCTGCAAGAGCCGGAGCTGCGCCTGCCCGGGGGCGCCTCGCTTGCGATCGAGCCGACACGGGCGCTGGTTGCTGTGGATGTCAACACAGGGGCGGACGGCTCTTTTGCCGCCGGCACCCGCGCCAATTTTGCCTGCGCCAAGGAACTGCCCAAACAGCTCCGCCTGCGCGGCCTCGGCGGGCAGATCACAATCGATTTGGCCCCGATGCCCAAGAAAGACCGGCGCGGCTTTGAGGCTGCGCTGCGCGCCTCTCTGAAGGCCGACGGGATCGACACCGTTCTGGCAGGCTTTACCCCCCTTGGGCATTACGAGCTGCAGCGCAAACGCGCCCGCCTGCCACTCAGCGCGCTGCTCGCAGGGCTGCTGTCATGAGCTGTCCGATCTGCGCCAATCAAACAGATGCGCGCTACAGACCCTTCTGCTCGCGGCGCTGCGCCGACATCGACCTCGCCAAATGGCTCGGGGGCGGATATGCCCTGCCCTCAAACGACCCGGAAGACGCAGATCGCCTTGAAGAGGCACTCGAGCAAGAGGCCCAGAAGCCGCATTGAAATTTTGCGTAAAAAGCCTCTGGACACCGCCCCGCCCCTCGCCTAGAACGCCGCTACCCAGATCGGTTTAAACCGCATCACCCGTGCCCGGGTAGCTCAGGGGTAGAGC
>JAHBAM020000172.1 GCA_018500125.2 Roseobacter sp. | reverse complement strand
TGATCTGTGATCCGGACAGCCCCGCGTTTGCGGCGGTCGAAAAGCTGCGCTCGGAGTGGTGTGTGCGGATTGACGGCGAAGTCAAGGCGCGCGACGCGAGCCTTGTGAACCCCAAGCTGCCAACAGGTGAGATCGAGGTTTTTGTGCGCGACATGGAGGTGCTCGGGTCGGCTGCCGAGCTGCCGCTTATGGTCTTTGGCGATCAGGAATACCCCGAGGAAACCCGCCTGCGCTATCGCTATCTTGATCTGCGCCGCGAGAAAATGCAGGCCAATATGCACCTGCGCTCCGATATGGTGTCAAGCATCCGCCGCCGGATGTGGGACAAGGGTTTTCGCGAATACCAGACGCCGATCATCACCGCCTCAAGCCCGGAAGGCGCGCGCGACTTTCTGGTGCCGAGCCGTTTGCACCCCGGCAAGTTCTACGCTTTGCCGCAGGCGCCCCAGCAGTTCAAACAGCTGATCATGGTCTCGGGCTTTGACAAATATTTCCAGATCGCGCCGTGCTTTCGAGACGAAGACCCGCGCGCCGACCGCTCGCCGACAGACTTCTACCAGCTCGACCTCGAGATGAGCTTTGTGGAGCAACAAGATGTGTTCGACACCATTCAGCCGGTGATGCAGGGCGTGTTCGAAGAGTTCGGCGGCGGCAAGAAGGTTGATAGCGAGTGGCCCCAGATCAGCTATAAGGACGCCGCCAAATGGTATGGCTCCGACAAGCCCGACCTCAGAAACCCGATCAAGATGCAGGACGCCTCAGAGCATTTCCGCGGCTCGGGCTTTGCGATTTTTGCCAAGCTGCTGGAGCAGGAGGGCACAGAGATCCGCGCGATCCCCGCGCCCACAGGCGGCAGCCGCAAGTTCTGTGACCGGATGAACGCTTTTGCCCAGAAAGAGGGCCTGCCGGGGATGGGCTATATCTTCTGGCGCGATCAGGGCGAGGGTCTGGAAGCGGCTGGCCCCCTGGCCAAAAACATCGGTCCCGAGCGCACCGAGGCGATCCGCGTCCAACTCGGCCTTGGCGTGGGCGATGCGGCCTTCTTCCTGGGCGGCAAGCCAAAACAGTTCGAGCCGGTCGCAGGCCGCGCCCGCAACGTCATCGGCGAAGAGCTGGGGCTGACCGACAAAGACCGCTTCGCCTTCTGCTGGATCGTGGATTTCCCGATTTACGAGCGCGACGAGGACAGCGGCAAGATCGACTTCGAGCACAACCCCTTCTCCATGCCCCAAGGCGGCATGGACGCGCTGATGGGCGACCCGCTTGAGGTGCTCGGCTATCAGTATGACCTCGCCTGCAACGGCTACGAACTGGTCAGCGGCGCGATCCGCAACCACAAGCCCGAGATCATGTTCAAGGCTTTCGAAATCGCGGGCTACGGCAAAGACGAAGTCGAAAAGCGCTTTGGCGGTATGGTCAATGCCTTCCAATACGGCGCCCCGCCCCACGGCGGTTGCGCCGCAGGGATCGACCGTATGGTCATGCTGCTGGCCGAAGAGCAAAACATCCGCGAAGTAATCATGTTCCCGATGAACCAACGGGCCGAAGACCTGATGATGAACGCGCCCAGCGAGCCTCTGTCCGAGCAGCTCATGGAGCTGAACCTGCGCGTTATCCCGCAAGACTAGGCCCTTTTTCTTTCTCTAAATATCCTGGGGGTCCGGGGGCAAAGCCCCCGGCCGGTCGGATTTCGCAAAGCGAAATCCGAAACAGGCTGGCGCGCGCCTGCCGACTGTTAAATGCACCGCATAATTCTCTCCCGGTCACAGCAATAAATGCTACTCTGCGCTTGTGTGTGGAGTGAGTGATTTGGAGTTTTCGCGTGAAATAGCCGAAATCCGTTTCGGAACCGGCTTGTCGCCGCGGCTGCGTGGGCCGCGCGACAGTGAGGATATGATGCGCCGGCTCAACGGCAAGGATCATGCCGCAGCGCTTTACAAAATCGAGCCTTTTGAAGCCTTTGCCGCGCGGATCGCGCGGGTGACGGCGCTTTCGAAAATCCGCCGCGCCGATCGTGGGTCTGACGCCGCCGCGCGGGCGAGAGAGCAGATCGGCGTTGAAAAGCGCCGGGCGCGCAAGGCCCAGCAGCTCTGGCTCTGGCAGGCGCTGCGCCGTCGGGCGCATACGCAAGACGGCTTGCGCGAGCGGCTGGCGTTTTTCTGGGGCGATCACTTCACCGCGCGGGGCAAGGTCAGCGTGATGAAGCGCGCAACCGCGCCCTATATCGAAAGCGCGATCCGTCCCCATGTTGCGGGGTTTTTCGCCGAGATGCTCAAAGCCGTGACGGCCCAGCCGGTGATGCTGCACTATCTTGACCAGAAGGCGTCGGTCGGCCCCGAGAGTGTTGCGGGCAAAAAGACGTCAAAAGGGCTGAACGAAAATCTTGCGCGCGAGCTTCTGGAGCTTCACACGCTGGGCGCGGACGGGCCGTATCGGCAGGCCGATGTGACCGGGCTGGCCGAGCTGCTCACGGGGCTGAGCTACAGTCAGGAGGGTGTGTTCGGCTTTCGCCCCGATTTTGCCCAGCCCGGAGCCGAGCAGCTCTTGGGCAAACGCTATGGCGACAGCCAGGGTGGTGTGGCGGCCTTGGTCGATATTCACGCCGCACTTGAGGATTTGGCGCGTCACCCGGCGACGGCGCGGCATCTGGCACGGAAAATGGCGGTGCATTTTATCTCCGACAGGCCCGATCCTGCCCTCGTGGCGGCCATGGAGCGGCGCTATCTTGAGAGTGGCGGGCATCTGGGCGAGATGACCCGTGCGATGCTCGTGCATCCGGCGGCTTGGGCGCCCGAGTTTGTCAATGTAAAGCAGCCGATCGATTATATCGGTTCGGCGCTGCGCGCGCTTGCTGTTCCCCATGAGGCGCTGGGGGCGCAGGACTGGAAGGCAATCCGGCGGGTCTTTGCTGTGCCGTTGCGGCTCATGGGGCAGAGCTGGGAAGAGCCGCTTGGCCCAGACGGCTGGCCCGAAGGGGACGCCGACTGGATCACGCCGCAGCGGTTGGCGGCGCGGGTGGATTGGGCGATGAACGCGCCGCAGGGGCTTTTGAGCGATTTGCCCGATCCGCGGGCGTTTCTGGGGGCGGCTTTGGGGCGAAACGTGCCCGAGGCGCTCCGCTTTGCGGCCACTGCAGCGGAAGACAGGCGCACGGGCGTGGGCCTTGTGCTGGCGTCGCCCGCGTTTCAAAGGATGTAACCGATGAGAAAACCGACCCTGAACCGGCGCGCGCTTCTTGCAGGGCTTGGCTGCACGGCCGCCGCCAGCCCCTGGCTCACCCCTGTGACCTTTGCCAGCGGGACATGGGAGAACCGTTTGGTTGTGATCATCCTGCGCGGCGGGATGGACGGGCTGGACGCGCTGCGCCCCTATGGGGATCGTGATTTTGCCGGCCTCAGGGGGCGCGCCGATCAGGCACAGCCCGAAGCGGGGCAGGATCTGGACGGGTTCTTTGCGCTCAACCCTGCCTTGGCGGGGCTGATGCCGCTCTGGGCGGCGGGAGAACTGGGCTTTGCCCATGCGGTGTCAACGCCCTATCGCGACAAGCGCAGCCATTTTGACGGGCAGGATGTGCTGGAAGCGGGCGGCGCGGGCCTTGATGGCACCCTGCGCGACGGCTGGCTCAACCGCCTGTTGCAGAGCTATCCGGCTGTGCACAGCGAGACAGCCTATGCGGTGGGGCGCGGCGATATGCTTTTGCTCAAGGGAGCGGCCAGCGTTGCCAACTGGTCGCCCGAGGCGGGGCTTTACGGGCTGACGCCGCAGGGCCTTCGGCTGGCCGAGGGGTTGATGGAGGAAGACCCGCTGTTTGCGGCGGCGTTTGGCGAGGCGCTGGCGCTCAGCGCGCAAAGCCGGCGGATGGGCGCTGGCGATGAGGCGTTGCAGGGCGAAGCGGTGATGCGCGCGATGAGCGACAGCGCAGGGGCCGCCAGCAAAGGCGGCGGGCATTTGCAGATCGCCGGTTTCGCGGCCTCCAAGCTGGCAGGGCCGGCGCGGATCGCGGCGTTTTCGCTCAATGGCTGGGACACCCACGCCAACCAGTCGCGCACATTGGCACCGCCGCTCACCCGTTTGGCCGAGGTGATTTTGGAGATGCAAAGCACGCTGGGCGCGCACATCTGGGGCAAGACAGCCGTTGTGGCCCTGACAGAATTTGGCCGCACGGCGCGGCTCAACGGCAATGGCGGCTCCGATCACGGGACAGGCGGGCTGATGGTTTTGGCGGGTGGCGCTCTGCGGGGCGGGCGGGTCTGGTCAGACTGGCCCGGCCTGAGCGAAGCGGCGCTTTATGAGCGGCGCGATGTGATGCCGACGCGCGATGTGCGGGCCTTTTCGGGCTGGCTGATGCGCGATCTGTTCGGACTTGAGAAAAGCTTTATCGAGCGCACGGTGTTTCCCGGCCTTGAGATGGGCGCTGATCCGGGGCTTGTCGGCTAGACCCGCGCGGCAGGGCAGATAAGGGCGCGGCAGGGCAGGGCGGACGGTGCCGCTTGGGAGATCTGTCGGGCCGCTCTGGACACGGCCTTTATGAGCGGGGAGCGCTCTTGCGGCGCGCGCGCCTCAGATCGCGACGGGCCGGTCGAGGCGCTGTTGCACAAGGCCCGCAAGAGCGGCGATCGGTTGATGGGTTGGCAGGCGTGAGGCATGGGCCTTGGCGAGGGCTTCTCCCGCATGGGTCAAAGCCTCGTCTTGCGCACTTTTGGCGATACCTGTCACGAATTGCGCAACATAGCCAAGCTGCCGGTCGTCATAGTCTTCGTTTATCATCTGGGCGATATGTGACAGGTCATCGGTATAGGCGATCGGGTCTGGCGTGATGCGCTCGTCCTTGACCACGCGCAGGCCGAGGGGGCGGCGCTCGCGCGGCAAATGCGCCAGAATCGCCTCTTGAAACTGGGCAATGCTCTCAAGCGGTTTGGCGAGAAACCCGTCGGCCCCTGCGGCCATGGCCTTGGCTTTCATGCCGTCATCGCCCGACAGGCCGAGGATGATATTGATCCGCGGAGAGAGGTTTGACAGCTCTTGGATCAGGTCAAGGCCCGAGCCGTCGGGCAGGCCGACATCGACCAGAATGACCGAGGGGCGATAGACCTTGAGATGACGCCGGGCCGAGGCGATACAATCGGCCCGGCGGATGCGCGCCCCGCTGCGCAGACACAAGAGCCGCAGCGCCTCGCAGGCATAGAGGCTGTCTTCGACCGCAAGCACCGTCAGCCCCATAAGCGGGCGTGCCGAAGTGGGCGATGTTGTGAGGGCAAGTGGGGTCAGGTCGTCCATCGGGCAGCTCCTTATGCAGCAAAGGGTGTTTCGAATCTCAACCTAGACAAACACGGCTAACAGTTGGTTAACTGCACGCCGGCTTTCGGGCCGGCTTTTGCGGCCTGCGACTTTGCGCTCCTTGCGGTGGTGCGCTGCGCGGGCGATAAGGGCCAAAATCTGTTCTGGAGGATCAAATGATCGGACGTCTCAATCACGTTGCTATCGCTGTGCCCGACCTTGAGGCCGCATCTGCGCAATATGCCACTGCGCTGGGCGCAAAAGTCGGCGCGCCGCAGGATGAGCCGGACCACGGCGTGACTGTGGTCTTTATAGAGCTGCCCAATACCAAAATCGAGCTGCTCTATCCTCTGGGCGAAAACAGCCCGATCAACGGCTTTCTGGAAAAGAACCCGTCAGGCGGCATTCACCATGTTTGCTATGAAGTCGATGACATCCTCGCGGCGCGCGATCATCTCAAGTCGACCGGCGCGCGCGTTCTGGGCACGGGGGAGCCAAAGATCGGCGCACATGGCAAGCCTGTGCTCTTTTTGCACCCCAAAGACTTCAACGGCTGTCTTGTCGAGCTTGAACAAGTCTGACAGCCTGCTGGCAGCCAATGCTCTTTTTTAAAGGATAGCCTCTTATGGGTATTACCTCGGCCATCGTGCTCTATGCGGTTTTGTGGTTTGTGACCTTTCTCACAGTCATCCCTTTTCGCCTCAAGACACAGGGCGATGTGGGCCAGATCGTCTACGGAACCCAAGCCGGCGCGCCACATGAGCACGGCTTGAAGAAAAAAGCCTGGATCACCACAGCGATTGCCGCCGCGCTTTGGGCGGTTATCTTTTATATTGTTGTCTCCGGCACGATCACCGTGCGCGATCTTGATATGTTCCAGCGGATGGCCCCCGTGGAGGCCGAATCGTCTGGAACAGATGGGTAAAGACCGCCGCGCCCAGAACCGGGATAAACAGGTTCACCAGCGGAAGGCTCAGAGGCGCCGCCATCAGGATACCTGCCCCCCATAGGGTCAGGAAATGTTTGCGGCGCAGTCTTTTGGCTTCGGGGCGCCCCACATGGCGCGCAGCGGCAAGGGTAAAATATTCGCGCCCGAGCAAAAACCCGTTCAAGCCCCAGAAGATCAGCAGCGCAAAGGGCATGAAGACAAGGTAAAGCAGGACCGCCAGAAGGTTGGCTGCGAGCAGCACCCCGAGAAACCCGAGCGTATCGCGCAGGCTGTCCAGAAGGCCCGGCGACCCTGTGGCGGCGGCCTCGGGATAATGCCGCGCTTCGACGGCCTGTGCGACGTCCTCAAGAAAGAACGAGGTGATCAGGGAGGCGACAGGCACCATCAGAAAGCTCGACAAGATCAGCATCAGGAGCAAAGAGGCGCCTGACAGCAGATCGCTCAGCCAGCTCACCTTGCCGAAAAAGGGCAGATATATCTCGGGGCCGACAAGCGCCTGAACCAGCCAGAGCCAGCCCGCGCAGGCCGCCACCAGAAGCGCCAAGGTCAGCCCGACGCCCAGCAGAAGCACACGCAGAAAGCGCTTGTCTCTCATTTGCCCCAGAGCGAGCGCAAAGGCGCGCAGAATTGCCGCTACAGCCATGATGTCTTGGCGCTCACATCGGGGCGGGGCCGGTCGGGCGGTGCGGTTGTTTCGGTTGCGATATGGATCAGCCCGGCGATGCGCTCATGCGGGGCAAGGCCGAGCGCGCCCTCGGCAAAAAGCCTCTCGTGGCTGAGTGGGCCCGAGAGCCAGTTGGCGCCCCAGCCCGCCGCCAGCGCCGCATTGAGCAGCGCAAGGCAGACCGCGCCCGCAGAATATGTTTGCTCGATGGCCGGTATTTTTTCGGACAGGACCGGGCTTTCTATCACGGCCACGGCACAGATGCCCTGATCAAACTGGGCGCGCGCCTTGGCGCTCGCTTGCGCGTCATAGCCAAGCGTTTGCGCGAGCCGTCCGGCCTTTTCGGATAGGGCCGCCATGGCCGCGCCCCGGATCACGATAAAGCGCCACGGCTCGAGCTTGCCGTGGTCGGGGGTGCGCGCCGCAAGGGTCAAGAGCGCCTCCAGCTCGGCTTTGGACGGACCGGGGGCGACAAGGGTCTTGGCGGGGCGCGAGCGGCGGGTTTTTAGAAAGTCGAGCGCGACAGTATTGGCCTCTGGCATGGGCTTTCCTTATTTTAGGGTGCCTTTGGTGTCATGTCTGGGAGGCGAAAGGTCAAGGGTCGTGCGCGCCCGACTTGCGCCGGCACAAGCCGAAGCGAGGTCGCTTTCGGACGAAATTGTGACAAGGAAAGGGTTGCCCCATGGAGATTCCCTGTTAGGCTGACCCGCGCTGCCTTCGGGCAAACAAGACTGCTGCGCAAACAGCAAAATGAAATGAAGAGCGATAACGCTCTCTCAGGGAGAGAAAAATATGGAATTTTTCACACGCACTGGCAAGCCGATGTCCAAGACGATCACGGACCAGGCTGCCAAGGTTGGAACAGATGACGTCAGCCGCCGCGAGTTTCTCGCTATGGCAAGCACATTTGGCGCCACCGCAGCCACCGCTTACGGGATGCTCGGCATGGCCGCCCCGGCGCAGGCGGCGGGTGCCATGAAAGACGGCGGCACAGTCCGTGTCCAGCAGGAAGTCCGCGCGCTCAAAGATCCGCGCTCCTATGACTGGTCACAAATCGCGAACTTCTCGCGCGGCTGGATCGAATATCTCGTCAAATACAACAACGACGGCACATTCTCGCCTTATCTTCTCGAAAGCTGGGAGGTCAGCGACGACGCGACTGTCTATACGCTCAATGTGCGCAAAGGCGTCAAGTGGAACAATGGCGAAGATTTCACATCCGCAGATGTGGCCCGTGTGATCAGCGACTGGTGTGACAAAGCCGTTGAAGGCAACTCTATGGCTGGCCGTATGGCAACGCTGATCAACGCAGACACAGGCAAGGCGCTGGACGGCGCAATCGAAGTCGTCGACAGCCACACCGTAAAGCTCAACCTGCCCGCGCCCGATATCTCGATCATTGCCGGCATGGCCGACTATCCTGCGGCGGTCTATCACAAAGACACAAACTTTGATGACATGACCACAAACCCGATCGGCACAGGCCCCTATCTGCCCGAAAGCCTCGAAGTTGGCGTCAAGGGCGTGCTTGTGCGCAACGATGCGCATTGGTGGAACAAAGGCAACGGCGCATGGGCCGAGCGTGTCGAGTTTATCGACTACGGCGTGGACCCCTCCGCTTGGGTTGCGGCGGCAGAAGCCGACGAAGTCGACATGATGTATTCTGTGGATGGCGATTTCATCGACATCCTCGGTGCAATGGACGGCTGGACACAGCATGAGGTTGTCACAGCGGCCACAATCGTGATCCGCCCCAACCAGCTTGCCGAAGTCGATGGCAAAAAGCCCTACGCAGACAAGAAAGTGCGTCAGGCCATCGCCATGGCGGTCGACAACAATGTTCTGCTCGAGCTTGGCTATGAAGGCCGTGGTCTTGTGGCGGCCAACCACCATGTCGGACCATCACATCCCGAATATGTCGATATCGGTATGCCCAAGCATGATCCTGCGGCGGCCAAAGCGCTTCTGGACGAGGCCGGCATGGGCGATTTCGAGATGGAAATCCTCTCGATTGATGACGCATGGCGCAAAAACACAACCGACGCCGTCGCCGCCCAGCTGCGCGACGCGGGCTTCAATGTGAAGCGCACGGTTCTGCCCGGCAGCACATTCTGGAACGATTGGGTCAAATACCCGTTCAGCTCGACAAACTGGAACCACCGCCCGCTGGGCGTCCAGATCTGGGCGCTGGCCTATCGCTCGGGCGAAGCCTGGAACGAGTTCGGCTATGCCAACCCCGAGTTTGACACTCTGTTGACAGAAGCGCTGGCCACAGCCGATGTTCAAAAGCGCAAAGCTCTGATGGAAAAAGGCGAAAAGATCCTGCAGGACGATGCTGTGACGATCCAGCCCTACTGGCGCTCGCTTTACAACCACACCAAAGACAATCTCATGGGCGGTGAGCACCACATCAGCTTCGAGATTGACCCTGCGGCGCTGGCCTGGAAAGCCTGAGCCAAAGAGCAGAGCAAACAACAGACACAAGACAGAAGACACGGGGCAGCATGGCGCTGCCCCGTTTTTTGTGGGGCAGCTTCGGTGTGGCGTGCGGGCCTGCCGTGCTGCGGCTTTTTCTTTCTATAAATATCCTGAGGGGGGGATCCATAAGCCCCAAGGCTTATGGATCGGGGGAGCAAAGCTCCCCCCAATTGTCGGATTTTTCCGAAGGAAAAATTCGAGCTCTGGACCGCGCTCAGACGGTTGCAAACGCGTCGCGCGCATAGCCCTGCACATAGAGCAGCGCGCTTAGATCGCCATGGTTGATCCGAATGTCGCATTCGGCAGCCACGCTCGGTTTGGCGTGCAGCGCCACGCCGCTGCCGGCCAGCGTGAGCATTCCAAGGTCGTTCGCCCCGTCGCCCACGGCGAGCACATCTGCTGCGGTGAGGCCGAGGCGCGCGGTGATCTCTGTGAGCGCCTGCACCTTGGCTTCGCGCCCCAGAATGGGCAGCGCGACCTTCCCGGTGAGCCTGCCGCCTTTAACCAGAAGCTTGTTGGCGCGGTTCTCGTCAAAGCCGAGCTGGGCCGCGACGGCGGCCGTAAAGGCCGTAAACCCGCCCGAGACCAGCGCAGCATAAGCGCCATGGGCCTTCATCGTCGCGAGCAGCGCTGGCCCGCCCGGCATCAGGCTGATCCGCTCGGCCAGCACCGTTTCGATCACGGTTTCATTCAGCCCCTCAAGCAGCGCCACCCGCTCGGTGAGCGCGCCGTCAAAATCAAGCTCGCCGTTCATCGCCCGCGCGGTGATGTCTTTCACATAAGCGCCCACGCCCGCCTCTTCGGCCAGTTCGTCGATACATTCCTGTTCGATCATGGTGCTGTCCATATCCGCCAGCAGCATTTTCTTTTTGCGCCCCGCGCTCGGCTGCACCACAAGGTCGACGCCCAGTTTCTGCACATCGGCCCAGACATCCCAGCGGTTTTCGGGCATTTGAGCGATATCAAACTCCGCCGCCTCGCCCTGCGCCAGCCAGCGCGCATCGCCCCCGCCCCAGGCCGTTTGCAGCGCGCCCAGCAGGGCAGGCGTGAGGCAAGGATCTTTCGGAGAGGTTAGCAGCGTGACGGTATACATGGGGGAAGTTTCCGATCGTAGTCATTGGTGTCGCATTTTGAGGCTCAAGCGGCGTGATAGCGTCATTTCTGCGCTTGCGAAAGGGGGCGGCGCGCTTTAGCTCGGGTAGCAGGACACCCCTCCCTAACGAGGGGCTTATATCTGGAAGGGTATCATGA
>JAHBAM020000053.1 GCA_018500125.2 Roseobacter sp. | reverse complement strand
GAAACACCCGAGCCTTTGAGGGCACGTTGGGCGTTCTTTGATTCCCAAAGTTTAACCATTTTGGACACTGCGGGATTGGTGTTGCTGGTAGCATTCAGCCCTGCAGCCTCGGCGTCGAAGGACGCGTATTGTTGGATCGTCATTATTTATCTCCAGACATTTATATTGACTAATGCCTTAAACCACGGAGAAAACCTTCAATTCAATAGTCTAAATTCTATATACAAAAACAGTAACTAACATTCGATTCTCAACACATTGTTAAATAAATTAATTATAAAAAAATTAACATTAATAATCCGAAAAGTGATATTTTTTCCTTTCATTAATATGATTAACGATGTAGCCGTGTGAATTGAGAGAAATAAGTTTCTACATATAAGAGAATTATAAAATGAAATTGAAAAGCTGGCTTTTATCAGCGGCATCCGTATTGGCCCTGAGCGCTTGCGACGCCCCCCGCTATACAAGCGAAACGCTCGCCTCCGACGCCGCGGCTCTGTCTCAAGTGGCGCCAGAGGCCGCCCGGGAGCGCAGCAAAGCGGCCAAGCTGACAGGCAACTTCAAGACCGATATCGCGCAAGCCGTTCAAAAAGCGCCCGAATATGTCTCTGCGCTGAGCGCGGTCACTGAGGCGCAGCACCTTGTTTCTGTCTCGCGTGCGGCCCGCAAGCCGCAGATCCAGACAACGGCCAACCTCGGAACGCTCTCCGAAAGTGGCGCGGGCCTGCCGTCAAACAGCGTGAGCGGCGCCAGCGGGACCCTGTCTTTGCAGCAGCTTATGTATGACGGCGGAGAAAGTGCCGCCGCCATCGACGGCGCCCAGGCCGCCGCCTTCATCGCCGAAATCGAAGCCGATATCGTGGCCAACCGGCTTGCCCTTCAGGCCGGGTCCACCTGGATTGATCTGCAAGCGATCACCGCCCAGCAAAGCGCGCTCAACACACTCATGACAAAAGCCGACCAGATGTTGAATCAGGTCGAGACCCTTGTGACGAGCGGCATGATCGACCAAAGCGCGAGCACATCCGCTGTGATCGCTGTGCGCCGGCTGGAGCTTGAGCGCTCCCAGCTCGAGGCGCGGGAAATGGCCGCCGTGTCAAGCTATCTGAAGCATTTTGGCGCCCGCCCCAAGCAGATCAATGCGCCAGCCGACATCTTTGGCGCCTCTGATCTCGCGAAAATCAAGAGCGACTGGACCTCATCGCCTCTGTTGTTGCAATCGGCGGCCCAAGTCCTCTCTGCAAAGCAGGCCCTGCTTGCGGCAGAGGGCCGCAAAAAGCCCAAGATCGGCCTCAAAGCCGGTCTGAACGCCCCCAAGGACCGCGACGAACAGGCGAGTGTTGCACTCGGGTTTGAAGTCAGCTGGATACTCGGAGATGGCGGGCGTCGCGAGGCGGATATAGCCGCCAAAGCCAGCCGCCTTGAAGCCGCCGAACAGGCGCTCGAAGGCGTGAAGCTGGCGGGGCAGGAAGAGCTGGATACGGCCATAAGCCAGCGCAACACGCTCGTGAAGAACCTGCGGACCCTGGACGACCAAAAACAGTCCGCCGCAAAAGAGATCGAAATTCTCTGGTCACAGCTTGCCACCGGACAAACGACTGTCCGCCAGCTCATTGATGCAGAAGTCAATGGATATCGAATGTCCGATGCCCGGATTACGGCTCAGGCCGAACTTGCGAAACTCGAGCTGGAAATGCTCGCCCGCACGGGTCTGCTGTCAAAGAAGCTCGTTATTCGTGATCCCTCAGCCCCAACAGAGGCCACAAAATGACCGATACCCTCGAGACAGACCTCGCGGTTCAGGCAGAAGAGCTGCCTGACACCGTAGAGGAGCAAACCGACGCCGAAACTCCGGAGGCGCTCTCCGACATCGATCTGGTCCAGACGGTTCAGCGCTTCCTGCGCGATCAGGGCGAGGCATACAGCGAAGCTGCCATCCGCGACCTGCCACCAGAGCAAGACGCCCTGTTTTCGCCCGCCAGCGCGATCAGCGCATTGCGTGAAATCGGCTATGTCAGCAGTTTTGGCGAAATGCCCGCCAAATCCCTGTCTCAAAATCATTGTCCGCTGATTGGTTTCTGGAACGACGGCCGGCCATTTATCCTGACAGAAGTATGTGCCGACGGCAGCTTTCGATGCGCCAATAAAGACAACGATTTCAAAGTTGAAAAAGTAGACGCCGCCCAGTTTGAAGAAAACTACTCCGGCCACCTGATCCTGACACAGCGCAAAAAGAACAATGACGCCAAAACAACCGAGCGTTGGTTCTTGTCCGCATTTGCCCAAGGTAAATGGCTTTATGCGCAAGTTATTCTTGCCGCCACAATGTCAAACTTTCTGGGTGTCTCGACCTCGCTGTTTGTCATGGTTGTCTATGACCGGGTGGTGCCAAACGAAGCCATTGAATCGCTCATTGCGCTTTCGATCGGCGTGATGATCGCGCTCGGGTTTGACTTTGTCATCAAATCCTTGCGGGCAAATTTTATCGACCGCGCGAGCAAGCGCGCAGATGCTCGAATGTCGCGTATGGTCTTTGACAAAATACTCACGCTCAGACTCGATGCAGGCAATCAGAATTCCGGCGCCGTGGCCAGCGTGGTCCGGGAATTTGACACGCTCCGCGAGTTTTTCACATCAGCGACACTGGTCGCAATCGTTGACCTGCCGTTCATCTTCTTCTTCATTTACATAGTCTACCTCATCGGCGGAAATATCGCCATTGTGCCGCTGCTGGCTGTTCCTTGTGTGCTCTTGATCGGCTTGGCGATCCAACCCATCCTGGCGCGCCTCGCATCGGGCACAATGAAGTCGGGAATGTCAAAGCAAGCCGTCCTCGTCGAAACACTCAACGGTCTTGAAACCATTCAGGCGACGGGTGCCGGACGCTTGATGAAAAACCGCTTCGAGACAGCCACGCTCGATCAGTCCGAGCTGGGCTTGAAAAGCCGTGTTTTCTCACAATTCGCGATCAACTCGGCCGCCTCGATCCAGCAGATTGCTCAGGTCGCGACGATTTTTTACGGCGTTTTCCTGATTCAGGCCCAGCAGCTCAGTATGGGGGGTCTGATTGCGGCCGTTATCCTCGGCGGCAGAGCGCTTGGCCCCCTCGGGCAAGTCGCCTCGGCACTCTCGCGGGCAAACTCCGCCCGCCAAGCCTTCCGCTCGATTGATGCCCTGATGAAGCGCAACGACAATGACAGCGCCGAAGCACAAAGACTGAGCCGCCCTGTCCTGACCGGCGAGATCGAATTCAAGAACGTGTCCTATAGCTTCCCCGGCGCCAAAAACGCCCTCATCAAAGATCTGTCAATCAAGATCCCCGCGGGCCAGAAAGTGGCGGTTCTCGGGCGCATGGGCTCGGGGAAATCGACATTTGCCAAGCTCTGCGCAGGCCTCATTGCCCCGACAGAGGGCGCGATCCTGCTTGACGGGATAGACCTGCGCCAGATCGACAAATCTGATCTGCAACGCAACTTGGGGGTCATGTTGCAAGAAGCGTGGCTGTTCTCGGGCACAGTTCGTGAAAACATCCAGCTCGGGTATTACGAGTATGATGACGCGCACCTGCTGAAGGTTTGCCAGCTGTCTGGCACGGATGATTTCATCAAAGGAAATCCCGCCGGCTATGACTTGAAAATCAAAGAGCGGGGCG
>JAHBAM020000102.1 GCA_018500125.2 Roseobacter sp. | reverse complement strand
TGGGCGGTGGCGACCCTGTGCAGATGGCGGATGGTTTGCGCAAAATCGCCCGTGTTGCGGGGCTGTCCTCGGAGGCGATTGATGCCTGTCTTGAGGATCAGGACAAGGCGCAAAGCCTGATTGCCTGGTATCAGGAAAATGCCGAGACAGACGGGATCGACTCGACACCGTCGTTCATCATCGGGGCCGAGCGTGTGACTGGCAACAACTATGCCAAGCTGCGTGACGTCATCGACGCACAGCTCGGGAATTGAGCCATGGCTGCCCCTCTGGACGGCCTGAAGGTTGTTGAGCTTGCGCGGATTCTGGCTGGCCCCTGGGCGGGCCAGACGCTGGCGGACCTTGGCGCGGATGTGATCAAGGTCGAGGCGCCGCAGGGCGACGACACCCGCCAGTGGGGACCTCCCTTTGTGGAGCGGGGCGCGGAGAAATCCGCCTCTTATTTCCACTCCTGTAACCGTGGCAAGTCGAGTGTTGTGATCGATTTTCGCACGCCCGAGGGGCAGGCGCAGGTGCGCGCGCTGGTGAAGGATGCGGATATCCTGATCGAGAACTTCAAGCTGGGCGGTCTGGCGAAATATGGGCTGGATTATGAGAGCCTTGCCAAGATCAACCCGCGGCTGATTTATTGCTCGATCACCGGCTTTGGCCAGACCGGGCCATATGCGCATCGGGCGGGCTATGACTATATCATTCAGGGGATGTCGGGGCTGATGTCGATTACGGGCGAACCTGACGGCCAGCCGCAGCGCGCGGGCGTTGCCATGACCGATGTGTTTACCGGGGTTTACTCTGTTGCCGGGGTGTTGGCCGCCCTCTACCAGCGCGACCGAACGGGGCGGGGGCAGCATATCGATATGGCTCTGCTGGATGTGGCTGTGGCTGTGACGGCGAACCAGGGGTTGAACTATCTGACCACCGGCACGCCGCCGGGACGGACCGGCAACTACCACCCCAACCTCACGCCCTATCAGGTCTTTGACTGTCAGGATGGGCATATCATCATTGCCACGGGCAATGACGGGCAATACCGCCGGCTGTGCGACCTTTTGGGTCTTGGCTGGATGAAGGAGCACCCCGACTATCTGACCAATGCCGACCGTGTTGCCAACAGGCCTGCGATGATTGCGCTTCTGATGGCGCAGACCGTCAAGCAGACCAAGGCCACGCTTCTGGAGGGCTGTGAGGCGGAGGGGATACCGGCCGGCCCGATCAACAATATGGCAGAGGTTTTTGCCGATCCGCAGGTGAAGGCGCGGGGGATGCAGATCGAGCTTGACGGGATCCCGAGTGTGCGATCGCCTTTTGTCTTTAGTGACGCCGAGCTTGCGCTGAAACGGCCTTCGCCGAAGCTGGGCGAGGACGGCTAGGCCGGTTCGAATTTTTGCTTTGCAAAAATCCGACCAAGGCGAGGGGCGCTGCCCCTCGCGCTCCCCGGGATATTTCTGGAAAGAAAAAGGGCGCACAGAGGGCTAGGGGCCCAGGGTTTCCAAGAGGGCTGTCAGCTCGGATGTCTTATCGACTTTGAGGCGGACCGGCAGGGTGAGCACCTCATGGCGCAGGCTTTGGGGCAGGCGGACGGCATCTTTTTCTGTGGTGACAAGGCGGGCGTTGTGGCGTTTGGCGTCTGCCAGCAGGCGGGACATGAGGGCCGAGGTGAGGGGCTGGTGATCGGCCAGAGCCTCGGCGTGGATGATGGTTGCGCCAAGGGATTTCAGGGTTGTGAAGAATTTTTCGGGATGGCCTATGCCGGCGAAGGCGAGAACGCGGGTTCCTGTCCAGTCCATGCCTGTCGGGAGCGGCGCGAGGGTGGCTTCAAAGCGGGGCAGGGTCAGGGGCGCTTTGAAGGCGGCCTGCTCGGCGGCGGCGCCGATTGTGATCAGCGCATCGGCGCGGGCGAGGCCGGTTGCAACAGGCTCGCGCAGGGGGCCTGCGGGGATGCAGCGGCCATTGCCAAAGCCGTGTTTGGCATCGACAACAACAAAGGAGAGGTCTTTGTGGACAGAGGGGTCTTGCAGGCCGTCGTCAAAGAGGATGACGCTTGCGCCGTCTTCTGCGGCGCGCTTGGCCCCCTCATGGCGCGATTTGGCGACGATGACGGGGCAAAAGGCGGCCAGGAGCAGCGGTTCGTCGCCGACATCGGCGGCAGACTGCTTGCGCGGATCGACGCGGGCGGGGCCTTGCAGCGTGCCGCCGTAGCCGCGGGAGACAATGATCGGAGTGTGCCCGAGGGCCTTAAGCGCCTCGACGAGGTAGATGACGGTCGGTGTTTTGCCGGTGCCGCCTGCGTTGATGTTGCCGACGCATATTACGGGTGGTGTCAGTTTGAGGGGGTGGCCGCGGGCGTGCCTGCGGGATGTGCCGAGCGCATAGAGCGCGCCGAGCGGGGCGAGCAGCAGCGACTGCCAGCTTTGCGGGCGGAACCAGAAGCGGGGCGCTTGCATCAGTTAGTCTCCAAATGATCCAGCGCGTCATGCACCAGGGATGTGATCCGGTCTGTGACATCGGCGCCTTCGGTGGCGATTTCCCATGCGGCCATCGCCATTTGTGCGGCACGGTCGGGTGCGGACAGCTGGATGAGTGCGGCTGTGAGCGTGTCTATATCACGCACGATCCGCGCGCCACCTGCGGCGGCAAAACGGGAGTAACTTTCGAGATATTTGCCAACATTCGGCCCATAGAGGATCGCCGAGCCGAGGTTGGCGGCGGCGTAAGGATTGTGACCGCCGAAGCCCGAAACAAGAGAGGCGCCCATGAAGCTGACCGGGCACAGGCGGAGCCACAGGCCCAGCTCGTGGGGATCTTCGGCCAGAAGAACCTGCGCTGTTTCATCGCCGAGACCTTCGGTGTCGGGCCAGACGGTATATCGGAGTTGGTGATGGTCGAGGGCGTCTTTGAAGGCGTCTGCCTCGGTTTCGTCATCGGGCACAAGGATCAGCAGGAGCCTATGGGCGGCGCGGCTGGCCTTGAGATGTGCTGCGAGGAGAATATAAAGCTCTCCGGCGCGGGCGCAGGCGGCGAGCCAGGCGGGGCGCGAGTTGAGTGCGGCAGAGAGATCTGCGAGATCCGCTTCGGGGCAGGGCAGGGACGGCACGCCTTGCTGCATCCGCCCGGCGATAAAGATGTCGCGCGCATCGACTCCCATTTTGCGCAGAACTGTTTCGGCTTCGCTGTCGCGGGCCAGAAAACTTGAAAACACTTTCAGGCTGCGCCGTTGAGAGAGGCCCTGTCCGCGCCACAGGTTGGTTTGGAAGCCTGCGGCATGGGCGTCGATCAGGATCAGGGGAATGCGGCGTTTGTCGGCGTCTTGAATGAGCGGCGGGTTGAGCCAGCCTCCGGCCCAGAGGCAAAGCCGCGGGGCGTATTGGGCAAAGAAAGACGCGATGGCGCCGCTGTTGCGTGCGATGCTGGCCCAGTTGAGGGCGGCGTCCAATCCATCCGGTTTTTCCAGGCTGCCATCTGTTGTGATGAGGCAGGTGAGATCGGGGCGCTCCAGAGAAAGGCTGCGGCGCAGCTGTAAAAAGGCCGGGACATGGGCCGGCTCTGTTGCGTGGCACCAGAGATCAACCGGGAGGGGCTGTGCCCTGCCGTCTTTTTGGGAGGTCTCGCCAGAGGCAAGCGGGCGTGTGACAAGGCTTGATAAAAGGGGGGGCATCACGCACCCGCCTCGCGGCTGCGCGCCAAAATAGCGGGTTTTTCTAGACGATGACGGCGCTGTGCCATGGCGAGGCCCTTTTGCAGTGCGAGCCAGACAACCCTAAGCGATTGCAGTTCGGGGTCAAGGCGGAGGGGCTGGTCTGGCGAGGGCGGTCCCGTGGGCGGGGTGAAAAGGCCAAAAGAACGGGCGATTTATCGGTTTGATCGGCGATCGGAGGTCAAGCGGGCTGTCGGGAGATTTCTGCGCGCGACTCTGCGTAATCACGCTGGACAGAATCGGGCGGCGTGCTAGATTTGATCAAATTATGGATTTGCCCGATGGAGAGCGCGATGAAAGACGATAACTTCCTCAAAGAGAACAATGCCCGCCATATGTGGCATCCGATGGGCGCGCCGGGCGACAGCCTTGAGCATCCGCCGACGATTATCAAATCAGCCGAAGGAGTGAAAATCACCGATCTGGACGGGGCGGAAGTTGTCGATGCTGTGGGTGGCTTGTGGTGTGTGAACCTTGGTTACTCAAACGATGTTGTGAAGGACGCGATTGCCAAGCAGCTATACGAGCTGCCTTATTACTCGGCCTTTGCAGGGACGAGCAACCCGACGGCGATTGAAGCCTCTTATGCGGTGCGCGAATTCTTCAAGGAAGATGGCATGGGGCGGGTCTTTTTCACCTCGGGCGGCTCTGACTCTGTGGAGACCTGCTTGCGGCTGGCGCGGCAGTATCACCGCATCAAGGGCGAGCCGACGCGCACCAAGTTTCTCAGCCTCAAGAAGGGCTATCACGGCACGCATTTTGGCGGGGCAAGTGTGAACGGGAACAACCGGTTCCGCATCGCTTATGAGCCGCTTTTGCCCGGCTGTTTCCATTTGCCAAGCCCCTATACCTATCGCAACCCCTTTAACGAGACCGACCCGGCACAGCTGGCGCAGAATATTGCGCAGGCCATGGAAGACGAGATCACCTTTCAGGGGGCCAATACGATTGCGGCGTTTATCATGGAGCCGATCCAGGGCGCGGGCGGTGTTATTGTGCCGCATGAAAGCCTGATGCCGCTCTTGCGCGAGATATGCACGCGGCACGGGATCCTGATGATCTCTGACGAGGTGATCACGGGTTTCGGGCGCACGGGGCATTGGAGCGGCGCGCGGCATTGGGGCGTGCAGCCGGATATGATGAGCACGGCCAAGGGCATCACCTCGGGGTATTTCCCTGTCGGAGCGGCGCTGATGAGCGAGGCTGTGGCGGATGTGTTTGAGAAAGATACCAAGGGCGAGGCGGGGATTTTCCACGGCTATACCTATTCGGCCCATCCTGTTGGTGCGACGGCTGTGACGGCGACTTTGAGCGAGACCTTGCGGCTCGATACCAAGACAAACGCCGCGGCGCGCGGCAAGCAGCTATATGACGGGGCGCTTAAGCTGGCCGCGAAATACGACATCATCGGGGATGTGCGCGGCGGACACGGGCTTATGACGGGGATCGAGATTGTTTCCGAGACAGCCGGCAAGACGCCGATGGATATGGCGACCATGAAGCGGATCCATAAAGCGGCCTATG
>JAHBAM020000256.1 GCA_018500125.2 Roseobacter sp. | reverse complement strand
AGATGTGTATAAGAGACAGGTTCTGGGGCTGGTCTGGCTGTCTTGAGGGCGGGGGCTGCGGCTTTGGAGGGCTGCGCCTGCGGGGGCAGGCTGACGCGCAGGCAGAGCCGGGGGGTTCACCCCCGGACCCCCGAGGATATTTAGGGCAATAAAAAAGAGCGGGCGCGCGCGCGTGTGTGGGGGCGCGGGCGCGCTCAGCTGTCTGCGATCTGTTTGCCGGTGAGGGGGCCGCGGCCGCCGAGGCGCAAGAACAGGCTTTCTTCTGCGCCGTTGTGAAAGAAGGGCACGTTTTGGGGCGGCTCTGTCGTATGGGCGCGATGGGCGACTTCGGCCAGAACAACCTCCGTGATGAAGGGCAGATCAAAGCTGCGCACCTCGTTGAGCGGAATCCATTGCAGGTGGGACAGCTCGTCTTCGGCGCGCGAGAAATCATCCAGATCGGAGGCGATGTCATCGGCGTCGACCAGAAAGAAGCGCGCATCAAAGCGGCGCGGGCGGCCCATCGGGGTGATGGCGCGAAAGACGAATTGCAGCGGGCGGGCGGAGGGCAGGTAGCCTGCTTTGGCGAAATCGTCCCAATCCTCGGGGACGGCGCCGCGCCAGTCGCCTTTTGCGCCGAGGATGAGGCCGGTTTCTTCCCAGAGTTCGCGCACCGCCGCGACGCCGAGCGCGGCGGAGATGTCGCGCGGGCAGCCCTCTGTCAGGCGCGCCGCACAGGTCGGGTGAAAGCCTTCGGCGAGGGGCACATCAAAATCGTCCTGATCCAGCGCGCCGCCGGGGAAGACGAATTTGTTGGGCATGAAGGCAGCTTTTGCGCCGCGCTGGCCCATGAGAACCTTGGGCGCGCTGAAGCGGTCGCGCAGGGCGATCACTGTGGCGGCGTTGCGGATGGCTGTTTTGTCGGTTGGTTGTGTCATCTGGCCCTCAAACAGGCGCGGCTCGAGTCACATCGGGCGATCAAAGCCGTGCATCCGGCGCGCCCATTGAAAGCCGATCACCGCGCCTTTCATTCTGGGCAGAAGGTATAGGGTGAGCGCGGTCGTGCCAAGCGCGAAGATGGTAAACAGGGTCAGAGGCTCGGGGCGATAGAACACGAAGGCGATGTGCAACAGCGGGATCATCACATGGCCGACCACGAGGATTGTCAGATAGGCGGGGCCGTCATCGGCGCGCTGGGGGGTGAAATCTTCGCCGCAGACCGCGCAGTCGGAGTGCACCTTGAGATAGCCTTTGAGCAAGGGGCCTGTGCCGCAATGCGGGCATTTGCGCCGCCAGCCCCGCAAGAGAGCGGGTTTGAGCGGGCGGTCGGCCTCGGGGCGCTCGGGCTGCGCAGGGGCGTGGCTTGGCGCGGGGGCGTGGCTTTGGACAAGGGTCTGGTTGGTCTGGGGCATATGGGATCCGTGATCTGGCATGGGCAAAGAGTGCGGGAGAAAAGCGCATTGATAAAGGGGGCAGTATGTCCTTGCGGCGGGATGTCGCGACTTTTGTGTGGAAGCTGCGACGGAAAGTGACGTGGGGGGCGTATCAGTCTCAGAAGCCGCACAACAGGAGCGCGGCAAGACTGAGGAGATATCAGATGAAATCGAGTAAAGCAGTGGCCGTTATTGTCGCAGTGAGCATCGCAACCGCCGGCACAACAGCCTTTGCCTTTGGCAAGATGCGTGGCGAAGGCGGAGAGGGGGCGCGCGGCGAGATGCGCTTTGAGGAGTTGGACACCAATAAGGACGGCAAGCTCAGCCGTGAGGAGCTTGCGGCGGGACCGGCGGCGCGCTTTGCGAGCACCGACGCCAATAAAGACGGCAAAATCACCGTCGAGGAAGTCACAGCCGAGGGCCAGAAGCGCGCGGAAAAACGCTTTGGCAAGATGCTGGAGCGGCTTGATCAGGACAAAGACGGCGCTTTGAGTCTTGAGGAGATGAAAGGTGGCGAGCGTCATGCCAAGATGTTTGACAGGCTTGACGCGGATAAGGACGGTTTTGTGAGCCAGGACGAGATGGGCAAGCTTCGCAAAATGGGCAAAATGAGTAAAATGGGCAAGAAGCACCGCGAGGGCCACGGCCACGGCGAGGGCTATGGCGAGGGCTACGGGCAAGGCCAGGGCTATGGCTATGGCAAATCCGACGACTGAGCGGACCCCTGACAGGAGGGCAGTGCGCAGGGTCAAAGGCCTTGCGCACTTGCCAGCCGGCCCGCACAGGGCTAGGCCGATGGAATGATGCAAATGCCGCTGGATGAAACGGAAACCTTGAGTGATGATGCGCTGCTCTTGCTGTTTGCACGGGGCGATACCCGTGCGGCCGAGGTTTTGACGCTGCGGCTCATGCCTGTTGTTTTGGCGCATTCCTACCGTCTTTTGGGCGATCGGGCCGAGGCCGAGGATGTGGCGCAGGAGGCCATGCTGAAGCTCTGGCGGATGGCGCCGGACTGGCGGCAGGGCGAGGCCAAGGTGACAACCTGGCTGTATCGCGTTGTGGCCAATGCCTGCACCGACCGTTTGCGCAAGCGGCGCACGGTCGCGCTTGAGGCGGTGGCCGAGCCGGAGGACGGGGCGGCGAGTGTCGCGGCGCAGCTTCAGGAGCGCGCCCGCGTCGAGGCTCTGCAACAGGCTTTGAACGGGCTGCCCGAGCGACAGCGGCAGGCCGTGGTGTTGCGCCATATCGAAGGGCTGGCAAACCCCGAGATTGCGGCGATTATGGACGTGAAGATCGAGGCGGTTGAAAGCCTGACCGCGCGCGGCAAGCGGGCTTTGAAGGCGGCTCTTGAGGGGCGCAAGGATGAACTGGGGTATGAAGATGACTGAGCACAGGGATAAACGCAGCGGTAACCACAGCGATAACCGCAGTGGGATGAGCGATGCGGGATTGGATGCGCTTTTTGAGGCCGCCAAACGCGATGCGCCGCAGCCTGACGCGGCCCTTCTGGCGCGGGTTATGGCCGATGCCCGTGCCACACAGCGCGGCTTTGAGGCGGGCGGCTTTGAGGCGGCGGGGATCGGGCCGGTCCCGGAGCGCTCTGCCCGTGCAGCGGAACCGCGCGGCGGATTTCTGGAGGGGCTGTTTGACATGATCGGCGGCTGGGGCGGCCTTGGCGGGCTGGCCACGGCTTCGGCCTTTGGGCTTTGGCTCGGGATGAGCCAGAGCCTCGGGCTTGTGGACAGTTTCGGGCTGGCAAACTTTGGCGCGGCGGCGAATTTGGAGAGCCTTGGCGCAGAATATGACTATTTGGCAGGATTGGGAGAGGTGTGATGGCGCAACAGGTGACGCGGGGCGGCCCGCAGATGAGCCGTAAGCTGAGGGCGCTGTTGATCGGCTCGCTGGGGCTGAACCTGTTGGTTGCGGGTGTTTTTGTCGGCGGTGTTTTGCGGCACGCCGGACCACATGAGGCGCGCGAGCAGTCGGACCTTCTTGTGCGGGTTCTGGACAAGGACGACCGCCGGGCCATTGGGCGGGCGGTCAAGGAGGCGCAGGGCGGCGGGCGGCGCGCATTTTGGGCCGCGCAGAGGGCTGCGCTGGGCGATGTGGCTGCGGCCTTGCGCGCGGAGCCTTATGACGGTCCGGCGCTGCAAGCGGCGCTGGCGCGCAAATCGGCCCATCTGGCACAGACACGCACAGCGGCCGAAACGGCTATGCTGAGCCGGTTTGAGGCGATGAGCGCGACGGAGCGGGCGGCTTTGGCCGAGCGTCTGGAGGCGGCCATCGCACGGGGGCTTCAGAGAGAGGGGCGCAAAAATGACACGCGCGAGCCATAGGGCGTGCGGCCGAAGATGCGCGCGCTCTCGGGTCGGGTGCGTGCGCGCGGCATAGGGCCTGCGCCCCTTAGGCGGCTGTGCGGATGCTCATGGTGACTTGGTTGCGGCCATGGCGCTTTGAGCGGTAGAGCGCGGCATCGGCGCTTGCGATCAGGGCTTCGGCGCGATCGGGGGGATTGGTGCGCTCCCTATGCTGGCAAGGCTCTTGCACGGCAACGCCGATGCTGACGGTGATATGGTGAAGCGGGGCATTGGAGGCAAGATGAAACGGGTGGGCATCAATCATGGCGCGCAGGCGGTTGGCGATTTCCTGGGCGTGGCCGTGATGGGTATGAGGCATGACGACAAGAAACTCCTCGCCGCCGATCCGCGCCACAAGATCTTCCGGGCGCAGGCTGTGTTGTAACAGCGCGGCCAGCTCGATCAGCGCGGTGTCGCCTGCGCTGTGGCCGAGCACATCATTCACCTGTTTGAAGTGATCCACATCAATCGCCATGACGGCGCAGCTCTGGCCTGTGGCCTCGCAATCGGCGACGGTCTGGGCGAGCTTGAGCGCGGCAAAGCGGCGGTTGTATAGGCCGGTGAGCGGGTCTGTGACCGCGGCGCGCAGGCCCTCGTGCATATAGGCGCGGCGGTGATCATTGCGCTTTTTATGGGTGGCGAGCTGGCGGATGCGCAGGCCAAGCTCGATCGGACAAAAGCCGTGCGGCAGCACATCATCGGCGCCCCGGTCCATGGCATCGCAATAAAGCGTCTCAAGCGGGCGGTCGAGCACAGCAACCAGCCCCGCGTCACGGGTGCGCGGGTGGGCGCGCAGATCGGCCAGCAGGCACAGCCCGGCCTCGGGGGCATCGGCCTGAACCTCGACCACGAGCACATCGGGGCTTGCGCCTGTGTGCTCGTTCAGCAGCTGGGTGTCGTCGCGCGGCTGGATCAGGCAATCGGGTGTGGTGCTGAGGGCGGCGCACCAGGCTTTGGCGCGGGTGGGGGCGGAGGCTGTCACGCTGACCTGCGCCGCAGACACAAAGCCGCTTGGCGCTTCGCTAAAGCCCAAAGACTGCGCCATTCGCTCTGTCAAAAGGGCGTCTTCCCGGCTGTCGTGGCGCCGCAAGATCGAGCGGAAGCGGGCCAGCAAGGCGCCGATTTTGGGCGGGTGGGACATCACATCGGCCGCGCCGGCCTTGAGCAGTTTGAGGCGCGCGGCGGGGTTGTAGCCCTCCATCAACATGATCACCGGGAGTTTGGCGAGCTGTGGATGCTCGCCAAAGGCGCGCAGGAACTGCTCGGGACTCATTTTGTCGGGACGCGCAGAGGCGAGCACAACATCAGGCTGTGTGGCAAGCGCGGCGGCGAGACCGGCTTCGGCGCTTGTGGCCTGAACCACGTCATAGCCAGCGGAAGAAAGCTTGACGTTGAGCACGATCCTGTTGGTCGCGATGTCTTCAACGATTAAGACTTTACGTGGCATGATACCGGACACCTTTTTAAACTTGTGATTAACCATCACATTGCCCAAGAGTGGTTAAGAAAACCTTTCCAAGAGAGTTAAAAATGTCTGTTTCGCAAGATGCTGCCGAGGAGATCGGCTTGAAAGCGCTGGTATGGCTGGCGGGAAACGAGGATCTGATGCCGGTGTTTCTGGGGGCGAGCGGGGCGGATGTCGCGGCGATCAGGCAGAGCGCGGCGGACCCGGCCTTTCTGGCCTCTGTGCTTGATTTCTTGCTGATGGATGATGCCTGGGTGATGGGATTTTGCGAGGCGAAGGGGCTGGCCTATGATCGGCCAAAGCAGGCCCGCGCGGCCTTGCCCGGCGGAGAGCAGGTGAGTTGGACATGAGCGCGATTGAAGCCATTGTCTTTGACAAGGACGGGACCCTGTTTGACTTTGCGCGCACCTGGGAGGCCTGGGCGGTGGCGTTTTTGCGGCGGTTGGCGCGCGATGAGGCCCATGCGCGCGAGATGGCGCAGGCTGTGGGGTTTGACTATGACAGCCAGCATTTCAAGGCGGAGTCGATTGTGATTGCCGGGATGCCTTCGGAAATTGCGCAGGCGCTTGCGCCCCATTTGCCGCAGATGGCGCAAGCGGCGCTTGTTGCGGTGCTCAATGAGGAGGCGGGCAAGGCACCGCAGGCGGAAGCTGTGCCGTTGCGCCCCTTGTTGGCGCGGCTGCGCGCGGCGGGGCTTAAGCTCGGGGTGGCGACGAATGATGCCCAAGCGCCGGCGCTTGCGCATCTGGAGAGCGCAGGTGTGGCCACGGCGTTTGACTTTGTGGCCGGGTTTGACAGCGGCTATGGCGGCAAGCCGGCACCGGGGCAGCTTCTGGCCTTTTGTCAGGCGGTCGGGGTGGCTCCGAGCGCGGCTGTGATGGTGGGGGACAGCACGCATGATTTGCGCGCCGGTGCAGCGGCGGGGATGCGCCGCGTGGCTGTTCTGACGGGGCTGGCGGATGCGGCGACCCTCGCGCCGCTGGCGGATGTTGTGCTGCCGGACATCGGCCATTTGCCGGACTGGCTCGGGCTATAGAGATGGGGCGCACGGGCTTTGCCCGTGCGCCCGGGCGAGGGGGCTTTGCCCCATCGCGCTCCCCCAGGATATTTCTGGAAAGAAAAAGCCGGGTTAATGGGCCGGTTTGATGACTGTCTCTTATACACATCT
>JAHBAM020000179.1 GCA_018500125.2 Roseobacter sp. | reverse complement strand
GGTATCGGGGGCGTTGCGCGGGTTGGGGCTGCGGGATTTGGATATTTGGAGAAAGAAAAAGGAGACGCGGCTGCGCGCCGCCAACTGGCCTTTTATCGGGCTTCAGATTGGCCCGCAGATTGGGCCGCAGATTGGGCCTCTGAGAGCGCTTCGGGCAGGGCGGCGGCGAAGGCGGCAAGATCGGCCTCTGTGCCACAGCTCACGCGGATGCAGCGGTTTTGGGGCGCCACAAAGGGCATCCGCACAAAGAGGCCGCGTTTGATCAGCCCGTCGAGCACCGCTTTGGCAAAACCGCCGTTCTGCCCGCAGTCGAGCGCGACAAAATTGGCCGCCGAGGGCAGGGTGGTGAGACCGTTCGCCGCCGCGATCTCTGCGATCGTCTGGCGTGCTGCGCGGACCTTGGCAACGGTGCGGGCCAAATGGTCCTGATCCTTGAGCGCGGCCAGCGCGCCGATCTGGCTTGTGCGGTTCATGCCGAAGTGATTGCGGATCTTGTTGAAGGCCATAATGAGCGGCGCCGCCCCCAGCGCATAGCCCACACGCGCGCCGGCCAGACCGTAGGCCTTGGAAAAGGTGCGCATCCGGATCACCCGCGGATCATCGATCTTGACAGGTGCCGCGGTGCCTTCGGGGGCAAATTCGATATAGGCTTCATCGAGCACCAGAAGGCAGCCCTCCGGCAGGCGCTCCAGCGCGGCGAGCACATCCGCGCCGCGGCTCCATGTTGCCATGGGATTGTCGGGATTGGCAAAATAGACGAGCTTTGCCCCGGTCTCGCGGGCCTTTTCAAGCAGCGCGGGCAGGTCCTCATGATCGTCGCGGTAGGGCAGCTTGTGCAAGATGCCGCCAAAGCCGGCGACATGGTAGTTGAAGGTCGGATAGGCGCCATCGGAGGTCACAACGGCATCGCCCGGCTCGATAAGCAGGCGCACAAGATAGCCCAGAAGCCCGTCGATGCCTTCGCCGACCATGATATTTTCGGGGCGACAGCCGTGCTGGGCCGCAAGCGCCGCGCGCAGATCGTGGTTTTCGCTTTCGCCATACATCCAGATGTCTTTGAGGCTCTCGGCCATGGCCTTGAGCGCCAGAGGCGAGGGGCCAAAGGCGTTTTCATTTGCGCCAATGCGCGCAACAAAGGCTGTGCCGCTGAGGCGCTCTTGCGCTTCGGGGCCAACAAAGGGGACGGTGGCGGGCAGGCTCTGGGCGAGCTTTGTAAAGCGTGTCTGTGTCATAGGGCTTGAGTATGCCAAAGAGGGGCGCGGCGGCAAGTGGGCTTGTGATCTGCCGTCATCTGCGGTCATCTGCCTGCTGTGACGGCGCGCGCCGGCCCAAAGCGCTTTTGCCCAGAGCCGCGCGGCCCGCGCCCTTCTCCCGAGCCTCCCCGGTGCCGCTGCGTTAGGCTTTCCCAAACGGCGCGGGGGCACTAGCCTTTGGTCAAAAGAGGAGTTCGCCCCATGCCCCGCGTCACGACCGAAATCAAAGATCATGTTGCTTATGTCACGCTGACCCGCGCCGACAAAATGAATGGCGTCGATCTTGAGATGGCCCATGCGCTTGTCGCCGCAGGGCAGGCGCTTGTCGCCGATGCGAGCCTCCGTGCAGTTGTGCTCTCGGGCGAGGGGCGGGCCTTTTGTGCGGGGCTGGATGTGCAGAGCTTTGCCAGTCTGGCCGCAGGCGACCCCGAGGCGCAGATCATGCCGCGCGATTATGGCAACACCAATCTCTTTCAAGAGCTGGTGATGGTCTGGCGGCGCATTCCTGTGCCGGTGATTGCGGCGCTGCATGGCGCGGTTTACGGCGCGGGGTTTCAGCTTGCGCTGGGCGCCGATATCCGGATTGCCGCGCCCGAGGCCAAGTTCGCTGTGATGGAGATGAAATGGGGGCTTGTGCCCGACATGGGCGGGATGGTCCTCATGCCGGCGCTCACCCGCTCGGATGTGATCCGCAAAATGACCTATACCGCCGAGCCGGTGAGTGCTGCGCAGGCGCTTGACTGGGGGCTTGTGACAGAGCTGTCGGACACGCCGCTCGCGGCGGCGCAAAGCCTTGCAGCGACGATCGCCGCCAAAAGCCCGGCTGCCATTCGCGCCGCCAAGCGGCTCATCGCGCTGGCCGAAAGCGGAGCCTCTGAGGATGAGGTGCTCTTGGCAGAAAGCCGCGCGCAAACCGACCTCATCGGCACGCCCGAGCAGATGGAAGTGATCGCTGCAAATATGCAAAACCGCGCGCCGAAATTCGGCTGACGTAGGGTGCGCATTCATTGCGCACCGCCGCCCCGGCGCGCGCTGCGTTAACCGGATTGTGTGAACAGAAATTAACGTTTGGGCGGTGCACGGGTTGTGCACGGGGTGTGCACACATATCACCCCCCTGTTTTCGGGGGGCAGAAACGGCGTTAACCATGCGGGACGCTGCATTTACGGTTACGTCTTTGCGCGCGGTTTTGACCCTTGGGTTTTGGCTGCGCATTGGGTAGACCGTGGGCAACACAACACCCCCAAGATAGGGCAGAGACTCATGGCGATGGAAAAGACATTTAACGCAAGCGAAGCCGAGCCGCGCATCTCGGCCATGTGGGAAGAGGCCGGGGCCTTTGCCGCCGGCGCCAACCGCTCGCGCGACGAGAGCTTCACAATCATGATCCCGCCGCCCAATGTGACAGGCGCTTTGCACGTCGGCCACGCCTTTAACAACACCCTGCAAGACATCCTCATTCGCTGGCACAGAATGCGCGGCTTTGACACGCTCTGGCAGCCCGGACAGGACCACGCAGGCATCGCGACCCAGATGCAGGTCGAGAAGATGCTTGCGGCCACAGGCCAGCCCACGCGGGCCGAGCTGGGGCGTCAGAAATTTCTTGAGAAAGTCTGGGAGTGGAAGGGGCAATACGGCGGCACAATCGTTGATCAGCTCAAGCGCTTGGGCTGTTCATGTGACTGGAATCGCAACGCTTTTACCATGGCAGGCGCCGAGGGCGACCCGCGTGTCGGCCATGAGAACTCGCCCAATTTCCACGATGCGGTGATCAAGGTTTTTGTCGAGATGTATGAGCAGGGGCTGATCTATCGCGGCAAGCGTCTGGTCAACTGGGACCCGCATTTCGAGACGGCGATCTCCGATCTCGAGGTCGAGAATATCGAAGTGGCCGGCCATATGTGGCACTTCAAATACCCGCTCGCAGGCGGGGCGACCTATACCTATGTCGAGACCGATGAAGACGGCACTGTGACGCTTTCCGAGGAGCGCGACTACATCTCTATCGCCACAACACGGCCCGAGACCATGCTGGGCGATGGCGCGGTGGCTGTGCACCCTGACGATGCGCGCTATGCGCCGATCGTCGGCCAGCTTTGTGAGATCCCTGTTGGTCCCAAAGAGCGCCGCCGCCTCATTCCGATCATCACCGACGAATACCCTGACATGAGCTTTGGCTCCGGCGCGGTTAAGATCACCGGCGCGCATGATTTCAATGATTACGAAGTCGCCAAACGGGGCGGGATTCCGCTTTATCGGCTGATGGACACCAAAGGCGCGATGCGCTCTGACGGAGCGCCCTATGAAGAGGCTGCGACTGTTGCACTGGATGTCTCCAAGGGCTTGAAAGAGCTGACAATTTCCGAAGCCGACGCGCTCAATCTCGTGCCCGAGGAGCTGCGCGGACTGGACCGTTTTGAGGCCCGCAAAGCTGTGGTGGAGCAGATCACATCCGAGGGCCTCGCCGTCATGGTGACAGAGAGCTATGAGGAAGAGGGCGAGACCCTCACACGCCGCGTGCCTTACGTTGAAAACAAGCCGATCATGCAGCCCTTTGGCGACCGCTCCAAAGTGGTCATCGAGCCGATGCTGACCGACCAATGGTTTGTTGATGCTGAAAAAGTGGTTGGCCCCGCACTCGAGGCAGTGCGCTCGGGCGAGATCAAGATCATGCCGGAGTCGGGCGAGAAAACCTACTATCACTGGCTTGAAAACATCGAGCCTTGGTGCATCTCGCGCCAGCTTTGGTGGGGGCATCAGATCCCGGTTTGGTATGATGAAGACGGGGCCTTCTATTGCGCCGCGACGGAAGCAGAAGCGATTGCACAATCCGGTGGCAAAACGCTGACCCGCGACCCCGACGTGCTTGATACATGGTTCTCTTCCGGTCTCTGGCCGATCGGCACGCTCGGCTGGCCTGAAGACACCGAGGAGATGCGCCGCTACTTCCCGACGGATGTTTTGATCACCGGGTTTGACATCCTGTTCTTCTGGGTTGCGCGGATGATCATGATGCAAAAAGCCGTGGTGAAAGAGAGCCCGTTTCACACCGTCTACCTGCACCAGCTTGTGCGCGACGAGAAGGGCAAGAAAATGTCCAAAACCACAGGGAATGTGATTGATCCGCTTGAAATTATTGATGAATTTGGAGCAGATGCGCTGCGCTTTACCAATGCGCAAATGGCGGCGCTGGGCGGGGTTCTGAAGCTGTCCAAACAAAAGATCACAGGCTATCGCAACTTCACAACCAAACTCTGGAATGCCGCGCGGTTTGCGGAAATGAACGAGGCGGTCGGCTCTGAGGGAACCGTGCCCGAGGCCACGGCGATGGTCAACAAATGGATCATTGGCGAGACCGCCAAACTGCGCGAAACAGTAGATGTTGCGCTTGAAGCCTATCGCTTCAATGATGCGGCCAATGCGCTCTATGCTTTCGTCTGGGGCAAGGTCTGTGACTGGTATGTCGAATTCTCCAAGCCGCTTCTGCTGGATGGCGACGCGGCGACAAGAGCCGAGACACAGGCGGTTATGGCTTGGGTGATTGATCAATGCTTGGTGCTTTTGCACCCGATCATGCCGTTTATCACCGAGGAACTTTGGCAGACGCTCGGCACGCGCGAAAAGATCCTCGCCCACACCGATTGGCCAAGCTACGGCAGCGCGCTGGTGGATCCGGCGGCTGACAGCGAAATGAACTGGGTGATCGGGCTGATCGAGGAAATTCGCTCTGTGCGCGCGCAGATGCACGTGCCGGCGGGGCTGAAAGTCCCTGTGGTGGTGCGCAATATGAGCGTAGAGGCTCAAGCGGCTTATGAGGGCAACGAGGCCCTGATCAAGAAACTCGCCCGCATGGACGCCTTGCACTCTGTCACCGACTTCCCGAAGGGCACCGCAGCCCTGAGCGTCACCGGAGCCGAGTTCGGCCTGCCGCTCGCGGATATTATTGATGTGGACGCGGAAAAAGCCCGGCTTGAGAAGAGTCTTGGCAAGCTTGCCAAAGACATCGGCGGGATGCGCGGACGACTCGGGAACCCCAAGTTTGTGGCAAGTGCTCCTGAGGATGTGGTCGAGGAAACGCGCGCCAACCTTGCCGAACGGGAAGAGGAAGAAGGGCTGATGAAGGCGGCGCTCCAACGGCTCGCCGACCTTTGATTTCGGATTTTCGCAGGGCGAAAATCCGACCCGAGCGGGGGCTTTGCCCCCGCACCCCCAGGATATTTTTAGAAAGAAAAAGACCGGGTGATTTAACTTCGGTCAATTTTTGTGCTGAGGTGAATAAGGCTTTCCGAGCTTAGCACGCCTTTGGCTGCGCCGATGTCATCGAGGGTTTGGTCAAGGCGTTCTGTTGTTGTGGCACTCAGAATCGCGATCAGATCCCATCGGCCTGATGTTGTGTGCACCTGCTCAACGCCTGACAGCGCTTTGAGGCGGGCGAGCACGGACGGGCCGGAGCGTGGCTCGATCGAGATCAGCACGGTGGCGCGCAGAGCCGCACGCCCGCCTGCGCCGCGGCGAATGGTGTATCCGCTGATTGCGCCGGTTGTCTCCAGACGCTCGATGCGGGCCTGAACGGTTGTGCGCGCAAGGCCGAGCTGGCGGGCAAGCGTGACCACAGGGGTGCGCGCGTTTTCGGCGAGGAGGGCCAGTAGCCTTGTGTCTGTTTCGTCATTTTGCATATTGTCTCGTCATTTCGTATTGATTTTTCGTCTATATAGCAGATTTGCCACGTGAAATCGACCAGTTCCGAGGGGAGACTGAAAAGAAAAGCGAGGCTTGATGATGTTTGAACGGACCCTGTTTGAGACCCCACAAGAGCATATTGGCCTGACGCGGCCAGAGGCGCCTGTGATGTATTTTGCACCAAAGGTCTTGCGGCAACAGGCCGAGCGCTTTGGCCGTCTTTTCCGCGGGCAGGTGACCTATGCGCTCAAGGCAAACCCTGCGCCCGAGGTGCTTGAAAACCTTGTTGCCGCGGGGCTGAGCGGGTTTGATGTGGCAAGTCCGGAGGAGATTTTGCAGGTGCGCGCGGCGTCGGCAACGGCTGATTTGCATTACAACAATCCTGTGCGCTCCCGGAGAGAAGTCGCGGCCGGCAAGGCGGCGCGGGTGCGCTCGTGGTCGGTTGACGATCTGTCGGAATTGCACAAATTGGGGGCGCCATCCCATGCGGCAGAAGAGATTTCTGTGCGGTTCAAACTTCCTGTCAAAGGCGCGCATTATGACTTTGGCGCAAAATTCGGGGCAACCCCAGAGGAGGCTGTGACCCTTTTGCGCGCCGTGGCGGCGGCGGGCTACAGGCCGGCCCTGACCTTTCATCCGGGAACGCAATGCAGCTCACCAGAGGCCTGGGCGCAGTATATCGAGGCCGCAGCCGAGATTGCGCGGCAAGCAGGTGTTGCGCCCGAGCGTCTTAATGTGGGCGGCGGTTTTGCCTCTCACCGCAGTGGCGCGGCCCCCGATCTTGAGCGTGTTTTCAAAGAGATTGACCGTGCGGTGCATCAGGCGTTCGGTGCTGTCCCAAGCCTTGTCTGCGAGCCAGGGCGGGCGATGGTTGCGGAGTGCTTTTCTCTTGCGGCCTGTGTAAAGGCGGTGCGGCGTGATGGCACCCTGTTTTTGAATGACGGTATCTATGGCGGCTTTGCAGAGTGGCGCGATATTTCGCCCTCCGATCGTATCATCTGCCTGTCGCCGGAGGGCGCTGTCCGATCCGGGGCAAACCGGAACAGAACCGTCTTTGGCCCGACCTGTGACAGCCTTGACCGCCTGCCAGACGCTGTGGCGCTGCCTGAGGATGTGCAGGAAGGCGACTACCTTCTGTTTGCGGGCATGGGAGCCTATTCTCTCGCGATTGCCACGCGGTTCAATGGCTATGGCATTCGCGATGTGGTGACTGTGAAGCGCCTCTGAATTTTGGGGCCGATAGAGAGTATTGTTTCTATTTGCCGGCCGCCTGCCCCTTTTGCTTAAGGGGATAGGCATGATTGTGCCCTATGCTTGCCCCAATTGTAGGGCAGTCTGAGCGAGACGGCAGCCACTCGGGCCAACAGCGCGGCAGGCGCCTGCGCGGCACCGCATGACAGCGATCGAGCGGTTCAGAACCGAGGTTTTAGGACTGAGGATTTGAAGACCGAGGTTTTTGAGAGTGTGGCAGTCAAGGGTGACTGTTGAAGCAAATGGACAAGCAGAAGAAGCAGTAAAGCCATGTCACTATATCAAATAGGAAAACGCCTCTTTGGGCTGTTGTTGCCAGAGCAACGACAGGGGCAAACGCCGCTGGCGCGGCTGCGCGGCCCGATGACCCATGTCATCATTCTGGATGGAACAATGTGTTCGTTGAAACCCGGATGGGAGACAAATGCGGGGCTGACCTATCGTTTATTGAGTGAAATGGGCGGGGCTGTTTCGGTTTTCTATGAGGCAGGTGTGCAGTGGCGCGATTGGCGCAGCACGCCTCATGTCTTGACAGGGCGGGGCGTAAACCGCCAGATCAAGCGTGCCTACGGCTATCTTGCGTCGCGGTATCGTGACGGGGACCAGATATTTTTCTTCGGCTATTCACGCGGCGCCTATGCCGTGCGCTCGCTGGCCGGGGTGATTGACGCGGTTGGCTTGTTACGATCAGAAGAGGCGACAGAGCGCCGGGTCGAGCAAGCCTATCGCTTGTATCAATTGGGCGCAGGGCAGGCGCAGAAAGCCAAGTTTCATGCGCAGTTCTGTCATGAAAAGGCCGAGGTCGAAATGATTGGCGTGTGGGATACCGTCAAGGCTCTGGGCCTGCGCCTGCCCGTCTTGTGGCGCTGGTCGGAAAGCACTCATGCCTTTCACAATCATCAGCTCGGCAAGGCCATTCGCCACGGATTTCAGGCGCTTGCTTTGCATGAAACCCGTGCCGCCTTTGAGCCTGTGCTCTGGGACTGTCCACAGAACTGGCTGGGCCGTGTCGAGCAGGTCTGGTTTCCCGGAACACATGGTGACATTGGCGGTCAGCTTGACGGAGATGTGGATGTGCGGCCCCTGTCCAATATTCCGCTGGTCTGGATGCTGGAGCGGGCGCACTCTTGTGGCCTGCCGCTGCCGGAGGGCTGGCGTGCGCGCTTTCCTCAAGACCCGGCTGGAAGGTCGCTTGGGACATGGCGAAATTGGGGCAAGCTGTTTTTGCTGCGCCGGCGTCGCCGTGTGGGTGCGGGGGCTTGTGAGAGCCTCCATGAAAGCGTGGATGCCCGCGCACTGGCGGCAGGCTGGGCGCCAACTGTTCCGCGGATAAAAGCCGCTAAGCTGGGGGCAAAAGCCTTCGCGGCACGATAAACGCCTCTGCCTTGCCTGTGCCAAAGCGCACATCCCGCCAGGTATCGACATCAAAGCAGACCTTCAAACAGGCCGCTGTCGGAAACAGCGCAAAAGCCTCGTCCCTCAGCGGTGTCTCCACAATCGCATTGGCAAAAAACGCGGCGCCGGGGTTATGCCCGAGCATCAGGACGCTCTTGGCTCTGGCCTTGTTTTGCAAGATCTGGAGCATTTTGTCCTCGCTTGCATGGTAAAGCGCATCAAGGTAGCTGACCTCGCTGTCAAGCGCGAGAAGCTCAAACGTTTCGCGGGTGCGCATGGCTGAGGAGCAGAGTGTTTGCTGTGGCTGAGGGCCGTTTTCTCGCAGCCAGTTTCCGACAGCTCTGGCGCTGGCGCGCCCGCGGGCGTTCAGCGGGCGATCATGGTCTGCAAGGCACGGGTCAGACCAGCTTGATTTGGCGTGGCGCATAAGAATGAACTCAAGACTCACAGAAAACTCCTCATGTGAAACGCAGATTGCGCGGCGAGGCGGCCATAGTCTTGCGACACAGGGCAGGCGCGCCGCACAAGGCAGCCTGCGGTCAAACAATCCTCACCAGCCGCGCTCTGGATATGGGCCTGACAGCCGGGCACATCATAGGCCATGCTGGCGTTCAATGCGCCGACCGGGCAGGCGCTCAGACAAGGCTTGGCGGCGCAGCTTTCGCAAGGGCTTGCCCCGGCGGGCGCGAGCGACAGGCGGCCCTTCAGGCGCACTGCGCCGCGATAAGACACCATAAGCCCCGCGCGGGCATGAACCAGCATTCCAACGGGCGATTGCCAGGCCTGCCCTGTCTTCAACGCCCAGTCGAGAAAAGGGGCATAGGGCGGCCCGTCAGACGGAAACACCGCAACACCGCCCCAGTCTGCGGCCAACCCGCCAATCACCCGCTTTGACCACCGGTCCAGCGGATCAGCCTGCCCGTCCTGATACTCTGATGAGGCGGTAAAACACGCCCAAAACCCCGGCTCATGCGGGCCAAGCAACACAAGTGTTTCATCGCCCTCATGCAGCGCGCCAAATATCGCAAGCGCCGCCTGCTCGGGCGCAGGGCTCAACGCTTTTGAAAGGGCAGCCATAGGCTCCAGCCGAGTTTAGAGGGGCGTTGATCTTGCCATTGAAGCCCGATTTTCATTTTGATGTGGCCGTCTTTCGGCTCCGCGATATAGGTTCTGAACAGCCTGTCCCAGACCGACAGCGCAAATCCGTAATTGCTGTCATGCTCTGCGCGATGAACCGAATGGTGCACACGGTGCATATCGGGCGTGACAAGCACAAGGCGTAGCCCCCGGTCGAGCCAGCGGGGCAGCGCGAGATTGGAATGATTGAACATTGCCGTGCCGTTGAGCATGATTTCAAACAAGATGATCGCCAAAGCGGCAGGGCCAAGAAGATAGACCAACCCGATCTTGAGGCCCATCGAAAGTGCAATTTCGACAGGGTGAAACCGGATGGCTGTCGTCACATCAATCTCTGTATCCGCGTGATGCACGCGGTGCAGCCGCCACAGCAGCGGGACTTTATGGGTGACAAGATGCTGAAGCCAGATCGCAAAATCAAAGAGCAACACCGCCAGAACAATCTCAAGCCAGCCTGGCGCGTCAAGCAGGTTGAAAAGCCCCCAGCCGTTTTGCTCGGCGTCTATGGCCGCCCCCACGGCCAGAAGCGGGAGGCCAATAGCCATCAGCCGCAAAGCGCCTGTGTTGAGGAGCGAAAAGCCCCAGTTTGTCCGCCAGCGCGTGCGGCGCGGGATCTGCCGCGCACGGCGCGGGCGATAGGCTTCTGCGGCTGCAAACAGCACAAAAAGCCCAATGAATATAATCAGACGCAGGGTCGCTTCATGTTCCATACTTCGAATATGATCCTGATGGTCCCCTGAAACAAGCCAGAGTTTGCTTACCCGCGAATAAGGGTGCCCGCGCCATGCGCTGTGTAGAGCTCAAGCAAGCAGGCATTGGGCGCACGTCCGTCAAGGATCACCACCCCGCGCACGCCGCCCTCAATGGCCAAGAGCGCGGTTTCAGTCTTGGGGATCATCCCCCCGGCGATTGTTCCGTCTGCAATCATGTCGCGGATCGATTGTGATGTCAGCTCGGTCAGAATATCGCCCGCCTTGTTCTTGACCCCTTCAACATCGGTCAAAAGCAAAAGCCTGTCCGCCTTGAGAGCCGCCGCAATCGCGCCGGCGGCCGTGTCGCCATTGACATTGAATGTCTCGCCATTGTGCCCCGCCCCGATCGGCGCAATCACAGGGATCGTGCCTTTTTCAAACAAGTCGCGCAGCAGCGCCGGGTTCATTTCATCAGGCGTGCCGACAAACCCGAGGTTAGGGTCGGTCTGTTTGCAGATCATCAGATTGGCGTCTTTGCCCGACAACCCGACAGCCTTGCCCCCCTGACGGTTTATCGCTTGCACGATACGCTTTCCGACAAGGCCAGACAGCACCATCTCAACCACTTCCACCGTCGCCGCATCTGTCACGCGCTTGCCGTTTACAAACTCGCTCTTGATGCCGAGCGCGTCGAGCTTTTCGTTGATCATCGGGCCGCCGCCATGCACGATCACCGGGTTCACCCCGACCATCTGCATCAAGACAATATCACGCGCGAATTCATCCATCGCGGCATCATCGCCCATAGCGTGGCCGCCGAATTTAACCACAACAATCGCGCCCGTATAGCGCTGCAAGTTGGGCAACGCCTGATTGAGCGTGCGCGCCGTAGCGATCCAGTCTCGGTTCATATCTTGGGTTCTCATATCTGTGCCTTAAGTTCGTTCCACAATTTGACCTCATTGCCCCGATGGGCGCAAGCCACTGCTTGTGCTCTGCCTGTGATGAGAGGGGCGTCTTAAACCAGAGTGGCGATCACGGCTCTGAGCGTCTCAATCCCGTCGCCCTTTTCGCTTGAGGTCATAATGATCTCAGGAAAAGCGGCGGGGTGGCGTGCCAGCGCTTTGCGCGTCGCCTCGATCGAGCGCTCGCGGTCGGCTTCTTTGACTTTGTCAGCCTTGGTCATCACGCATTGAAACGTCACAGCCGAACTGTCGAGCAGGCTCATGATTTCTTCGTCGACCGCCTTTGCGCCGTGACGGGCGTCAATCAATACAAAAGCGCGGCGCAGGTTTTGCCGCCCCGAGAGATATTGCTTGAGCAGGCGTTGCCAACGCTCGACAATCGGCAATGGCGCGTTTGCATAGCCATATCCGGGCAGATCGACCAGATAATGGGTGTCTTCAAGCGTGAAGAAGTTGATTTCCTGGGTGCGCCCCGGCGTGTTTGACGCCCGCGCCAGACCTTTGCGGTTGGTCAGCGCATTGATCAGCGAGGACTTGCCAACATTGGAGCGCCCCGCAAAACAGACTTCAAGGCGGTCGCCATCCGGCAGGCCCGACATGGCCACAACGCCTTTGACAAACTCGGCCCCCCCGCCGGCAAAAAGCTTGCGGCCTTTCTCGCGGGCAAACTCGTCAGGCAGCTCTGCCAATGGAAAAGGAAGTTGCATCAAAGCACCTCTGCTGTATCGCCTAGGCGGATATCGCCTGTTTCTATCACTTCGCCGTAGACGCCAAAGTCTTGATGACCCCAGTTTTCGCGCAAAAGGCTCAGGGTCTCTATATCGGGCTCGCCGGTTTTTGGCGAGGCCATGGTGTGTTTGCAGCGCACAACCCGCTCTCTGATCAGAATACGCGCCGTGCCAATGCGCAGCGTTTTTCCGATCCAATCAAACTCGGCCCAAGGCGCGAACCCGTCAAGCCAGATATTCCCGCGCCAGCGCTCCGGCTCACAGGCCTGTTCAAGCTTGGTCTCGACCGCGCGATGCGAGGCCATATTCATCAGCGAAACCGAGGGAAACTCTGTATCGGTAAAGCCGCGCGAGCGGGCGCGAATGAGTCGAGAAGACTGTGCACGGTCTTTGGGAACAAGCCCGCCCGCCCAAGCAATCAGCGCCTCGCCGTCCTGATCAGGATCAAACTCAAGCGTGCCAAGCTCCGGGTGGGTAAGTGTCACAAGGCCGGTCGCCTCATTGACCGTGGCATTGAGCGCCGCAAGCTTTGGCGCTTTGGTCCCGATTGTGAAGTTCTGGCAGGGCACCCACTCTGAGCCATCAGCGCTTGAATTGTCATGCGCCACCGCCCAAAGCCGGTCCCAAGGCAGGGTTTGCCCCGCCGTGAGCCTCACCCGCTCAAGCGCTTCCCGTCCGTGGCTCTTCACGGGATAGCGCCAGAGCTGGGTCACCTGTGGCGTCATTCTGCGTCTTTCGGCTTTCGCTTGAAGCTCGACAGGATATTGCCAAAAACATCCGGCTTATAACCATGGCTGCGCATGATCAGATATTGCTGGGTGAAGGTGATCGTGTTGTTCGCAATCCAGTAGATCACGAGGCCCGAAGCGAAACTTCCGAGCATGAACATGAAGACCCAAGGCATCCAGGCAAAGATCTGTTGCTGGATCGGGTCGGAGGGTGCCGGATTCAGCTTTTGCTGGAGCCACATTGTGATCCCGAGAAGCAGCGGCAACACGCCAATGAAGATCAGCGCCAAAATCGAGCCTTGCTCCGGCGCGTCCCATGGCAGCAGGCCATAAAGGTTAAAGATCGTCGAGGGATCGGGCGCCGAGAGGTCTGTGAGCCAGCCGATCCAGGGGGCATGGCGCAGCTCGAGCGTTACAAAAATCACTTTGTAGAGCGAGAAGAAAATCGGGATTTGCATCAGGATCGGCAAACAGCCCGCGGCGGGGTTCACCTTTTCCTTCTTGTAAAGCGCCATCATCTCCTGCTGGACTTTTTGCCGGTCATCGCCAGCCTGCTCCTTGATTTTTTCCATTTGCGGCTGGAGTTCTTTCATCTTGGCCATGGAGGCGTAAGATTTGTAAGCCAGCGGGAAAAGAACGAGCTTGATGATAAAGGTCAGAGCGATAATCGCCCAGCCCATGTTGCCGATAAGCGCGTGCAGGTAGTGCAGCAGCCAGAACATCGGCTTGGTGATGAAGAAGAACCAGCCCCAATCGATGCTGTCCAGAAACTTGGGGACGCCGCTTTCGTTTTGATAGTTGCGGATGGTTTCCCATTCCTTCGCGCCCGCAAAGAGCCGCGAGGAAACAATGGCCGTCTGGCCTGGCTCGAGCGTCTCGGTCTTATGCTTGGCTGTTGTTTGAAAAATATTGCGGCTGGTGTCGTTGAACGTGCTGATCTTTGCCCCCGCCTGATCTACAATCAGGGTGGTCATCCAGTAGTGATCGGTAAATCCGGTCCAGCCTTTGTCGCCGACCTCAAGTTCTTCGTGGCTGCGCGCGGCCTCGAAGTCGCCATAATCGGTTTCTGTCAGCTCGCCCGCAACATGGCGGATCGCGCCCTCGTGAAGAATAAAGAAATTCTTGAGATCAGCCGGCTCGCCATGGCGCGCGATTGTCCCGTAAGGGGCAAGGCTCACAGCTGTGGAGCCGGCGTTGGCAACCGATTGGGCAATCGTGAACATATAGTTTTCGTCAAGGCTGATGTCGCGCGTAAACGTCAGGCCTTGGCCGTTGTTCCAAGTGAGAACAACAGGTGTTGTTGGGGTGAGCGTGTCACCCGATTTGAGCGACCAGACGGTGTTTGGCCCGGGGACAAGATCGCCCGACAGCCCAGCACCCGGAGCCCAGCCATAGAGGGCATAATAGGCGCTCTCGGCGCCGGTGGGCTTCAGCAGCGACACAATATCACTGTCCGGCTCAAGCGTCTGGCGGTATTTCTTGAGCTTCAGCTCGTCAAACCGTCCGCCCAAAAGCGAAATCGTGCCCTCGACATGGCCGCTCTCAATCCGGATTCGGGGCACATCAGCGGCGGGTTTGGCATCGGCTGCGGCGACAGCTTCGGTGCCGGCGGCGGCCAAAGGCACGCTCGCGGCGTCGCCAAGTTGGGTTTGGCTGACAGCGGGTGTCGCCGCCGCAAGATCCTGCGGGCTTGGCTCGGGTGGCGGAAAGAAAACGCTCCATCCCAGAATGACGAGCATACTGAGCGCTACAGCGAGAATGAGATTCTTGTTCTGATCGTCCATGAAGACCTGAGCCCCTTGCCTTTACGAGTGAGGCAGGTTCAACAGAGTGACGGCCCGAAGGTCAAGCGGTTATTGGGGCATTCGGGCAAAAGGCGGCAGGAAATTCGCCAAAGATGCGCGCTGGGCAATGCGCTAAATCGCGTTTCCGCCCCGAATCTGGGGCAGCGCACCCAGTTTTGAGTTGTGCTGCGTGAGCCATCCCAATGTCTCGTCAAACGGCATCGGGCGCGCGATGGCAAAGCCTTGTACATGAGCACAGCCGAGCTGACCAAGCATGGCGTGTTCGCCCGAGGTTTCCACACCTTCCGCAAGCGTTTCAAGGCCGAGGCGTTCTGCCATCGTCTGGATGGCCGAGACCATGCGCTGTTGTTCCTGATCCTTGTCAACGCGGCTGATAAAGGAGCGGTCGATCTTGATCCGTTCGATGGCAAACTGTCTGATGGCCGTGATCGAGGCATGGCCTGTGCCAAAATCATCAAGATCAATGCGACAGCCGAGTTTTGCCAGCGCCGCAAGGTTGCGTGCTGCAGCGTCTTCGGGGGAGCCGGCTACAATGGTTTCCAGAACTTCAATCGTCAGCCTGTTGGGCGCAAGGTCAAACCTGTCCAGATCCCAGCGGATTTTCTCGGCCAGCTTGGGGTTGCGCAGCTCCTCGGCGGTGAAGTTGACCGCCACGCAAGGCACATAAAACCCGGCACGGTCCCAAGCCTTGAGGGCGGTGAGCGCGCCATAGAGCACAACTTCGCCCAAACGCTCCATCTGGCCGGAGTCTTGCAACGCAGGCAGAAACTCCGCCGGCGCAACGGTCCCGCGTTTTGGGTGATGCCACCGCGCGAGCGCTTCAAACCCGGTGACACGCCCCGTATCTGTGGAGAGCTGGGGTTGAAACCATGGCGCAATCTCACCGTTGTCGAGGGCAAAGAACGCCTCGCGCGTCAGGGCCTCTCTCTTCATACTGGTTTCGCCCATTTCCGCGCTATAGGCCCGAATAGAGGAGGGCGCATTGCGCGCGGCCTCATTCAATGCGGTGTCGGCGGCCTTGATCCAGGCGTCTGTCGTGTTTTCGGGGCTGCGCGTGCTCAAGCAGAAGCCGATTGCACTGCTCAGGAAAAGCGCCTGCATATTGACAGAAACCGGCTCTTCGGCCGCCGATTGCAACCGTGAGGCAAGCTGGATGGCAGTTTCTAGCTCAAATTGCGGAACAGGCGCGACCAGAACAGCAAAGCGCGCCCCGCCCAGCCAGTAAATCGTATCCTCCTCGCGC
>JAHBAM020000144.1 GCA_018500125.2 Roseobacter sp. | reverse complement strand
AGATGTGTATAAGAGACAGGTTTTTGCGCCGCGAGGGCGTCAGCCTTCCGCAGCTCTCGGTGCGCTCCAATGTGCTGGCCACCGCGCCGATGCCGTCTTTTTTTGACGGGGCGGCGGGAGAGGATGCCATGTCGTTTCGCCGCCGCAAGGATGGGGGCTACACGATGGCCTCGCTGGGGGTGAACCACCTGTGGGTGGGGCCGGATGCGCTGCGCCATTTGCCGCATTATCGCCAGCTTATCATGGGCGGGGACTTTGGCATGAGCTACCGCCCGCCCGCGCCCAAGGACTGGCCGGACGGCTTGTTGACCAAGCGGCGCTGGCGCCTTGACGAGGAGACGCCGTTTGAGCGGATGCGGGTGCTCGACCCCGCGCCGAGCGACACAGCGCTTGAGAGGATGCTTGACAAGTTCGCGGCGCGCTTCCCCAAGGTGGGGCGGCCCAAGGTGGCGCGGCGCTGGGCGGGGATGATTGACACCATGCCCGATGTTGTGCCTGTGGTGGATCATGCACCGATTGAGGGGCTGAGCATTTGCACGGGGATGTGCGGCCATGGCTTTGGCATTGGCCCGGCCTTCGGGCGGATTATGGCGGATATGATGACAGGACGTGACGTCGGACATGACCTCACGCGATTTGCGCTTGCGCGCTTTGACAGCTATGCCAAGCTCGAGCTTGGGCCTGATGTTTAGCGGCTGACAGAGGGAGAGGCGCTATGCCGATCAAGAACAGGTTTTCGCAGATGAGCACCGAGATGACGGGGTGGCGGCGGGACTTTCACGCCCATCCCGAGCTGCGCTTTGAGGAGACGCGCACAGCGGGGCTGGTGGCGTCGCGGCTGCGCGAGTTTGGCTGTGACGAGGTTGTTGAAGGCTTTGGGCAGACCGGTGTTGTGGCTGTGATACAGGGGCGCGGGCCGGGCGGCACACAGGGCCGCGGGCGCACGATCGGCTTTCGCGCCGATATGGATGCGCTGCCGATTGAGGAGGCGACGGGGCTGCCCTATGCCTCCCAGAACGCCGGAAAGATGCACGCCTGCGGCCATGACGGGCATACCACCATGCTTTTGGGCGCGGCGCAATATCTGGCCGAGACGCGCCATTTTGACGGCCGGGTTGTGCTTTGTTTTCAGCCGGCCGAAGAGGGCGGCGGCGGGGCGCGCGCCATGCTCGATGACGGGCTGATGGAGCGCTTTGAGATTGACGAGATTTACGGGATGCACAACTGGCCCGGTATTGAAGCGGGGCAGTTTGCTGTTCTGGAGGGGCCGCAGATGTCGGCGGCGGAGGCTTTTCGCATTGTTGTGAAAGGCAAGGGCGGGCATGGGGCGATGCCGCATCTGTCGATTGATACGAGCCTTGTGGCGAGCCATATCATTGTGGCGATGCAATCGGTTGTGGCGCGCGCGGTGAACCCGTTGCAGGCGGCGGTGATTTCGCTCTGCGGCCTGCGCAGTGACACCGATATTTACAATGTGATCCCTGACAGTGTGACCATCAAAGGCACGCTCAGATACTTTGATGGGGAGGTGCGCAAGGTGATGGGGGCGCGTATGGAGGCGATTATTGCCCATACGGCAGAGGCCTATGGCGGCAGCGCTGTGCTTGAGTTTGCCAATGATGGCGTGCCGCCGACTGTGAACGACGCAGAGGCGGCGCGCCATGCGGCGGCGGCCGCGCGGGCTGTGACAGGGCGTGCGACCGTGGCGATTGACCCTGTGATGCCGGCTGAGGACTTCTCGGAGATGCTTCAGGTGCGCCCCGGCGCCTATGTCTTTATCGGCAATGGCGACAGCGCCGATCTGCACAATCCGAAGTATAGCTTTAACGACGAAATCCTGCCTGTGGGCGCGAGCTTCTTTGCCGAATTGGCCGAGAGCCGTTTGCCGCTGGCCGAGTAAACTGGGAGAAAGACCATGGCTGTAAAAAACCGATTTGCCGAGCTGCACGAAGAGATCACCGCGTGGCGGCGCGATTTGCACGAACACCCCGAGATCCTGTTTGAGACCCATCGCACCAGCGCGATTGTCGCCGAAAAGCTCAAGGCATTTGGCTGTGACGAGGTTGTCACGGGGATCGGGCGGACCGGCGTTGTCGGGGTGATCAAGGGTAAGAGCGACACTTCCGGCAAGGTGATCGGGATGCGCGCGGATATGGACGCGCTGCCGATGCCTGAGGAAACCGGGCTGCCCTATGCCTCCAAAACGCCCGGCGCGATGCACGCCTGTGGCCATGACGGGCACACGGCGATGCTTTTGGGGGCGGCGAAATATCTGACAGAGACCCGTAATTTTGACGGCACGGCTGTTGTGATCTTCCAGCCCGCCGAGGAAGGCGGGGGCGGTGGCAAGGAAATGTGCGACGATGGCATGATGGAGCGGTTTGGCATTCAGGAAGTTTACGGGATGCACAACTGGCCCGGCCAGCCTGTGGGCGCGTTTTCGATCCGCTCGGGGCCGTTTTTTGCAGCGACAGATGTGTTTACGGTCCAGTTCAGCGGCCGTGGCGGGCATGGCGCCAAGCCGCAGGAGACCATCGACACCACCGTGATGGCGGCGCAGGCGGTTATGACGCTGCAGACCGTGGCGAGCCGCAATGCCGACCCTGTGGAGAATATCGTGGTGTCTGTGACCTCTTTTGAGACCAGCTCCAAGGCGTTTAACGTGATCCCCGGCGGGGTGACGCTCAAGGGCACGGTGCGCACCATGAGCCCGGCGATGCGCGATCTGGCCGAGACGCGGATTGGCGAAATTTGCAACGGTGTGGCGGCGACATTTGGCGGCACTGCGCAAGTCGACTACAAGCGTGGCTACCCTGTGATGGACAACCACGAGGCGCAGACCGACTTCTTGCGCGCGGTGGCAACACGGGTGTCGGGCGGCTGCAACGAGGCACCGCTTGTCATGGGCGGGGAGGATTTTGCCTTTATGCTCGAAGAGCGCCCCGGCGCCTATATCCTGATGGGCAACGGCGATACGGCCAATGTGCACAACACAAAATATGACTTCAACGACGAAGCCATTCCCGCCGGGTGCAGCTATTGGGCCGAGATTGTCGAGCAGCGGATGCCCGTCTAACCGAGGCCCTGCCAGAGCCTGTCGTAGACCTTAGCGATCCCCTGCGCTTCGGCCTGGATTGAAAAGACGTCTACGGCGGCTCTGCGGGCTGCGTCGGAGCGGGCGGCTAGGCGCTCGGGGTCAGCCAGCAGGCTGTTCAGCGCGTTTGCGGTTTCTTCCGGGGCATCGTCGGGCACAATTGTGCCGGTTTGCCCGCCTTGCGAGAAGGCCCGGTAGGAGCCTGCATCTGTTGCCACAAACGGCACACCGCTGGCCATGCCTTCGAGCGGGGTCATGCCGTATCCCTCGTAGCGGGGGAGCTGCACCACGGCACTGAGGCCGCGCATCAGCTTTGGCATAGCGGCGGCCGGAATTTCACCGGGAAAGAGAAGCCTGTCAGACAGGCCCGCCTCGGCGGTTTGTTGTTTTAGACCGTTCAGGAATGCGCTGTGGGCGCTTGCGGCGCGGCCGATCACCAGCGCTGTTAGATCGGGGTGATGCGGCAGAAGACGCAGCATGGCCTGAACGAAGCGGTCGGTTCCTTTTTCGGGGCGTATGCGGCCTATGGAGGCCAGGCCGATTTTGCCACCATACCCGAGGCTTTCCCATGCCAGCGGCTTGTTTTGGGCCGGCGTAAAGACATCAGTATCCACGCCATGCGGCACGACGGCGAAGACATTCGGGACATAGGTGGCAGCGGCCTTTGTTGTGGCGATAACCGCATCCATGCGCGAGATCAGCCAGCGGGGATAAGCCGAGTGGCGGCGTTGTGCTGCAGATGTAAACACAATTTTGACAGGCAGGCGCAAGACGTCGCGCGCCCAGAGCGCGGCGCGCATTTCAGGATTGCGGCGCACGTGCCAGATTACAAAGGGCCGTCCGGCGGGCGGTTTGCGCGAGAGTTTAAAGGCCGCGCGCTTTGAGATCGGATCAGGGCCGTGCGGCAGAGGGTGGCCGGCAAGCGCGAGAGTGTAGTCATTCATTTGATGGCGCAATACAGCGGCCGCCGTGGCGGACACGCCGGTGAAATTGCGGTTGAAGTTGGTAACAATCAACTCTGTTTGTGACGGGTGGGCTGTCATGGCTGCTCGTTTTCGCTTTGGATCTGTTCTGGCGCGCTGCACGAAAGCGCCTTGCGAAGGGCGGCGCCGATCTCGTCGAGCGCGGTGTTTTGCGCGGCGGCAAAGGCGCGGGCGCGGCTGCGCTGGCGCTTCAAGGCTTTGGGGGAGTCAAGCAAGCCCTGCAGGCTTGCGGCGAGGCTTGCGGCATCACTGATTTCAAGGCTGGCACCGGCGCGTTGGAGTGCGCCGTAGCCCTGCGCGAAATTGGCATAAAGCGGGCCGTGCAGCAGCGCCGACGCCGTCTGGGCCGGTTCGTAGGGGTTGTGTCCGCCAACGGGGACAAGCGAGCCGCCCAGAAACGTGAGCGGGCTGAGCGCATACCAGAGGCCCGTTTCGCCCAGAGTATCGGCGAGATAGACTTGGGGATTGTCCTCGATTGGCGCTTTGGCGCTGCGCTGTGCGAGCACAAGCCCTTGGGCCTGAATGAGTTTTTTGATCTCTGTGGCCCGCTCCGGGTGACGCGGGACGAGAACCAGAAGCAGATCGGGATGGCTGCGCAGAAGGGCTTTATGGGCGGCGAGCACTGTGGTTTCCTCGCCCTGATGGGTTGAGCTGGCAAGCCAGAGGGGGCGGGCGGCGAGGCTGTTTTGCATCTCGCTCAGTGCGGCTGCGTCATAGGGCAGAGGGCCGGCGAGCGATTTGAGATTTGTCCCAGCGGCCGCTTGGGGCGCGCCGAGCGCTTGAAAATACTCGGCTGTGCGCTTGTCTTGACAGTGGATGAGGCGGAACACCCCGAGCAGCGCCCGTGCGGCGCGCGGCGCGCGGGACCATCTGGCCGCCGTTTTGTCAGAAATGCGGGCGTTGAGGAGCGCGAGCGGGATACCGCGAGCATGGCTTGCCAGAATCAGCGTGGGCCAAAGCTCGCTTTCGATGAAAACGGCTTGATCGGGCTGCCAATGGTTGAGAAAACGCCGGACATAGACGGCGCTGTCAAGCGGGGCGAATTGATGGGTGCAGCGGGGCGGCAGACGTTTGGCAAGAATGCGTGCCGAGGTGGCTGTGCCCGAGGTGATCAGGAAGCTGCCTGCGGGATCGGCGGTGGCGAGATGTTCAATCAGGCGCAGGATCGACAGGCTTTCGCCGACGCTGGCCGCATGAAACCACATGAGCGCGCCTGCGGGGCGTGGCTGAGTTGCTTTGCCCTGTCGTTCGCACAGTCTTTTGGGGTCAATGCCTTGGTTTGTGATTTTCGGTTTGGTGAGATGCTGTGCCAGAGGGGCAACGAGCGTCGCACACGCACGATAGGCTTGAAGCAGGAGCGGCGCGGCCACGGTCAGCCGCCTGTGTGGCTCATGTGGCGGGTCATTTTGCCGCCGACGCTTTGGCGGTCGTAGTCAAAGTCGTGGCCTTTGGGTTTGAGCTTGATGGCGGCGCGGATGGCCTCTTGGAGGGGGGCGTCGCTTTCGGGGTGAAGCCGCAGGGGGGCGCGCAGGTCGGCGTTGTCTTCTTGTCCGAGGCACATGAACAATTCGCCCGTGCAGGTCAGGCGGACGCGGTTGCAACTTTCGCAGAAGTTATGCGTCAGCGGGGTGATGAAGCCGATTTGCTGGCCTGTTTCTTCTAGGCGCACATAGCGGGCCGGGCCGCCTGTGCGGTGGGTCAGCTCGGTGAGCGTATAGCGCTCGGCGAGGCTGGCGCGCAGGTCTTTGAGGGGCCAGTATTGATCGAGGCGGTCTTCGTTGCCGATATCGCCCATGGGCATGACTTCAATAAAAGTCAGGTCCATATCCTCGCGCTGGCACCATTGGGTGAGGGTAAACAGCTCGTCCTCATTGAAGCCTTTGAGCGCAACCGTGTTGATCTTGACGCGCAGGCCCGCCTGTCGGGCGGCCTCTATGCCTTTGAGCACTTGGGGCAGGCGGCCCCAGCGGGTGATCTCTGCGAATTTCTGCTCATCCAGCGTATCCAGCGAGACATTCACCCGGCGCACGCCGGCGGCATAGAGATCGCTTGCAAAGCGCGCGAGCTGGGAGCCGTTGGTTGTGAGGGTCAGCTCTTTGAGCGCGCCGCTCTCCAGATGCCGCGTCATGGCCTGAAAGAAGGTCATGATGCCTTTGCGCACCAGCGGCTCGCCGCCTGTGATGCGCAGTTTTTCAACGCCGAGGCCGATAAATGTGCTGCACATCCGGTCCAGCTCCTCCAGCGAGAGCAGCTCTTTTTTGGGCAGAAACGTCATGTTTTCGGACATACAATAGACGCAGCGAAAATCGCAGCGGTCTGTCACGGAGACGCGCAGATAGGAAATCGGGCGGGCGAAGGGATCAATCAACGGCGTTGTCATGGAGTTACAGTTAAGGGCTGGGCGGCGGCGGGGCAAGGGTGTTTCTGCTCTGGTCAAGGGGCGCACAGGCGCCTAACCTTGGAGCGATGAAACAGGTGGTATCAAGCGTGAGTCTGGTGGGGCTGCTTGCGGGCTGCGCTTTGGTGCGGGACCGGGAGGCTGTCGCGCTTGTGAGGCAGGAGGCTGTGCAGGAGGCTGCGCAAAGCGGGGCTGTGCAAAGCGGGGCTGTGCGCCCGCCGGCGGCGGCGCGCACGGTGGAGCAGTTTGACACCACGAGCGCAGCGCAGAAACAAGCGGCTGTTAAGGCGGCAGAAGAAAAGGCTGCCAAGGGCGAGGGCCGCGCGCTCGGGCGGACTGTGGCCACGCTTGGCGATGCGGCGCAGCCCGGCTTATGGATCAAGACGCCGCTTGTGCGCGCGCCAGCATCCGGGCGGGTGCTGAACAGGGCCACCGGCAAGGCGGTTGTGCTTGAGCTATTGCCTTTGAGCGGGCCAAAAACGGCGGGGAGCCATATGTCATTGGCGGCTTTGCGCGCGATTGAGGCGGGGTTGACCGATTTGACCGAGGTCGAGGTCTTTTTAAACTGAACCGGAGAGAAAAATGAGCGAGGCGACCCCTGATTTTGGCTTTCGGATTGGCGCTGATCGCAGTGTGGCGGCCCTTGAGGGCGCGGCGGCGGCGGACCCATCGTCTGTCTTGGCGCAGGGCGCGGGCGAGGGCGGTGGCTATGTCTGGCGACACGTTCAGGGCACGCCCGAGGCGCTGGCTGAGCGGCTGCAGGGATTTGGCCTTGATGAGGCGGTGAAAACCGCGCTCACCGCCGAGGAGACGCGCCCGCGCTGCACACCGCATGGCGGAGGGGCGATCCTTGTGTTGCGCGGGGTCAATCTCAACCTCGGGGCGGAGCCGGAAGACATGGTGTCGCTGCGGCTCTGGGTGGAGGAAGGGCAGCTTGTGAGCTGTGGCGTGCGGCCTTTGAAGGCGCTTCAGGATGTGGCCGCGATGGTGCGGGGCGGGCGGGCACCGCGCGCGCCGGGCGAGATGGTGGCGGCCTTTGCCTTGCGGATTGCCGACCGGGCCGAGCCTGTGGTCGCGGAGCTGAACGAGAAGCTGGATGCGATTGCCGAGGGGCTGGAGGGCGAGACCCTGAGCGAGACGCGCCGCGCGCTGGCCGATATTCGACAGGTGGCGACGGGGCTGCGGCGCTATATGTTTCCGCAGCGGGACGCTTTGACGACCTTTGAGGTCGAGGGGTTTGACTGGGTGTCGCGCGAGGCTCTGAGCCATCTGAGAGAGGCAATTGACCGTCTGACGCGCCTGAGCGAGGAGCTGGACGCGATCCGCGACCGGGCGCAGATTGTGCATGATCAGGTGATGGATGCGCGGGCCGAGCAGATGAACACCCAGATGTTTGTTCTGACGATTGTGTCGGCGTTTTTCCTGCCCATCGGGTTTCTGACCGGGCTTTTGGGCATCAATGTCGGCGGTGTGCCGCTGGCGGAAAACGCGAACGGCTTTGTGATTGTCTGCGGCGCGATCTGTGCGGTTTTGATCGCGCAATATGCGGTTTTTAAGAAACTGAAGCTGTTTTAGGCCCGCTGAGTTGCGGACGCAGCGCCGTCGGCGTGACGGGCGCTCTTTGCGTCTTGCGGTCCTGCGGCTTGGTGTCGGTCAGGCGTCTTTGGGGAGGAACTTGGCCGCTTCCTTGCGGGCGAAGGGCTTCATTTTCTTTGCGTGGTTGGCGAGGAAATAGGCGACGCGCGGCGCGTCATGTTTGCTCAGGTCGCGCAGCCACCAGGCCACCGACTTCTGGATGAACCACTCCGGGTCCTCGACATAGCGCACAGCCCAGCCGAGGACGCGCTTGCGGATGGCAAGCTCCTCGGGCTTTGGGTGATTTTGTTTGGTATAGGGGAGGGTCACGACCATCGCGGCGCGGCGGGTCCAGTGGACATCGGAGTTGGTCCAGCGCTCGACCTCTTCGATGCGCGAGGGGTCGGCCACAAGGCGCTTTTGGCCGGCCATCATGGCATGGTCGGCTATGGCCCAGCTGTCAAAGTCGGGCACCCATGAGACAATCAGATCCCAGACAGCTTGGTCGGGGGTGATGCGCGCCTGTGTCAAGAGCTTGGCGGCGGCGAGGCGGGCCTCAAAGATATCGGTTTGCCAGAGCTGGTCGGCGAGGGCGACGCGCGCCTCGATTGACAAGGGGGCGCGCCACTCTTTGGCGAGCGCGCTGATCACGGGATTTGGCACGCCCAGATATGTGCGCGGAACTTTGTGATAGTCGGCCATGCCTGCGGCGCGACCGTCTTCGGCGGCATTGCGCAGAGCTGTGAGAGCGTCATCGAGATTCATGTCGGGCCTATCCTGAGGGCGGTTTGGCGCTGCTATCGCACAGTCAGCGGCCAAAGGCTACGGCTGTTTCGCTTACTCGACCGTCACCGACTTTGCGAGATTGCGCGGCTGGTCGACATCCGTGCCTTTGGCAATGGCTGTGTGATAGGCCAGAAGCTGGGCGGGGATGGCGTAGAGAATGGGGGTCAGCGCGGCGGGGACGGTTGGCATGATAAGGGTCATCCATGTCTCATCGCCCGCCTCGGCGGCGCCTTGGGCATCGGTGATGAGTATGACTTTGCCGTCGCGCGCCATGACTTCTTGCATATTGGAGACGGTCTTTTCAAAGAGCGCATCCCTCGGCGCTTTGACGACCACGGGCATGGATTTGTCGATCAGGGCAATGGGGCCGTGTTTTAACTCGCCAGACGCATAAGCTTCGGCGTGTATATAGCTGATTTCTTTTAGTTTTAGCGCGCCTTCAAGGGCGAGAGGATACATCAGGCCGCGGCCCAAAAACAGCACGTCACGGGCTTCGGAGAGCTTGAGGCCGGCGTGAGCGAGCTGTTTGTCAAGAGCGAGGGCCGCATTGACGGCGCCGGGCAGGCTGCGCAGCTCGGAGAGGCGCAGGGCGAGGGCCTCGTCGGTGAGGTGCCCCCTGTCGTGGGCGGCTTTGAGCGCGAGCAGATAGAGCACGGTGAGCTGGCAGGTGAACGCCTTGGTGGAGGCCACGCCGATTTCGGGGCCGGCCATGATGGGCAGTGCGAGATCGCTTTCGCGGGCGATCGAGCTTGTGGCAACATTTGTGACCGAGAGCAGGCTTGCGGCCTTGCCCTGACAGTAGCGCAGGGCGGCGAGGGTATCGGCGGTTTCGCCCGACTGGCTCACGAACAGCGCGGCGGTGCGCTCTGTGACGGGCGGCTCGCGGTAGCGGAATTCGGAGGCGATATCGACCTCGACCGGCATTTTTGCAATCTGCTCGAACCAGTATTTGGCTGTGAGGCAGGCATAAAACCCCGTGCCGCAGGCCACCATTGTCAGACGGTCATAGGCATTGAAATCGATCCCTGCGCCCGGCAGGTGGATGCGGCTGTCATCGCGGGCGAGGTAATAGCCGATCGCTTCGGTGAGCACGCGGGGCTGCTCGGCGATTTCTTTGGACATGAAGTGTTTGTAGCCGCCCTTGTCGATCTGGCCTGTGTCGATCTCGACGGTTTTGATTTCGCGGGTGGCGGGACGGCGGGCCGCGTCCAGAATCGTCACGTCGGATCGGGTCACAACGGCGAAATCGCCTTCCTCAAGGTAGGTGATCTGGTCGGTCAGCGGGGCCAGCGCGATGGCATCGGAGCCGATGAACATTTCGCCTGTGCCGTAGCCTATGGCCAGCGGCGAGCCTTGGCGCGCGGCGATGAGAAGGTTGTCTTCGCCCTCAAAGAGAAAGCAGAGCGCATAGGCCCCTGTCAGGCGGTTGACCGTGCTGAGCGCGGCCTCGCGGGGGCTTTGGCCGGCGTCCAGATAGGCCTGAGCGAGCAGGGCGACGGTTTCGGTGTCGGTGTCGGTTTCATAGCCGATGCCTTTGCCTGCCAGCTCTTCGCGCAGCTCGCGGTAGTTTTCGATGATGCCGTTATGGACCACAGCGACCTGGCGGGTGCTGTGCGGGTGGGCGTTTGTTTCGTTGGGCGCGCCATGGGTGGCCCAGCGGGTGTGGCCGATACCGGCCTTGCCGGTCAGCGGCTCGTGCACCAGCCTGTCTGACAGGTTGACGAGCTTGCCCACCGCGCGCCGGCGGCCAAGGCGGCCTGCATCGACTGTGGCAATGCCGGCGCTGTCATAGCCCCGGTATTCGAGGCGCTTGAGGGATTCAACCAGAAGGGGCGCCGCTTCGTGATCGCCCAGAACGCCTACGATGCCACACATATCACTCGTCCTCGCTTTGCTGGCGGGCTTTTCTGGCTCTGAGGGTGTCAAAGAGCTTGCGCGCCAGATTTGGTTTGTTGTTTTGCGGTGTGCGCGAAATCGCCATGGCCCCCGCGGGCACATCCTTGTTGATCACCGCGCCTGTGGCGGTCATGGCCTCATCGCCCACAGACACGGGCGCGATCAACATGGTGTTGGAGCCGATAAAGGCGCGCGCGCCGATCTGCGTCTGGTGTTTGAAAACGCCGTCATAGTTGCAGGTGATGGTGCCTGCGCCGATGTTTGTGCCCTCGCCGATGGTGGCGTCGCCGATATAGGTCAGGTGATTGGCCTTTGCGCCCTCTGCGAGGGTGGCGTTCTTGATTTCGACAAAATTGCCGACATGGACGTTTTCAGACAGCTCGGCCCCCGGACGCAGGCGGGCAAAGGGGCCGACAACCGCGCCACGGCTCACATGGGCGCCTTCGAGATGGGAAAACGCCCGGATATGCGCGCCGTTCTCGATTGTCACCTCGGGGCCGAAGACCACATTTGGCTCGATGATTGTATCGGGGCCGATGTAGGTGTCATGGGCAAAGAAGACGGTTTCGGGCGCTGTGAGGGTCACGCCGGCCTCAAGCGCCTCGGCGCGGGCGCGGGCCTGAAAGGCGGCCTCGGCGGCCGCGAGATCGGCGCGGGAGTTGACCCCCATTGTTTCGGCTTCCTCGCAGGCCACCGCTGTGGCCGACAGGCCCGCCGCACGGGCCAGTCCGACGATGTCGGTGAGGTAGTATTCCGCGCTGGCATTGTCATTTGTGACCTCGGCGAGAAGCGCATAGATATGCGCAACAGAGCAAAGAATAACGCCGCTATTGCAGAAGCTTATGGCGCACTCTTCATCTGATGCATCTTTGAATTCGACGATCCGCTCCAGCCTATTTCCATCCATGACGAGGCGGCCATAGCGGGCCGGGTCGGCGGCCTCAAAGCCCAGCACGACGATGTCAAACTGCGCGCGGGCGGCGCGCATGGTGTCAAGGGTTTGGGGGCTGATAAACGGCGTGTCGCCATAGAGCACCAAGAGATCGCCTGTGGCGCCGGCCAGCGCCTCTTTGGTCGAGAGCACGGCGTGGCCTGTGCCCTTTTGCTCGGCTTGCAGAACGATCCGCGCGGTCTCGTCATAGGCCAGAGCGGCGGCGCTGACGGCCTCGGCCTCATGGCCGGCCACGATCACTGTGTTTTGCGCCTCAAGGCTGGCGGCGGCTTTCATCGCATGGATCAGCAGCGGCGCGCCCGCAACCTTGTGAAGCACCTTGGCGCTGTCAGATTTCATCCGCGTGCCTTTGCCTGCGGCGAGAATTACAAGGTTGATACTCATGGGTTTTACTTGCCTTTTTAAGTCTGGCCCGTTTTATCCGCTACAGAGCAGAGCACAAGGGGGCAGATATCAAGCATTGTTGCGGGATATGTCAAAGGGAGCAGAGCGATGGAAACAGTTATTTTTGATCTGGACGGCACATTGGCGGACACCAGCGGCGATTTGCTCGCGGCGGCCAATGCCTGTTTTCGCCAGATGGGCGAGGGCGATGTGCTGACCGGCGCGGATGCGGGGGTGGCGCTGCGCGGGGGCAAATTCATGCTGCGCGCGGGGCTTGCGCGGCTGGGGCGGCCGGATGAGGCTGTGGTTGAGGCCTATTACCCCGTCTTGCTTGAGGCTTACGGGGCCGATCTTGACCGGCGCACCGTGTTTTATGACGGGGCCTTGGAGGCGGTCGAGGCTCTGAAGTGCGAGGGCTTCGGGGTTGGCATTTGCACCAACAAGCCCGAGGCGCTGGCGGTCGAGCTGATGCGCCGCTTGGGGGCGCTGGAGCGCTTTGCCAGTCTGGTGGGGGCCGATACGTTGCCGGTGCGCAAGCCGGACCCGGCGCCTTTGTTTGAGGCGGCGCGGCGCGCGGGCGGGCATCCTGAGCGCTGTCTTCTGGTCGGCGACAGCGACACCGACCACAACACGGCGCGCGCGGCGGGGGTTCCGTCGGTGCTGGTGACATTCGGGCCGTCTGGCGAGGATATGGCGGCGCTTGAGCCGGATGCTTTGCTGCATGATTTTGCCGATTTGCCGGCGATTGCGCGGGCTTTGCTGCGCTGATGTTCACCGGTTTGAAATCTGGTCTTTGGGGAAACTGAAATCATGACTTGGGTGATTGACCTGATCCGGGCTGAGGCGCGATAAGAGAGAATGAGCGAGATATTCACAGGCAGTTTCACCCAGCAAGAGCCGATCCCGGAAGAGGGGATCGAGGCGGCGCTGGCGGTGATGCGCAGCGGGCGCTTGCACCGCTACAATCTGGCGCCTGGCGAGCTGGGCGAAGTGGCGCTTCTGGAGCAGGAGTTTGCCGCTGCGATGGGGGCGAAATACTGCCTTGCGCTGGCTTCGGGGGGCTATGCGATGGCCTGCGCCTTGCGCGCGCTCGGGGTGGGGGCGGGCGACAGGGTCTTGACCAATGCCTTTACGCTTGCGCCCGTGCCCGGGGCGATTGCAAGTCTTGGCGCTGTGCCGATCTTTGTTGGCGTGACCGAGAGCCTGACGATCGATCTGGAGGACCTCGCGGCCAAGGCCGACCAGGCCGATGTGTTGATGCTCAGCCATATGCGCGGGCATCTGGCGGATATGGATGCGCTGATGACGCTGTGCAACAGCAAGGGCATCCGCGTGATCGAGGATTGCGCCCATACCATGGGGGCGCGCTGGAAGGGGCGGCTGTCGGGGACCGACGGGCTGGTCGGGTGTTACTCGACACAGACCTACAAACATATGAACTCGGGCGAAGGCGGGCTATTGATCACCGATGACGCAGAGGTCGCCGCGCGGGCCATTCTCTTGTCCGGCTCCTATATGCTCTTTGAGCGCCATCTCGCGGCGCCGCCGCCCGAGGCCTTCGCCGAGCTCAAATACCAGACGCCCAATGTCTCGGGCCGAATGGATCATCTGCGCGCCGCGCTGCTGCGGCCCCAGTTGGCACGGCTGCAAGACCAGATCGAGGCGTGGAATGCCCGCTACCGTGCCCTTGAGGCGGGGATCCGCGGAACCGCAGGCCTCACTGTGGTAGAGCGGCCTGACGCGGAGCACTTCGTTGGCTCCTCGATCCAGTTCCTGCTGCTGGAGTGGAGCGATGCGGCGGTGGCCGAGGTGCTGGCGCGCTGTGCTGCAAGGGGCGTTGAGCTGAAGTGGTTCGGCGGTGCCGAGCCGAAAGGCTTCACCAGCCGCTATGACAGTTGGCGCTACGCCCCGAGCACCCCCCTGCCGAAGAGCGATAGAATCCTGAAGGGCATCATCGATATGCGCCTGCCGCTGACCTTCAGCCTTGCCGATTGCGCGCTGATCGCACGGATCATCAAGGCCGAGGTCAACGCGGTGTTTCAGGCGCCAGAGTAACGTGCACCGCAGGGGCGAGGCGCGCGCCCTCTGCTGCTTCCTCTTTCCAGAAATATCCCGGGGGGTGCGGG
>JAHBAM020000041.1 GCA_018500125.2 Roseobacter sp. | reverse complement strand
GGGGGGTGGGGGTTGTAAAGGGGGTGTGGGAGGCCCTTTTCCACAGCGGCCTTTGTTGTGGTGGCGCTTTTTCGGCGCGGACCCCCGCCGATGTCTTTGCCATCCAGCTCGATTGTGCCGCCTGTCGCGGTTTCAAGGCCCATCAACACTTTGGCGAAGGTCGATTTTCCGCAGCCGGACTCGCCCACGATGGCCAGAGTTTCGCTTTCGCGGGCCTCAAAGCTCAGGGTTTCATTGGCCTTTACAACACGGGTTTCGCCGCCCCCGAAGAGGGCGTTGGCGGCGACTTCGTAGTATTTCTTGAGGTTTTTCATAGACAAGACCACCTCGCCGATCTCGCCTTTGGTCTTTGTTTGGGCGGCGACGATCGGGGCGTTCCAGTCGATCTCGTTGAATTTGAGACAGCGGGTCTCATGGGCGCCCGTGTCATCGGCGGGCGACATCGGGATGAAGTCTTTATCGCAACGGCCGGCTTCGAAATAGTCACACCGCGGTCCGAAATTGCAGCCATTGGGCCGCTCGTGGGGCAGCGGGAAGTTGCCCGGAATCGCCACGAGGGGACGGGCGTTTTTGTCGGCGCCCGGAAGCGGGATCGAGCGGAAAAGCGCTTGCGTGTAAGGGTGTTGCATATTGTTGAACACGGTCTCGATATCGCCGCGCTCGACCGCTTCGCCGGAATACATCACGCAGATGCGGTCACAGGTTTCGAGCACGAGGCCAAGATTGTGGGAGATGAATAGCATGGATGTGCCGTATTTCTTGCCCAGATCCTTCACAAGCTCGACAACCGCCGCTTCGACCGTCACATCCAGCGCTGTGGTCGGCTCATCAAGGATGAGCAAAGACGGCTTTGACATCAAGGCCATAGCGATCACGATCCGCTGTTGCTGGCCGCCGGAGAGCTGGTGCGGATAGCTTGAGAGCATCCGGGTCGGGTCGGGGAGTTTGACGTCTGTGACGACCTCAAGGGCGCGGTTATAGGCCTCTTCCTCGCTGACGCCCTCATGGATCATGGGCACTTCCATGAGCTGGCGGCCGATCTTCATGGCGGGGTTGAGAGAGGCCATAGGCTCTTGATATATCATGGCAATTTCGTTGCCACGGATGTCGCGCAGCTCGTCTTCGCTCAGCGAGGCCATATCGCGGCCCTTGAATTTGATGCTGCCGCCGACGATATGGCCGTTTTTGCCCAGATCGCGCATCACGCCGAGCGCCACGGTCGACTTGCCACAGCCCGATTCTCCAACCAGTCCAACGGCTTCGCCCGGCGCCACCTTGACCGAAAAATCCATGACCGCAGGGATTTCGCGCAGCCGCGTGAAGAAGGAAATCGACAGTTTGTCGATCTCCAGAATGGGGCCGTCATAATCGTGAATTTTAGCCATTAACTTTCTCCCTGAGAGGCGCAAAACGGGGGGTGAAAAGCGTGCACATCCCGTGCACAACCCGTGCACCGCCTAAACAGGCTTTGGAGGGGGATGTCGCGTTAACCATTTTGTTTTGTCCGTAACGTTGTGTTCAGAATTGCAAGGCGGCGCGGCAGGGCGAGCTGCCGCGCGCGCCATCAGTCTTTCAGGCTTTCTTCGCGCAGGGCGTCGGCCAGAAGGTTCAGGCCCAAGACCAGAGAGAGAAGCGCGATGGCCGGTGGCAGAGCCGGGTGGGCATAGATCGAGAGCAGCTTGCGGCCCTCGTTGATCGTGCTGCCCCAGTCAGGGCTTTCTGGCGGCAGGCCAAGGCCGAAGAAGCCCAGAGTTCCGAGCAGGATTGTGGTATAGCCGATGCGCAGGCAGAAATCGACGATCAGCGGCCCGCGGGCGTTGGGCAGGATTTCCCAGAGCATGATATACCACGGGCCTTCGCCGCGCGTTTGTGCTGCGGCCACATAATCGCGGCTGTGGATGTCGAGCGCGAGGCCGCGCACGATCCGAAACACTGTGGGCGAGTTCACAAACACCACCGAGACAAAGACCACAAGCACCCCCGGCGCCGGATTGAAGAAATCCAGCGGGCCGAGAATATTGATCTGGCTGTCAGGTGCGTTGATTGTGACGAGATAGAGGATCGCCATCGGGATCAGGATCAGCATGAGCCAGAAGCGGTTTTTGCCCGGATCGGTCTGGAACCGCGAGCTGATCAGAACCCCGGCGAAGACGATGGGGAAGATGAACAGCACCACGGCCATGAACTGTGGCAGGCCTGTCTCGACGATTTCCGGCGTGACCAGCAGATAAAACAGCAAGATCACCGGAAAGGCGAGAATGAGGTTTGCCAGAAAGCTCAGGACGGTATCGAGCGAGGCGCGGAACATCAGCACAAAGAGCACCGCAAGGATCACACCGAGCATCAGGAAGTTGGACAGCCCGCCGCCGAGGCCCGCGGCGACCGTTGCGAGGGCAAAGATTGCGGCTGTGGCGATCATGCCGAGGCTGCCTTTGCGCAGCGCGGGGCCGGAAAAGTAACCCGCCGGCAGGCCGAGGGTGATTCCGACCATGAAGGCAAAAAGCGTGGCCAGAGGCGCGATCATGATGACAATGACCGAGCCTGTGACCATGCGCGAGAAGACATCGCGCGCAAGATTGTCGCCGCCCAGAAGATAGAACGGGTAGGCGCCGTCGGAGAGATCCCGCAGGGGCGTGCCCGGCCCTTTGTTTTTCATGCCCGAGAGCTGCTCTAGCGGGCCATGTGTGGCGATCATGTCAAAGAAGCCGTTGAAGGCGGCTGTGAAAACCCAGAACATCACAAGGCCAAAGCCGAAAATCCCGATCGTGTTGTCAAACAGTTTGCCGTAGAGGCCGAGCTTGCGCTTGTAGACAATCGAGAGGGAAAAGAGCACGACGAGCGCGATCCAGACCGGCATGAAGCGCATCACGATAGAGGCCAGAATGCCACGGCCCTGCATGGTGGCGATCCGCTGTTGCTCTGCGAGGGCTTCGCCTGTGGGCAGGGCCGACGGGTCCATGGCGGCCAGCTCGGCGCGGAACCCCGCGCCGGCAAAGAGCAGCGTATAGCCAAGCCAGGCGGCCACTGTGAGACCGATCAGCTTCAGCGAGAGGGTGAAGAGAACCCCCATGGTTGTGGCGGGGTCGTCAAAAAAGCTGTTCATGAAGAGGCTGAGCATCGCGGCAAACAGGCCCAGGGCCAAGAGGCCCAGCAGGATCTTGCCAAGCACCGCCAGATCCATTCCGCCGCTGACGGCGGGGGAGAGCGCATTGTGGATATAGCCGATGCTGACGAGCAGCAGGGTGATTACGGCGATCCCGTTGAAAAGCGAGAAGCTGCCACGGGTCGAGCTGCCTGTCAGCGAGAGCAGCATGGCACAGAGGCCGGTGAGCACCGCGAGGGTGGCGAAGGCGGCGAGGAAGGTTCCGAAGAAGCCTGCATATGCGCCAAACCATGTAAGAGGTTCCATCATCAATATCCCTTACGAAATGCGAATGCGCGGGTTGAGGAAGACATAGCCGATATCACTCAGAAGCTGGGTGATGAGGACCACGAAGACGGAGACAACCGAGACGCCGAGCAGCAGCTCGATGTCGTTGTTGCCCGCCGCTTGCACGAGCGTCCAGCCGAATCCCTTGTAGTTAAAGAGCGTTTCGACAATGACCACGCCGTTGAGCAGCCAGGGAAGCTGGAGCATGATCACGGTGAAGGGCGCGATCAGCGCGTTTCTGAGGGCGTGTTGCATGACGATGTTGCGGAAGGCAACGCCCTTGAGGCGGGCTGTGCGGATGTATTGTGCGGTCATGACTTCGGCCATGGAGGCGCGGGTCATGCGGGCGATATAGCCCATGCCGTAAAGCGCGATGGTGAGCACCGGGAGAAAGAAGTTCTCGAAGGTGGCGCTTTCCATGGCCGAGGTGGCTGTGCCTTTGAAGAGGGTCTTGCCCTCGATCAGCCCGGCATCGGCCAACATGGGCGAGAGGCCAAAGCGCGAGGAGGCGAGCAGGGCAATAAAAATCACCCCGGAGACATATTCGGGCGTCGCTGTTGTGGCGATCGAGGCGGTGGAGAGGGTGCGGTCGGTGCGGGAGCCTTCGCGCATCCCGGCGAGCACGCCCACGATGAGCGCGGAGGGCACCATGAGCACCATGACCCAGAACATCAGCTTTGCGGTCAGCGACAGGCGCGTGCCGATGATGGCTGTGACCGGCTCTTTGAAGACGGTGGAATAGCCCCAGTCGCCCTGCAGAATACCGCAGAATTTGGGAGCCTTTGCCGGCTCGACACCCGGACGCAGGCAGCGGCCCGTTGTTTCGCCTTCGGCATTGACGCCTGTAAAGCCGGGCGCAAGGCCGAGCCACTCGGCATATTTGCGCGGCAAGGGCTGGGTATAGCCGCGATTGTCCAGCCATGAGGCGACCTGCGCGTCAGACATCCGCATATTGCCCTGCGTTTTTGCGAGCTTCTCGAGGTTTGGGTAGAGATTGGTCAAAAAGAAGACCACGAAGGTCAGGCAGAGCGCTGTGAGCAGCATCACGCCGAGCCGTCGAAGAATGAATAGTCCCATTTAGGTTCCCCTGTTCTGGGTGATGTGCTGTGGGGCACATATGCAAAGGTGGCGGCGAAGAGGTCGGGTGTGACGGGTCTGGCGGGAAGCGCGAGGGCTGGGTGCAAAGCGCGGGGCGTGGTCAAAACGAGATGGTATTCGCCCGCCCGAGGCGGCATTTGACTGTGCTTGCGAGGGCAATGTAGCGCCTGCGCAAGCCGCGCATCCATGTTGCGGCATTCGTCTCTCCCTTTTGTGTCAAGGTCACGCTGCATTGGCGCAGTCTTGTCCCTTAACCTCCCCATAACCACATATTTTAGCCCCTCGCGTCAATGGGAAGCTGAGAAAATTTTTGCCGCTTTGCGACACTTCAAGGGGCTGAATGCGACATGGACTCCGCCGCCTGCGGCTTTTGGTTTGGCTCAAGGTGCGGCATGCTGTCTCTTATACACATCT
>JAHBAM020000039.1 GCA_018500125.2 Roseobacter sp. | reverse complement strand
TCTCGTGGGCTCGGAGATGTGTATAAGAGACAGGGCCCCTATGAGCGCGTCAGCATGGTGTCCCATGTGCTGAAGGCGACAAACCCGAGCGCGAAGATTATTGTCGCCGACCCCAAGCCCAAGTTTTCAAAGCAGGGGTTGTTTCAGGAGGGCTGGAACCGGCATTATGGCGGTATGGTCGACTGGATCGGTTCGGAGTTTGGCGGTGGTGATGTGAGCGTCAACGCAGATGACATGACCGTGACGATTGACGGGGAGGTGACCAAAGTCGACGCCTGCAACGTCATTCCGGCGATGAAAGCGGGGCGGATTTGCGAGATTGCCGGTGTGAACGATGGCAATTGGGCGCCGGTCTCGGGCCATACCATGCAGAGCCGCGTTGACGAGAATGTCTATGTGCTCGGAGATGCGACGCATCAGGGCGATATGCCCAAGTCGGGCTTTTCGGCCAACAGCCAGGCCAAAGTCTGTGCGATGGCGGTGCGCGGGGCGCTGACGGGGAGCAAGGTCTTCCCGGCGAAGTTCTCCAACACCTGCTGGAGCCTGATTGACACCGATGACGGCGTCAAAGTCGGCGCGACCTACGAGGCGACGGATGAGAAAATCGCCAAGGTGGACGGGTTTATCAGCCAGACCGGCGAGGATGCGGCCCTGCGCAAGGCCACCTATGAGGAGAGCATCGGCTGGTATGCCGGGATCACGGCGGATATGTTCGGCGCCTAAGGAGTATCGGACTGTGCTACGCACAGTCCGACCGGGTGAGGGGGCGCTGCCCCCTCACACTCCCCCGGGATATTTATAGAAAGAGGAAGGCTGGGCGGCTTTGGGCGCGGTTTGAGTTCGGGCCAGTGGTTAGCTCCAGCTGACGCGGTAGCTGCGCGGGGTGCGGTTGAAGCGTTCTTTGAAGCGTTTTGTGAAATGGTTTGAGGAGGAAAAGCCTGTGGCGACCGCGACGTCTGCGACCGTCATATTGGTTTCTTTGAGGTAGGCCAGGGCGCGGGCGAGGCGGATTTCGAGGTAGCAGTGCATCGGCGGCTGGCCGATGTGGCGCAAGAAGAGCCGCTCGATCTGGCGGCGGGAGACGCCGAGTTCGGCGCAGATATCAGACATGGACAGCGGGTCTTCGACCTCGGTGCGCATCAGGTCGAGCGCGGCGAGCAGATGCGGGTTGCGCGAGCCGATTGCGGCACTTGCGGCTGTGGTTTGGGAGGATTTGGAGCTGGTGGCGCGGCCATGCAGGCACATATCGGCCACCACGGCGGCGAGTTTGGGGCCGTGGCGGCGCTCCATCAGGGCGAGCATCATGTCGATGCTGGCGTTGCCGCCGCCGCAGGTGATCAGGCCTTTGTCGATTTCATAGAGCCGGTCTGTGGGGGTGAGATCGGGGTAGTCTTCGCGAAAGCGCTGCTGGTTTTCCCAATGAAGCGTGAAATACTGGTCTTTGATCAGACCTGTGGCGGCGAGGGCGAAACTGCCTGTGCAGATGCCGCCGAACTTGCGCCCGAAACGCGATTCGCGGCGAATCCAGGACAGGACCGGCTTGGAAATATTGCGCTCCGGCTCAACCCCGCCGCAGACAAAGCATTGCGCCCCTGCGGGCAGCGGCTCGAGAGGTTTGTCGGGGGTGATGCGCATTCCGTTGGAGCAGGTCACGGGGGCGCCTGTTTCTGACAGGGTATACCAGTTGTAGAGCGGTTTTTCCGTGATCTGGTTGGCGATGCGCAATGGCTCGATGGCGGCGGCGACGGCGAGCATGGTCGTTTTGGGCAAGAGCAGGAAGTGAAATGTATCGGTGACGCCATCAAACTCGACATCAAAATGCGCCGAGGAGCCTTTTTCCACAAAGGAGCGCGGGGTGTCAGACATTGTTGCGCCTTTCGCGGGGGCAGGGCTTTGAAACTGTTGCCTTATACCAATCGGGGCCGGTTTCAAGCAAGCAGATCACGGGAATTCGTCCGGAACGGCCTTGCAGCCCTTGGAACGCGCCACTAAGACTCTGTTAGCAATGATCCGATATGGATCGGGTGAGATGTAAAAGCAGGCAGGATAAGATGACAGACCCGTATGAGACCTATATGAACACGCTTGTGCCGATGGTCGTTGAGCAAACGAGCCGTGGCGAGCGCGCCTATGACATCTTTTCGCGCCTTCTCAAGGAGCGGATTATCTTTTTGAACGGGCCTGTGCATGACGGCATGAGCAGCCTGATTGTGGCGCAGCTTTTGCATCTTGAGGCGGAGAACCCGTCAAAAGAGATCAGTATGTATATCAATTCGCCCGGTGGCGTGGTGACGAGCGGGCTGTCGATCTATGACACGATGCAATATATCAAGCCCAAGGTCAGCACGCTTGTGATCGGGCAGGCGGCGAGCATGGGCTCGCTTTTGCTCACCGCGGGGGAAAAGGGAATGCGCTTTAGTCTGCCCAATTCGCGCGTGATGGTGCACCAGCCCTCGGGCGGCTATCAGGGGCAGGCCAGCGATATCATGATCCACGCCGAGGAGACGCTCAAGCTCAAGCGGCGCTTGAACGAGATCTATGTGCACCACACGGGCCAGACGCTGGCCGATGTGGAGGCAGCGCTGGAGCGCGACAAGTTTATGAGCCCAGAAGAGGCGAAAGACTGGGGGTTGATCGACGAGATCGTCACCAACCGCGACAAGGCGGGCGAGGCTGACGCCTAGGCAGCGGGCCGCCTTGGGGCGAATTTGCGATTGTGGCGCGGCGCGGGCTGACCTAAGCTGAGCCACAGCAGACGAAACGGCAGACGAAACGGCAGGGCCATGGCGCCTTTGCCTATAAGACGACGGCCAGAAAGGGCGAACGGATGGCGACTAATACCGGCGGCGATAGCAAAAACACGCTGTATTGCAGCTTTTGCGGCAAGAGCCAGCATGAGGTGCGCAAGCTGATTGCGGGGCCGACTGTGTTTATCTGTGATGAATGCGTTGAGCTGTGCATGGATATCATTCGCGAAGAGACCAAGGGCAGCAGCCTGAAGTCAAGCGAGGGTGTCCCGACGCCACAAGAG
>JAHBAM020000007.1 GCA_018500125.2 Roseobacter sp. | reverse complement strand
GATTTGCCAACACCGCCCTTGCCCGAGCCGACCGCAATCACCCGCGCCACATCCTTGGGGCGAATGTCTTTGCGCTTGGGGTCGGGGTGGCCGCCAATGCTCAGCTTGGGCGGCGCTTTCGCCGCCGCCGGCGCGCCATGCGCCGTCAGAACAGCAGAGGCGCTGCGCACGCCCTCAAGCGCCTGCACCATATCCACAGCCGCCGCGCGGATCGGCTCCAACTTGGCGGCTGCCTCCGGGCTTGGCGCCTCGATGACAAAGCGCACCATTCCTTCTTCAACCGTAAGCGCGCGCACCATATCCGCACTCACAAGGCTCTGCCCGTCCGGCAGCGCAAGCCGCGCCAGTTCTGCCAATACCTGTTCTTTCGTCGCCATCGGGCCACTCCTTCTTTGCTTGAGGCATAGGTGCGTCTTTGCGCGCGAATTACAACCCGAAACAAAGTTGACCTTGACGTAAGGACATATGCAGATGCTGCATAGCGGCATTGCCGAACTAGCTCTTTTCGCAGTCGCAGCACGCGCCTATATCTCCCTCAAGACAGACACACACCGACGCCCAGCGTCACACAGATGAATGAGTAAAAACAATGAACTACGTCGTATCCACCTCGTCAGGCGCCCTGAGTGAAGCCATCGCGGAACTCGTCGGAAAAGCCGTGAGCTTCGCCTCAAACGCCGTCGAAACAGTCGCCCTCAAGCGCCAGTATCGCCAGACCGTCAGCGAGCTTTCAAGCCTCTCGGGCCGCGAACTTGCAGACCTCGGCCTCAACCACTCAAGCATCCACGCCGCAGCCTATGAGGCTGTCTACGGCTAAACCAACACCCGGATTGTGCCGGTTCTCCTCCCTTTTTCCGGCACAAGAATGCGCGGCGGACCCCCTCCTCCCTTAAGGGTCCGCCGCCTTCGTATTTAAAGAGTGCTTTTTGCCCGCCTGACAGGCCGGCCCCACAAGCCCCGCTTTACAAGCCCCGCCTCACAGCCCAGCCTCACAGTCCAGCTTCAAAACGGAATATTATCGGCATCCGCCGCGCTCACAATAAAGCGCGCCACGACTTTCTTCACACCGGCCTTGTCAAAGCTGATCTCGAGTTTGTCGCCCTCAACCCCGATGACATCCCCATAGCCGAACTTGCTGTGAAACACCCGATCGCCCTGCATAAACGAGGACACCGCTGTCGCCTCGACAATATAGCTCGCCTTGGCCTGCGCGCTCGGCGCGGGCCTCTGGCTCGCGCGCGCCTGCATCCGCTTCCAGCCGGGGGAGTTATAGACATCCGCCTCCGCCGCCGTCTCTGCCAGATGCGAGCGCAGCTGCGGCTGCGCCGCGCCATAGCCGCCGCCATAAAGCCCCGGCGGCGTCATCACATCGACATGGGCCTCGGGCAGCTCGTCAATAAAGCGGCTTGGCATCTGGCTTTGCCACTGCCCGTAAACGCGCCGGTTGCCCGCAAAGGAAATGGTGCACAGGGTCTCGGCCCGCGTGATTCCCACATAGGCCAGCCGCCGTTCTTCCTCGAGGCCCTTTTGCCCGCTCTCGTCCATCGAGCGCTGCGACGGAAAAAGCCCGTCCTCCCAGCCCGGTAAAAACACCACAGGAAATTCAAGCCCCTTGGCCGCGTGCAGCGTCATGATGCTGATTTTCTCGTCCGCATCGGTCTTGTCATTGTCCATAATCAAGCCGACGTGCTCCAGAAACCCTTGCAGGTTTTCAAACTGCTCCAGCGCCTTGACGAGTTCCTTGAGGTTTTCAAGCCGCCCCGGCGCTTCGGGCGTCTTGTCGTTTTGCCACATCTCGGTATAGCCGCTCTCGTCCAGAATGATCTCGGCCAGCTCGACATGGCTCACCTCGGGGCTGGCCTCCAGCCGCTGCCACCGCTGCAAATTGCTCAAAAAGCGCTGAAGCTCCACCGCGCCCTTGCCGCTGATGCCCTTGCCGTCCAGCAAAAGCTGTGCCCCGCCCGTCAGCGGCAGAAAATTCGCCCGCGCCTCGATCTGGATTTTCTGCTGCGCCTTGTCGCCCAGCCCGCGCTTGGGCGTGTTCACCACGCGTTCAAAAGCGAGGTCGTCTTCGGGGCTGACCACAAGCCGGAAATAGGCCATCGCATCGCGAATTTCCAACCGCTCATAAAACCGCGGCCCGCCAATCACCCGATACGGCATCCCGATGGTCAGAAAGCGGTCCTCAAACGCACGCATCTGATGGGAGGCGCGCACAAGAATCGCCATATCATCCAGCGAGGTTGGCGCCATCCCCCGCGTGCCGCGCTGCAAGGCTTCGGCCTCCTCGCCAATCCAGCGCGCCTCCTCCTCGCCGTCCCAATGCCCGATCAGGCGCAGCTTCTCGCCCTCCTCGACCTCGGTCCAAAGCTCCTTGCCAAGCCGGTTCTCATTGCCCGCAATCACCCCCGCCGCCGCCGCCAGAATATGCGGCGTGCTGCGGTAATTCTGCTCAAGACGCACCACCGCCGCACCGGGAAAATCCTTTTCAAAGCGCAGGATATTGCCCACTTCCGCGCCCCGCCAGCCATAGATCGACTGGTCGTCATCGCCCACACAACAGATATTCTTGTGCCCGCCGGCCAAAAGCCGCAGCCAGAGATACTGTGCCACATTGGTGTCTTGGTATTCGTCCACCAGAACATATTTGAACCAGCGCTGATATTGCGCGAGCACATCATCATGCTTTTGAAAAAGGCTCACCACGTGCAACAGCAAATCGCCAAAATCCGCCGCATTTAGCTCCCGCAGGCGGGTCTGATACTGGGCATAAAGCTGTGGTCCCATCCCGTCATAGGCGCTGCCCTCCGCGGCAGGCAGATTCTCAGGAAGCCATGCACGGTTCTTCCAACCATCAATAATCCCCGCCAGCATCCGCGCGGGCCAGCGCTTGTCATCTATCCCCGCCGCCTGCACAAGCTGCTTGAGAAGGCGCAGCTGATCGTCACTGTCCAGAATGGTAAAATTGCTCTTGAGGCCGACAAGCTCTGCATGGCGGCGCAGGATTTTGACGCAAACCGAATGAAACGTCCCAAGCCAGGGCATCCCCTCCACAGACTGCCCGAGCAGACGCGCCACCCGCTCTTTCATCTCCCGCGCCGCCTTGTTGGTAAAGGTCACAGCAAGAATTTCATTGGGGCGCGCCCGCCCCGTGTTGAGCAGATGCGCAATCCGCGTGGTCAAAGCCTTGGTCTTGCCCGTGCCCGCCCCCGCCAACATAAGAACCGGCCCGTCAAGCTGCTCCACAGCCGCGCGCTGGGCCGGGTTGAGATCGTCCAGATAGGGCGCTCCGCGCGCCATGAGGGCTTTTTCAGAGAGAGATACCACAGGTTTGCCACTTCTTTCATTGCTCAGCTCAGGCCCCACCCCTACCAAATATGCCCCCCAAGTCAAAGCAATGTTCGCCCTCTGTTCCCGCCAAACTTCAAAAAACTGCCCCCCCGACCTGCGTAGCCCCCAAAGCCGCACTCGCTCACCCGCAAAAGCCGCGCCCTCTGGCTCGCAAAGCGGCGAAAGCCGCCTCAAACAAGTTTACCCTTGAAACACGCCGCCCGAGCGGTGACATAGAGACCACCCAACACAGAGGAACCCATGGCCCTTCCCGTCCGCGACCAGCTCAAATATTGGGGCGTTTGCGCCCTCGTCTTCTGTCTGGCGCTCTGGTTTCTGGGCGATGTGATCCTGCCCTTCGTCTTGGGCGGGGCGATTGCCTATTTTCTCGATCCGGTGGCAGATTGGCTGGAAGACATGGGTCTGTCCCGCGCCATCGCCACCACAGTGATCACCCTGTGCGCGGTGCTCGTCTTTGTGATCCTCGCCCTGCTCGTCGTGCCTGTGATGGTGGAGCAGGCGATCTCGCTCTTCAACACGGCCCCGAGCCTCTTTGCCGATCTGCAACAGTTTCTCACCGAGCGCTTCCCCTCGCTCATGGACAGCGACAGCACGCTGCGCACCTCGCTTATTGCCGTGGGTGACACCGTCAAGGAACGCGGCGGCGAGCTTTTGCAGACGGTGCTGTCCTCTGCCATGTCGATCATCAATCTGGTGATGCTGCTGGTGATCGTGCCGGTTGTCGCTTTCTATCTGCTGTTTGACTGGGACAGGATGGTTGGCGCGATTGACGAGATGCTGCCGCGCGACCACGCCCCCGTGATCCGCGCCCTCGCCTCTGATGTCGACCGCACCATGGCGAGCTTCATTCGCGGCATGGGCACGGTCTGCCTGATCCTTGGCTCCTACTATGCTCTGGCGCTGATGCTGGTGGGGCTGCAATTTGGCCTTGTCGTCGGCTTTATCGCAGGGCTTTTGACATTTATTCCCTATCTCGGAGCCATTCTGGGCGGTGTGCTGGCGATTGGCCTGGCGCTGTTCCAGTTCTGGGGCGACTGGCTCTCGCTGGGTCTGGTGGCGCTGGTCTTTGTGATCGGCCAGATCATCGAGGGCAATGTGCTCACCCCCAAACTGGTCGGCAAATCGGTCGGGCTACATCCGGTCTGGCTGATTTTTGCCCTGTCGGTCTTTGGCACGCTGTTTGGCTTTGTCGGAATGCTAGTGGCGGTGCCCGTCGCCGCCGCGCTCGGCGTTCTGGCGCGCTTTGTGCTGCTGCGCTACAAAGACAGCAAGCTTTACCAGGGCCTTGAGGGCAAAAACAGCGCCCGCTCCAAAGCGGCCCTGCGCGCCGCCGAGCAGGCCACCACACGGGGTAAAGACGAGAGCTGATGGCACGCCAACTCACCTTTGATCTCCCGACGCTGCAGGCTTTGGGGCGCGATGACTTTTTCGTCTCCCCCACCAATGCGGGCGCGGTAGCCATGATCGAGCACTGGCAGAGCTGGCCGGCGCGCAAGCTCTTGCTGATCGGTCCCGAAGGCGCAGGCAAAACCCACCTCGCCCATGTCTGGGCCGGGCTGTCAGGGGCGACCCTCCTTGAGGCCAGCGCACTCCGAGAGGCCGATATCCCGCGGCTCGCGCGCGGCTCTGTCGCGGTGGAAAACATCCCCGAGATCGCCGCCAACCCCGATGCGCAAAACGCGCTGTTTCATCTGCACAACCTGACGCTGGCCGAAGGCCACAGCCTCTTGTTCACCGCCACAGGCGAGGCCCAGACCTGGGGTCTGACCCTGCCCGACCTGACCAGCCGGATGCAGGGCACACCCGCCGTGGCGCTGGGCGCGCCGGATGATGCCCTGCTCGCCGCGGTCCTGATGAAGCTCTTTGCCGACCGCCAGCTCAGCCCGCGCCCGGAGGTTCTGGCCTATCTGACCAAACATATGGAGCGCAGCTTTGCCGCCGCCCGCGCGCTTGTTCAGGAGATCGACAGCCTCGCGCTCAGCGAGGGCCGCGAAGTGAGCCGCAAACTGGCAGCGGAAGTCCTGGACAAACAGGCCGAGCTTTTTTAGCTCCGATTGCGCAAGCGCAACCGGACCCGGTGAGGGGGCTTTGCCCCCTCACACACCCCCAGGATATTTCGGGCAATAAAAAAGGGGCAGTGGACATTGCGGGACCGCCCGCGCATTATCCGGGGCAGCATCGTAAAATCTTTACAATTGAAGCCTATAGCGCCCCTATGACACAAGCTGATTTTCTTTCTGCCCCCTTTCCTGCCCCGCAAGAGCTGGCGGGGGATCTCACGGGTCCTGCGCGGTTTGTGAACCGCGAGTTGAGCTGGCTCGGCTTTAACTGGCGTGTGCTGGAGGAGGCTGAAAATCCGCGCGTGCCGCTTCTGGAGCGTCTGCGCTTTGTGTCGATCTCTGCGACCAATCTGGACGAGTTTTATACGGTGCGCGTTGCGGGGCTGCGCGAGATGGTCAATGAGGGTGTGTCGACGCCGGCCATTGACGGGCTGACCCCGTCCGAGCAGCTTGTGCTGATCAATGACAACGCCCGCGAGCTTCTGGCCCGCCAGCAGGACATCTTTGCCGCGCTCACCGAAGAGATGGCGCGCGCCGGTATTTTTATTTGCACCCGTGCCGAGCTGACGGCGGCGGATAAGGCGATCTTGCATGAGGTGTTTCTGGAGCAGGTCTTCCCCGTGCTCTCGCCTCTGGCGATTGATCCGGCGCATCCGTTTCCCTTTATTCCCAACACAGGCCATGCCCTTGCGCTGGAGCTTGAGAGCACCCGCGAGAAGCGCAAGCTGCAGGCGCTGTTGCCGATCCCGGCCCAGATTGCCCGGTTTGTCGGTTTGCCGGCCGCCGAGGGGCAGGTCCGGTTTTTGCCGCTCGAGGAGCTGCTGCTTGAGCATTTGCCGAGCCTGTTCCCCGGCTTTCATCTCAAGGGGGCCTGCGGATTTCGGATCTTGCGCGACAGCGACCTTGAGGTCGAGGATGAGGCCGAAGACCTTGTGCGCGAGTTTGAAACCGCCCTCAAGCGCCGCCGCCGTGGCGAGGTTGTGCGCCTGACAGTCTCCGCCGATGCCCCGACCCGGCTGCTCAAGATGATCCAGCGCGAGCTGCACGTCTGCGAGACCGAAACCGTCGAAATCAGCGGGATGCTCGGCCTTTCCGATCTGTCCGAACTGGTGCTCGACGAACGCCCCGATCTGTTGTGGCCGAGCTTCACACCGAGGATCCCCGAGCGGGTCACCGACCATGAGGGCGATATCTTCGCCGCGATCCGCCAGAAGGATATGCTGCTGCATCACCCTTACGAAACCTTCGATATGGTGGTGCGCTTTCTGCAACAGGCGGCGCGCGACCCCAATGTCGTGGCGATCAAACAGACGCTCTACCGCACCTCGCGCGACAGCCCCATCGTAGAGGCGCTCTGCGAGGCCGCCGAAGACGGCAAATCTGTCACCGCCCTTGTCGAGCTGAAGGCGCGGTTTGACGAGGCCGCCAATATCCGCCAGTCCCGCCGCCTCGAGCGGGCGGGCGCCCATGTGGTTTACGGCTTTCTCAACCTCAAAACCCATGCCAAAATCTCCACCGTGGTGCGCCGCGAAGGCGCGCGGCTTGTGACCTATACCCACTATGGCACCGGCAATTACCACCCGATCACAGCGCGGATCTATACCGACCTGTCGCTCTTTACCTGCGACGCGGCCCTCGGGCGCGACGCCACCAAAGTCTTCAACTACCTCTCGGGCTATGTCGAACCCGCCACGCTGGAAAACCTCGCCATCTCGCCGATCTCGCTCAAGCCGCGCCTGCTGGAGATGATCCAGGCCGAGGCCGACCACGCCCGCGCCGGCCGCCCCGCCCAGATCTGGGCCAAAATGAACTCGCTGATTGAGCCGGAAGTCATCGACGCGCTCTATGCCGCCTCTCAGGCGGGGGTTGAAATCAGCCTTGTGGTCCGCGGAATCTGCGGCCTCAGACCGGGCGTCAAAGGCCTCTCCGAAACGATCCGCGTCAAGTCGATCGTCGGGCGCTTTCTGGAACACTCGCGCATTGTCTGCTTTGGCAACGGCAGCGGGCTGCCGCATAAAAAGGCGCGGGTGTTTATCTCCTCGGCCGACTGGATGGGCCGCAACCTCTCGCGCCGCGTCGAAACCCTTGTCGAAATCGAAAACCCGACCGTCAAAGCCCAGATCACCTCACAGGTCATGGCCGCCAATATGGCCGACACCGCGCAAAGCTGGGTCATGGACGCCTCCGGCCGCTTCCTGCGCGCCGAGCTGCCCGAGGGGACATTTTCCTTCAACTGCCACCGCTTCTTTATGGAAAACCCCTCCCTCTCCGGACGCGGCTCCGCCGGGGCCTCCGATGTCCCAAAGCTCACCCACGCCGAAGACTGAGCCGCACAGCGCGAAAGCCCCCGCGCCCGACGCCCGACCTCTACCCCCCCGCATCGCGCCGCGCGTCTGTCTGATCAAAGGTTTATAAATCGCTAAGGCAGCGTTTTACGGCGTTTACCATTTTTGAGCGGTTTGGCCGGTGCACGCTTTGTGCACGCCCTGTGCACGCTTTTCACCCCCCTGTTTTGGCCCGAGCCAAAAAGACCAAACGCCGCGCCCGCCGGCTTTACCTTATGTTAATGCCGTTCCCCCTGTTGACGCATTCGCCTCTGCGCGCCATAACAGGCGCAACCCGCTTCAGGAGCGCTGAGAATGAGCGAAAATCAAGCAAATTCAAGCGACTGGGGGCTTTTTGGCCGCCCGCTCTTCCAAGACCCGAAAGCAAGAGCTCTGTCGCGTGTCGGCGTGGTCGATGTCGGCTCAAACTCGGTGCGCCTTGTGGTCTTTGACGGTGCGGCGCGCAGCCCGGCCTATTTCTTCAACGAAAAGGTCATGTGCGGCCTCGGCGAAGGCATCGGCGAAACCGGCCGCCTCAACCCCTCCGGGCGCACCCGCGCGCTCAGTGCCATCCGCCGGTTTCAACGCCTCGCCATTGGCATGAACACAGGGCCGCTCACCGCCGTGGCCACAGCCGCTGTGCGCGAGGCCGAAGACGGCCAGGAGTTCCGCGATCTGGTCGAAAGCGAGACCGGATTGCAGCTTCATGTGATCGACGGAAAAGAAGAAGCGCGCCTGTCTGCACAGGGTGTTTTGCTCGGCTGGCCCGGCTCCTACGGGCTGGTCTGCGATATTGGCGGCTCCTCCATGGAGCTGGCCGAAGTGGCCGACGGGGTCGTCGGAAAGCGGGTCAGCTCGGCCCTCGGGCCACAGCGGCTGATGAGCGTCAAGGGCGGCAAAAAAGCCCGCAAAGAGATCATCCGCAGCACGATCCAGAGCCTGCATCAAGAGCTTGGCCCACAGCACAACCGGCTGTTTCTCGTCGGAGGCTCCTGGCGGGCGATTGCGCGCATCGACATGGAGCGCCGCGGCTATCCGCTGCACGTGCTGCATGAGTATCGCATGAGCCGCAAAGCCGTCAGCGCGACCGCCGACTATATTGCCCAAAATGATGAAGAAACGATTCGCGCCAAAACCGGCATCTCCTCCAGCCGCATGAAGCTCGTGCCGATCGCTTCAGAAGTTCTTAAGGAAATCGTCCGAGACTTCAGACCTCACGATATCGCCATCAGCTCCTATGGAATCCGCGAGGGAATGCTTTATGAACAAATGCCGCAAAAGTTGCGCGACCGCGACCCGCTCATCGAGGCGTGCCGTTTTGCCGAAGCCAAAGATGCCCGCCTGCCGGGATTCGGCCGCACGCTCTATGAGTTTATCCAACCTCTGTTCAAATCGGCGACGCCCGAGCGCCTCAAGCTGATCAAAGCCGCCTGCCTGCTGCATGACGTGAGCTGGCGCGCCCATCCCGATTACCGCGCCGAAACCTGCTTTAACCTCGCCACCCAAGCCAATCTCGGCGGGATCCGTCACAACGAGCGTATTTTTCTCGGCCTTGCTCTGCTCTATCGCTATTCAAACGCCGGCCTCACAGCCGCCCGCGCCGGGTCAATCGCGGGTCTGATCTCCCCCAATGATCAAAGAGTCGCCGAAACGGTCGGAAAAGCCATGCGCTTCGGGGCGATGCTCTGGCTCCAAAAAGACGCCCAGATCGGCCAAATGCGGCTCTATCCCAAAAAACGGGTGCTCGAGCTTACGCTCAGTCCGGACGCTGTTCCGCTGTTTGGCGAAGTCGCCGAAGCACGGTTCAACTCGCTTGCCGCGGCCCTGCCCGCAACGCCAAATATTATTTTAAGTCAGTAACTTAAGCCCGTTTCTGGCGCAACAGCCCCGCGTCGCCCCCCCGCAAAAAGCCAATTCAGCTCCGCGCGCCACAGGCCCGCGCGCGGGCGGCAAAACGGCTTGCCGCAGCGCTTTTTTTCGGCGCAGGGCCGCCGTTGGCTCAATTTTGTCTCATTTCTTTCCTATAAACCGGCGCAAGCCCCAGGCCTCCCCGCCTTTGACCCCCGGCCACCCCTTAGGAAACCAGTGTTATGTATCGTGTTTTTGTTTTTCTCAGTCTCGTTTTTCTCGCCACACCGTTGCACGCTGGCCCCGACAGGTATTCGCTCCTGCTCGGCTCCAAACATATCGGCGCCACCAGTTTTAACGAGCTGAATCCCGGCGTTTTTCTCACATGGGAACAAAGCCATAGCGCCTTCAGCCTCGGCGCGTTCTACAACAGCTACAAGCGTGTTTCGCTCGCCGCGACGCAGTATCGCCCGCTCAAAACATGGGCCAATGGCGATGCCGGCCTGTTTGCCGGTCTGGCCTTCTACCCTGTGAATGGCAAGACGTTCAAAACCCATCTTGGCGGCGACATGGTGTTTATCGGCGGCCTGCAAGCCCGCCATCAAAATCTCTTTGTGCAGCTTGTCCCGATGACGGCCGGCGGCGCCGACGGGCTGCTCTCCTTCGGGGTCACCTTCGCAGCCCGCTAAAGATCGATGTCCAATGTGACAGGAAAATGATCTGACGCCAAAAGCAAAGCATCGCGCAGCGCCGTGTTGCGCCAGCACTCAGGGTCATCAAACGGATGCCAGATCCGCCAGACCGGCGCTTTTGCCAGAAGGTCGGGCGAGACCATGATATAATCCAACAAAGCCTGCAAATAACGCCCGTGCTCGCGGATAAAAAAGCGCGCTGTCGTGGGGGTCGCGCCCAATCTGCGCTGCAAGCCAAGCCGCGCGTGCGGATCAAACAGACAGTGCTCTCCGGCCTCCCCTCCTGCCTCTCCGCCTGCCTCCCCCATGACAATCTCGACCGAGGAGCGCCCGAACAGATCCTCATATTGGTCAAGCCCCGGCCCGTCATTGAGATCGCCCAACAGGATCAGAGACTCCTCGGCTTTCAAGTGGTCTTCAAGCCTCTGACGCAGCCAGATCGCCTGTGCGAGCTGCTTGCGGCGGTTCTCGATCGAAAGCGCCATCGCCTCGGCCTCACTGCGCGCCCCATGTGGCGCCTTTGACTTCAGATGCGCCCCCACAAGGCGCAGAACCGGCCCGCTTTTGAGCACCGCCTCCACCTCCAGAGGCGGCTTGGAGAAGGTCACCAGATCTTCTTTGGCATCCACATCCAGATCAATCCGAAAGGTGCTGTCAAACCGCGGCGACAGCGCCGAGCCTTTCTTGCCCGTGCTTTGGCCCAGAGGCGCATGGCGCGCCGTCATCACCGCAGGGTCATACATCAGGGCAATTTCCTGCTGCGTATCGTTCTGAAAGCCGAGCAATGTGGCCTTTGCCCTCAGACCAAAGTGCCGCGCAAACCCTTGCAGCGCGGTCTTTGTGCTGCGGCGGCGGTTGTCGTCGGGCGCCTCGATCACCATAATCGCATCCGCATCAAGCGCTGCAAACACAAGGCCCAAAGCCTCGATCTGCTGGGCGCGGCTCACATCGTGACGCCCCGACCACCCCTCATCCTGCAAAAGCGCCCCCTCATCATCAAACAGCTCGTTAAACCACTCGACATTATAGGTCGCGATCCGCATCAGCCCCGCAAATCCTTGATCTCGGCCCAGGCGCGGTTGATCGCAACCATACGCTTCTCGGCCATTTTGATCGCCTCTTCGGGCAGCCCCCGCGCCACAAGCCTGTCCGGGTGGCTCTCTTGCACAAGCCGTTTCCAGGCGGCGCGCAGCTCGTCCATGCCAGCCGCCGGCGTCAGCCCCAAAACCGAATAAGGATCGGCCTCCGCCTCGGGCACAAACCGGCTCCTGATCTGGCGAAACTCGGTCTCGCCAAGGCCAAAGATATCCGCGACATCTTTCAGAAACTCGTCCTCATTCGGATGATACCGCCCATCCGCCATCGCAATATGAAACAGCCCCTCCAGCAAATCGCCAAGCGCCTCATGCCCGGCGCCAAACATCTCGCGCACCCGCACCGCATAGTCCTCGAACCCGGCCACATCCTGGCGCGCCAGATTAAAGACTTTGGCCGCCCCCGCCTCGTCCTCGCGGGCAATCCGGAACACCTCGCGAAACGCCATAACCTCGTCCCGCGTGACAAGCCCGTCCGCCTTCGCCATCTTCGCGCCAAGCGCAATCACAGCAATCGTAAACGCAATCGAGCGCTCGGGCGGCGTGCGCAACTGCGCAAAAACAGCGCTCAGCGGTGCGCCTTTGGCAAGCGCAGCCACAGCCGCCGTTATCTGGGTCCAAATCGACATGGGGTAATCCTAACGCGCAAGGCCCAAGCTGTCAGCGCGCAATCACAGAAATTTATGATAAAGATGCAGATCAAGCCATTGGCCGTTCTTGCGCCCCACTTCGGGCAAAACAGCGAGCCGCGCAAATCCCATACGCGCATGAAACGCCTGCCCCTCGGGGTTTGCCCCGCTCACCCCGCCATAAAGCGAATGCGCGCCCTCTGCGCGCGCGCCAGCCTCAACCGCCGCCAAAAGCCCGCGCCCCAGCCCGCGCCCGCGCGCCCCCTGCGCCAGATGGATGGTATATTCCATCGACTGCGCATAGCCCGGCCCGCCGCGAAACTGGAAGTAACAGGCAAAGCCAAGCACCGCCCCTTGCGCCTCGGCCACAAACCAACGGCCCGGCTCGGCCCCGATCGCATTCACGAGCGCCTCCGGCTGCTTCGGCGCGCTGGTGAAAGTCGCCAAAGTCTCGTCAATGATCTGGTTCCAGATCACGGCAATGCCCGCCGCATCCTCAGCCCGCGCCGCCCGCAAACTCACAGCCCGCAAACTCACAGCCAGATCGCCCGCCCGTCCCGCGCCAGAAGCCGCGCCGAGAGCGCCGGCAAAGCCGCGTTGACAATCTCCACACGCCCGCCCCGCACCTCTCCAAGCGCCGCGCAGAGCGCCTGCGCCGCGGGGTGCCCCAGCCTCAAGCGCTCAAGCCGCGGGCCCGAGTCCGCAAGCCGTGTCGCCGGATGCGCGCTCTCCCCCCAGTCAATCAATCCCGGATG
>JAHBAM020000255.1 GCA_018500125.2 Roseobacter sp. | reverse complement strand
AGATGTGTATAAGAGACAGCTCCCTGCAAGGCCCACAAGCCCCGCAAGCCCGACAGCCCCCGCGCGCAGGCCCAAAGCCCAAGCCTTACCAAACATCCGGATCAATCCCCTCAGCCTCCAATGCGGCAAACTTATCCTGCAAATAGCGCTGGAAAGTCTGCGTCTCAAATTTTCGCTCCGCCACAAACTCGAGCGAGGACAGGTAATGAAACGGCTTCAAATAGCCGGGCATCCTGAAGCTCTGGGCCGCGCTCACGCTGACGGCCCCTGCGTTGGAATTGTGCATCAAAATCGTTGTGGGCGTGAAGTTGACGCCCCATTTCGTCGCCAGATCGCGCTCCTCATGCGCCTGCCCGTCAAAGTCGAGCACCTCGCGCGCGCCAAACATATCAAGCTGGATCACATCATAATGCGCCTTGATATAGTCGCTCAATTCAGGGCGCGCAAAGTTGACCTCATGCAGCTCGCGGCAATAGGGGCAGCCGTTCTGCTCATACAGGATCATCAGGTGACGCCCGTTCTGCGCCGCCGTGGCCAGATCGTCGCCCAGCTCGAGAAAACTGTCTAAAAACCACGGCTGCTTGTGCAAGCCGTCATCGCCCAGCGTCGCGGCAAAGCCCGCGCTGGTGCTGCCAAGCGCCGCAGCGCTGGCCCAAGTGAACTGCCGTCTGGTAAGCATAGCCCCTCCTCCCAAAGGTTCTTCCTACGCAGCTTGCCACAGATTATAACAAACGCAAAACGGGGGCGCTCCAAAACGCCCCCGCCAGATCTTTTAATTTGAGAAAGACTTCAGATATTCCACAACCGCGGCAATCTCGCTGTCTTTCTTGAGGCCCGCAAAAGACATTTTGGTCTTTTTGACAAACTCTTTGGGCTTGGTCAGGAAGGCCGCCATATTGGCCTCGTCCCAGACCACACCGCTTTCTCCCATCTCGGCCATTGTCTTTGAGTATTTAAACCCCTCGATATGGCCAAGCGGCGCGCCGAACACACCGTTCAGAACAGGGCCGGTCTTGTTTTTGGCGCCCTCGCCCACCTGATGGCAGGCTTTGCACTTTTTAAAGACCTTCTCGCCGTCCTTCACAAGCTCCGGATCAAGCGCGGCCTCTTGCACAACGGCCTCGGCCTCGACAGCGGCCTCCTCCACCTCAGCCGCCTCAGTGGTTGCCGGCGCGGCGTCAGGGTCGTCAGGCGAATTCGGATCGCCCTTGAACACAACTGTCTTGGTGATCGCCACGCTGTCTTTACAGTCGCTCATGCAAGGCTCGCGGACAAAATGCGCCTCCGAGGTGCGCCGGTCATCAATGATAAACCCGCCCGCATTGGGCATCTCCACATCCATGAATGTCTCTTTGGAGAGCACAAAATCATCGTCCACCAGATCATTGGAGAACAGAATATAAGCCACAATCGCATAGACCTCGTCCGGGCTGAGCGTCTGCGCGGCGCCGAAAGGCATCGAGCGGTTCACATAGTCCCAGGTCGTTGACAGATAGGGCCAATAGGAGCCTACCGTCTTCAGCGGGTCTTTGTGGTCAAGCGTGCCGGCGCCGCCGGCCAGCTTGGGCCAGTTGCCCACACCTTCGGCAAAGTCGCCGTGACAGACGCCACATTTCTCGGCAAAGACTTCTTCCCCGGTCCAGACATCGCCCGACCCGGCCGGAAGGCCCGACCCATCGGGGTGGATGTCAATATCCCAAGCCGCGACTTCGGCCTCGGTTGCCGCACGGCCAAGGCCGAGCTTTTCGGCCGCCGCAGGGCTGGCCGCCGCCAGCGCGAGGGCCGCGACTGTCAGTTTAAGATACTTCGACATTGTCTGCCTCCCCGTTTGGCTGAACCCACCAAGTCTGAATCGAGTTGTTGTGATAAATCGAGTTTTCGCCGCGCACGGCGCGCAGCTCGTCTTTTGTCGGCTGCACATAGCCGGTCTCGTCCATCGCGCGGGCCTGAAGGAACATCTCCTCCCCGTCCCATGTGGTGTCGAGATAAAAGCGCGACAGCGCCATTTTTTCGCCGGGCTTGGCCAGACGCGCGGTTTCCCAGGTCTTGCCGCCGTCCTTGGAGACATCAACACGGGTGATCGCCCCGCGCCCCGACCATGCCAGCCCGGTGATCACCAAAGGCCCCTTGCCATGCTTGATCGGCATCTGCGGGCTCGGGCTGGTGATGATCGACTTCGCGTCCATCTCCCAGGTCCACTTGCGGCTTGTGCCATCGGCCAGCGTGTCGGTGTATTTGCTGGTTTCCTCGCGGCTTTCCACGGCGGCATCCGTCACTTCGATTCGGCGCAGCCATTTGACCCACATATTGCCTTCCCAGCCGGGCACACAGAGCCGCACAGGGTAGCCATGCTCCATCCGCAGCGCCTCGCCATTGGCCTTAAAGGCCACAAGACAGTCATCAAGCGCCTTTTCCATCGGAATAGAGCGGCCGTTCGAAGACGCATCCGCCCCCTCGACATAGACCCATTTGTCTTTCAGATCGCCCGCCGCCCCGAGGCCCGCCTCGTTGAGAAGTGTGCGAAGGCTCACACCGGTATACTCCATATTGTGGATCATACCGTGGGTATATTGCGCACCATTGAGCTGCGCGCCGGCCCATTCCATGCCGGTATTGGCCGCGCACTCGCAGAAATAGACATGGTTCTCGCGCGGGAAGCGCTCAAGATCATCATAGGTGAAAACCAAAGGCTGATCGACCAACCCGTTGATCATCAAGCGGTAATCTTCTTTCTTCAGCTCGATCGCGCCGGAGTGATGGCGCTCAAAGGCGCAGCCCTGTGGCGTGATCGTGCCGTCAAGCGCATGGATCGGCGTGAAGTTGATCGAGCTGATCGCATCCGCTGTCAGCCACTCGACTGTGCGGCGCACAACATCGCCTTCAAATTCAATCGGCAGGCCATAAGGCGTGGCATCCACACCCTCGCCAAGGCCGCTGGCCCACTCCTGAACCTCTGTAATAAGCGGATCATCCGCACGCGCTGCACCGGCCACAGCCGCCGCAGGCACCGCCGCCGCCGCCGCTTTCAAAAAAGCGCGGCGCGAGGGCGTCTTGATTTCCGAGCTTTCTGACATCGAATCTCGCCTCCCTGATTTTGGTCTTATTCACAATATTGAATTTATACGCGTTTGTATACCGTCATATTCTTTTCGATGAATAACTTCTTTACAGCTCCCTAAAAGCCTTTGCATTCCATAGCTTGACCGCGCCCGGCCCATGTCCGACACTGGCTGAAACTGTGAGGCCGTTTTATGAGTGACACCCCGTATTCCGCCCAGCCCCCCTCGGCCTTCTGGCGCACCGCCGTCGCCGAAGCAGGGGTCTGGGGCTATGATGGCCTGTTCCGCTCCAAATGGACGCTGCCGGCCAATGCCGCCTTCGCAACCTACGGAAGCTGCTTTGCCCAACATATCTCGCGCGCGCTCCAAGCCAATGGCAACCCCTGGGTCAATGCCTGTCTCTTATACACATCTGACGC
>JAHBAM020000030.1 GCA_018500125.2 Roseobacter sp. | reverse complement strand
AGATGTGTATAAGAGACAGGCGTCAGCCCGGTGAGGTCCACAGGCGCAACGCTCAGATCCGCAGCCAGCGGCCCGTCCCCACGCCCGCCCGCCCCATGGCACATGGCACAATGCGCCTCATAGGCCCGGTGCCCCTCGCGCGCATCCGGCATCTCGGCCTCCATACAGCCCGTCACCGCCACAGCCACAGCCGCCAACCCTGTTAAAATATACCGCATCCCGCCAGCCCCTGCCTTGTTTTCTTCAGCCTAAAGAAACGCCCCTAGCGCTGCAAGCCTTCCAGATAGCCCACCAGTGCCACAAGCGCGCGCGGCGTGGCGATCCTCTGGCCGTTTTGCGTTTGCCACATCACATGGCCGCCCGCCTCAAGATCGGCAAAATCGGGCATATCGCCAAAATGCCCCGGCCCACCGTAGCCATGTATCTTGGCCAAGACATCATCTGCCTGAAAGTCTCCGCCGTTGCGCTCGGCAATCAGCGTGAGATCGGCCGGCATCTGCTCAAGTCCGCCCGCGGCCCACCCCGCCCCGCGCCCGTCCGCGCCATGGCAAGACGCACAATTCTGCGCAAAGAGAACCGATCCGCTCTTTGATCCGCCGCCGCGCGCCGCCTCATCGGTGCAGCCCGCAAGCACCCCCAGCCCAAACGCCACAGCCAAAGCCAAACCCGCCGCCCAAGCCATGCCCCAAACCGGTCTCATCTTGTATCCCATCACACCGCTCCCTTTGCGCCAGTCTGCCCGCGCAGCCCGCAGGCGCGCTTTGATCTGGATCATTCGCGCGCGCCATGCCACTCTCTGCACATCCCCAAGACCACGCAACCAACAACCAACAGCCAACAGTCCAAGAGCCGCCGATGAGCCTGACCCCGAAAGACGCCCAAGCCATTTTTGACCAGAGCTTCGCCCCCTGGGTCCGCGCGCTGGATCTGTCCATCACATCCATCAGCCCGACCGGCGCTACCTTGCATATGCCGATCACCCCGGATCTCACGCGGATGGGCGATGTGCTCTCCGGTCAGGCCCTCGCCGCCCTCGCCGATACCGCTATGGTCTTTGCCTGCGCCGGTCTTTTTGGCGAGATGAAACCCGTCGCCACAACCAATCTGGAGGTCCAGTTCCTGCGCGCAGGTCAGGGCGCGGCAATCCTCTGCGAAGCCACAGTCGTCAAGCCGGGCCGCCAGCTGATTTTCACCCGCGCCCGCCTGCGCGCCACCCCCTCTGGCAAAGACATCGCCACAGCCACCGCCACTTTTTATCTCGCCTGAAAGGCCTCCCATGCACAGCACACCCGTCTACATCCTCCTGATGCTCGCTGCCGGCTTCGGAATCCCCATGCTCGCCGCCCTCAACGCCAGCCTCGGAACCCGCCTCGGAACCCCCTTCGCCGCCGGCACCATCCTGTTTTGCGTTGCCCTCTCGGCGGCGGTGGTCATGCTCTTTGTCACCGGCAGCGCCAGCGCCCTCGCCAAAGCCCCCGCCCAGCCCAAACACCTGTTTCTCGCAGGGCTTCTGGTGGCCTTCTATGTGCTCACAGTCACATGGGTCGCACCGCGCTTTGGCGTCGGCAACGCGGTGTTTTTCGTGCTGCTCGGACAGCTCGCCTCCGCCGCGCTGATTGACCACTTCGGCCTCTTCGGCGCACGCGTCTCGCCCCTATCGCTGACCCGCGCCGGCGGCATCGCCCTCATGGCCTCGGGCGTCTGGCTCACACAGCAAGCCTAGCCGCGCAAGCCACCACAGCGCGCAAGCCACCACAGCGCACTAGCCCGCCAAAGCCTCCATCTGCGCCCAAAACACAGGGTCCACCTTGACAGCGCGCAGCGCCGCCTTGCCCTGCCCGGGCATCCGCGCGCCCTCATCCTCGGCCACAGCCGCCGCCACCTGCGCCAACCGCGCACCAAAGGCGCTGGAGGCCGCCGGATCAATCAAAAGGTAATACTGCCCCAAATCATGCGGCGCCCCGGTCGGCGCCTTCAAAGGCGTCACATCGACACTGGCCAGACTCCCCGTCATCCCGGCCACCAGAAGCTCCGCCATCAGCCCAAAGCCCCAGCCCTTGTAGCCGCCCATGCTCACAAGCGATCCGGCAAGCGCCGCCTCGGGGTCTATGGTCGGCTGGCCGTCCTTGTCCAAAGCCCACCCCAAGGGGATTTTCTGCCCCGCCGCCTTGGCCATGGTGATCTTGCCAAGCGCCACAGTGGTGGTGCTCTGGTCAAACATCATCGCCACACCGCCAGCCCCGTCGGGCACAGCAAAGGCCATCGGGTTTGTGCCAATCACCCGGCTCTTGCCACCGGGCGGCGCCACAATCGGCGAGGCATTGGTCATGCCCAGCCCGATCATCCCGGCGCGCGCAATCTGCTCGGTAAAATAGCCAAGGCTCGTGCAGGTATGGGCGTGCCCCACAGCCAAACTCGCCACGCCGCATTCGCGCGCCGCGCTCAAGGCCTCGGGCAAAGCCCGCGCAAAGGCCGGCTGGGCAAAGCCAAACCGCGCATCCACAGTCACAACAGCCGGCCGCACCCGGCGCACATCCGGCTCCACATCGCCCTTCACACGCCCGCTCTCAAGCTGCTGGCAATAGCTCTCCAGATAATAAAGCCCGCAAATCTTGTTGCCAAAGCTCTCGGCCACCATGACGGCATCCGCCACATGGGCCGCCACCCAGGGCGCCGCCCCGTGGCGCAGCAAAGCCCGCTCGCTCAACGCATAAATCTCCTCAAGCGTTTTCTCAGAAGCCATCCTGTCCCCCATCTCTGATCCCCTCCCTGATCCGTCTGCTCTCATCGTCCCTGTGGTCTGTGTCGTCATCGTCATGCCACTCGCCTTTCGCCCCCCTTTTTCTTTCCCGAAATATCCCGGGGGTGTGGGGGCTGGCCCCCACTTAATCCTGTGTGTGGGGGCTGGCCCCCACTTAAACCTGCGTGTGGGAGCTGGTCCCCACCTAAACCTGCGTGTGGGAGCTGGTCCCCACCTAAACCTGCGTGTGGGGGCTGGCCCCACTCAAACCTGCGTGCGCGGGCTGGCCCCCACCTCATCCTACACGTGAGGCTGGTCCCCAGCTCACCCTGCGCAGGGCGGCCAAACCGGCCCGATCCCGCCTCACAGCGCCCGACAGCCCCGCCGCGTCCTCACGCGCCACGCAAGCCCCGCCGCCTCACACAGCCACAAGCACCCCCTCCTGCAGCCGGACACAGCGGTCCATCCGCGCCGCCAGTTCAAGGTTATGCGTGGCAATCAAGGCCGCAAGCCCGGTCTCCCGCGCAAGCCGCATCAGCGCCGCAAAAACCTGATCCGCCGTGGCCGGGTCAAGGTTCCCGGTCGGCTCATCCGCCAGCAAGAGCCGCGGCGCATTCGCCAGCGCCCGACAAAACCCAACCCGCTCCTGTCCCCCCCCCGACATATCCGCCGGGCGGTGAGCGGCCCGCGCCACAACCCCGACCTGCTCCAGAAGCCCCATCGCCCGCGCCCGGGCCGCGCCGCGCGCCACCCCATTGGCCAGCTGCGGCAGCATCACATTCTCCAGCGCGCTGAACTCGGGCAGCAGATGATGGAACTGATAGACAAATCCGACATCCTCGCGCCGCACCCGCGTGCGCCGCCGGTCGCCCCGCCCGCTCATCTCTTGCCCGCCAATCTCGACAGAGCCGGCACTCGGCACATCCAGCAGCCCGGCAATATGCAGCAGCGTTGACTTGCCCGCCCCCGAGGGCGCCACCAGCGCCACAATCTCGCCAGCCCCAAGGCTGAGATCGGCCCCGCGCAACACCCTGATTTCGCTCGGCTTGCCCGCATGATAGGTCTTTTCAATGCCCCGCAGGCGCAACACAGGATCACTCATAGCGCAGCGCCTCCACAGGGTTCATCCGCGCCGCGCGCCGGGCCGGAAAGAGTGTCACACCAAAACTCAGCCCAAGGCTCAGAGCCACAGCGCTCATAACATCGTTAAACTGCAATTTGGCTGGCAAAAAGGAAATCCCTCGCACCGCAGGGTCCCAGATCCCGCCGCCCGAAACGCCGTTGACGATGGCAAAGATCGGGTCGATGTAAATCGCAAACAGACAGCCCAGAGCCACACCGAGCGCCGTGCCGATGATCCCGGTGAAAGCCCCGCAGATAAAAAACACCCGCAGCACAGCCCCCTCCGTCAGACCAAAGGTGCGCAAGATCCCGATGTCACGCCCCTTGTTCTTCACCAGCATGATCAGCCCCGACACAATATTCATCGCGGCAATCAAGACAAGGATCGACAGGATCACAAACATCACATTGTCCTCGATATCCAGCGCCTTCAGAAAGCCGCCACTGGCGTCTTTCCAGGTCCATAAAATCGCCCGCGCCCCCCCCGCGCGCAACAGGGGCACCGTCATCTCCTCGACAGCCTCGGGGGCCGCCACCATAACCTCGATCTCATCCGCCCGCCCCTCGCGGTTGAAAAAAACCTGCGCCTCGCCAAACGGCATATAAACCCGCGTGCGGTCGATGTCATAGCGCCCCGCCGTAAAGATATAGACCACCTCATAGGACTTCACGCGCGGGCTGGTGCCAAAGGCCGTCTTGACCCCGCTCGGCGAAATCACCCTGATCCTGTCTCTTATACACATCTT
>JAHBAM020000237.1 GCA_018500125.2 Roseobacter sp. | reverse complement strand
GGCCTGGAAGCTCTGCGGGCCGCGTTTGTCGCCCTGGGGCTTGGCTTTGCCGCGCTCGCCGCCCTGAGGCTTGCCGCGGGGCTTGCCTTGGGGTTTGCCTCTGCTGCGGGGTTTGTCGCCCTCGCTGCGCGGGGCGCGGGCGTTGCCGCCGCGGTTTCCGCCCCATGTGAAGCTGTAGAAGACCTCCATGTCGGGGGTCTCGGCTTCGGTTGAGGCTTCGGCTGTGGTCTCTGATTCGGCCTGTGGTTGGGCGTCAGCTGCGGCCTCTGGCTCGGCCTGAGGCTCGGCAGGGGCGGCAGCAGGGGCTTCGGTGTCGCCTTGGGCCGGGGCCGCCTCTGTCGGGGTCTCTGTTGGCGCTTCGGCAGTTGCTTCGGCCGGCGCTTCGGCTGCTGCTTCGGCAGGGGCGGCTTTGACTTTCACGCGCTCGCCTTTTTCGGCCTTATAGCCGAGGCCGGCCATGAGGTCGGCAAATTGCTCAAGGGTCATGCCTGTGATCGAGAGCATATCGGCTTTGGCTTCAAAGCCGCCGCGGCTGTCTTCGGAGCGCAGCATATCGGCGAGGCGTTCGAGCATATCGATGCGGATCGCGCGGTCGCCGGCGTTGCGATAGCCGGCCATTGTGTCTGTGCCCCGTGGCGCGGAGGCCATGTTTGGCACGGTGACAAGGCCGGCGGGGGGCGCTTCGGGGAATTCGGCCAGATCTTGCGCAAGCGACCAGAGCACGAGGCGCAGGCGGGTCGGTGCGGGCTTGAGCAGCAGGGGCAGAAAGATTGTGAACTGGCCAAAGCGGATGCCGTGTTTGCGCAGGGCAGAGCGGGCGTCCTGATCGAGGGATTTCACATCATTGGCGACAGTGGCGCGCGGCAAAAGGCCGAGGCCCTCGACCATCTGGAAGGCAAAGCCGCGGGCGAGGCCTGTCAGGGTGTCATCGCGCGACAGGTTGAGCAGCGGCTCAAAGGCCGTGGCGATTTTGCGGTCGATGAAATGTTGCAGCCGGCGGGTGACTTTCTCGGCGACATCGCTGCCGGCCTCGTCATCGACAAAAGCCTTTACGGCGGGTTTGAGCGCCTCGGCGCCTTTGACGAGCTTGCCAACGGCTGTATTGCCCCACATCAGGCCGCCTTGTTCGGTAAAGTCGATCTCTGTGTCGGGCGCGTTGTAAAAGCGGTCGGCCAGCAAGTGAAAATGCGGGGTCAGCGCGGCAAGGCTCGCGGCCTTCAGTGTCTTGGCCTCTTGGCCTGCTGCGGATTTGTCCTGCGAGAAGCGGAACCCTTCGAGACGGCCGACGAATTCGCCCTCGACCGTCACTTCACCATTTTCATTTACTTCGGCCAACATGGCCTCCTTTTGTTTTAGGCGCCGCAGGAGCACAGATGTGCGCCTGTCGACAAATCTCTGGGTCAACGCCTCGTGTAGCGCATCTGACAGGCGGTCTTCTACAGCGCGAGTCGTCTCGCGCCAATGAGAATCGTCCCTTGTCCAGCCTTTTCGCTGTGCGACATAGGTCCAAGTGCGGATAAAAGCCAGCCGTTTGGACAAAGTATCTATGTCGCCCTGCGGGCGATCTATCTGTTTTATGTGCCGTGCGATCCAGTCTTCGGGCAGCTCGCCGCGCTCGTGGAGGTGGGCAAAAATCTGCCCGAGCAGCGCGGCGTGTTCGCTTGAGGAGATCGAGCGGAAGTCGGGCACGCAGCAGACATCCCAGAGCAGGCGCACGGAGGCCGCATCAGAGGCGCGGGCGCGCGGCTCGGCTTCGGCGGCGAGGGTTTTGAGCGCAGCCAAGTCGTCGGCTTCGCGGGCTTTGACCAGAAGCTCGTCGGTCGGGCTTTGCTCAAGCGAGTGGATCAGCGCGTCAAGCTGGCCGAACTGAAGCGCCGGATTGCGCCAGATCAGCTTTTTCACCGGCGCAAAGCGGTGTTCCATAATGGCTTGGGCCACGCCGTCATCGAGCGGCGCGGCCTCGCCTGTGACGCCAAAGGAGCCATGGCTCATGCCGCGGCCCGCGCGTCCGGCGATCTGGGCCAGCTCATGGGGCATGAGCGCGCGCATCCGGCGGCCATCAAACTTTGTTGTCGCGGAAAAGGCGACATGGTTGATGTCGAGGTTGAGGCCCATGCCGATTGCGTCGGTGGCGACGAGAAAGTCGACATCGCCGTTTTGATACAGCTCGACCTGTGCGTTGCGGGTGCGTGGGGAGAGCGCGCCCATGACCACCGCCGCGCCGCCTTTTTGGCGTTTGAGCAGCTCGGCAATCGCATAGACGTTTTCGACCGAAAAGCTGACGATCGCGGAGCGCGGCTGCATCCGGCTGATTTTTTTGGAGCCGCCATAGACGAGCTGTGACATCCGCTCGCGGCCCAGAAAATCGGCCTCCGGCACAAGCGCGCGAATGATGCCGCGCATGGAATCAGAGCCGAGAAACAGGGTTTCGTTGAGGCCGCGGGCGCGCAGGAGCCTGTCTGTGAAGACATGGCCGCGCTCGGGGTCGGCGCAGAGCTGGATTTCGTCGATCGCGACAAAATCGGCGGCCATGCCCTCGGGCATCGCCTCGACGGTGCAGACCCAATATTGGGCGCGCGGCGGAATGATCCGCTCTTCGCCTGTGATTAGCGCCACAACAGAGGGGCCACGCACCGCGACGATCTTGTCATAGACCTCGCGCGCCAGAAGGCGCAGGGGCAGGCCGATCACACCGGTGCGATAGCCGAGCATCCGCTCGATAGCGTAGTGGGTTTTGCCCGTATTGGTCGGACCGAGCACCGCTGTGATGCGCTTTTGCTGGGTCATATGGGGAACTCTTTGCGGGCCTTTGAGGCGTTGTGGGGCGGCTAGAGCTTGGTTCCGGTGACGGAGGGCTCAAGGCGGGCGATAGCCTGCAATGCTTTCTCATGGGCGGGGTAGAGGTTCAAGAGGATCTTGTAGGCGGCATAGGCATCTTCGGGTTTTTCGAGCTGTTCAAGCAGGGCGGCCAAGCCGTGGATGGCTCCGAAGTGGGCGGGGTTGAGTGCGAGGGTCTGCTTGAGATCGGCCAGAGCCGGACCGTAGCGGCCCAACCCGAAGAAGGCCCGCGCGCGGCCATACCAGCCCTCGGCAAACGCCGGCGCGTGATCTGTGAGGGCGGTGAAATGATCGACCGCTGTGCCAAAGGCCTCCTCGTCCAGCGCGTCTTGCCCGCGTTTGAGCAAAAGATTGGCCGAGGCCGAGCCGGAGGCCGACCAGCGGATTTCGATGTCGCGGGCGATTTGCTGGGCCTGCGGCGCTTGGGCGCTTTGCAGCTCTGTGAGCAGATCGGCGATCTCGCGCGGGTCGGCAAAACCTGGCTGACCCCACGTGAGCAGGGCGGCAAGTGCCGCAACGGCAGGTTTGAGATAGACACCGGGCTTGATCATAGTAGGCTCAGGATAACCACTGGCGGGGCTGACGCAAGCCTTGTCGCAACACTGTGAAGGACAAATGATGAGCGATGTGATTGAGGGCGCGGTCAAGGCGCTGAATGAAAAAATGGCCGGCGGCGGCTTTTCGGCGGGCACGGCGAAATTTGTGATCAACGGCGAGGGCGCGGTTGTGATTGACGGCAATGGTGCGCGCGCGGGCGAGGATGAGGCCGATGTGACGCTCTCGGCGGACCGCGATGTCTTTGAGGCGATCCTGTCAGGCGATATGAACGCCACGGCGGCCTTTATGGGCGGCAAGCTCTCGGTGGACGGGGATATGGGCATGGCCATGCAGCTTGGCGCGGTCTTGAGCTAGATGACAGCGGCAGCGCCCTTTTACGCCGATATGGCACAGGGGCCAGAGGGCGGCTATGCGCTCTGGCTCAACTCCGAAGACGGTCTGCGCCTGCGGGCGGTCCATTGGCCGCGAGAGGGCGCGCGCGGCACCGTGCTTCTGATGCCCGGGCGCACCGAATATTGCGAGAAATATGGCCGCACGGCTGCAGAGCTTGCGGCGCGCGGCCTCGCCACTTTTGTGATCGACTGGCGCGGACAAGGGCTTGCCGAGCGGCTGGCCGCGCCGGCTTTGCTTGGCCATGTCGGCCGTTTTGGCGACTATCAGCGCGATGTGCGCGCCATGGTGGCTGCGGCCAAGGCCGAGGGCGCGGTGGAGCCTTATTTCTTATTGGGCCATTCTATGGGTGGCTGTATCGGCCTCAGAGCGCTCTATGAGGGGCTTGAGGTCAGGGCGGCGGCCTTTTCGGCGCCGATGTGGGGGATTTACCTTGCCCCGCAGATGCGCCCCGTGGCCTGGGGGCTGAGCAACCTTGCGCAAACAATCGGGCAGGGCGCGCGCTTTGCGCCCGGCACAAAGAGCGAGACCTATGTGCTTGCCGACCCGTTTGAGGACAATATGCTCACAACCGACCCCGAGATGTGGGCCTATATGGTGGCACAGGCCAAGGCCCAGCCCGCGCTGACCCTCGCCGGCCCGTCTTTGCAATGGCTGGCCGAGGCGCTGCGCGAAACCCGCGCCTTGCACCGGATGCCCGCGCCCAAGGCGCGCGCGATCACCTTTCTGGGGAGCTGTGAGCGGATTGTCGATGTGCCGCGGATCAGCGACCGGATGCGCCGCTGGCCCGGCGGGCGACTCAGCATGGTTGAAGGGGGCGAGCACGAGGTTTTGATGGAGAAACCTGCGATGCGCGACAAGGTTCTTGACGAGATGGTGCAGTTTTTCTTTGAATGAGAGGCGGAGGGTGACTTGAGATCGCCCTTCCTGCGCTCTATGTCTCTGAGAGATAGAAACAAAGAGGCGCCCAGAGATGTTTCAACTTCCGTTTCCCGTTCGTGATGCAAACGCCGCTTCGGGCGCTGATGGCCTTGGCGATCTGCCCGAATGGGACCTGAGCGATCTTTACAGCGCCGAGGATGCGCCCGAACTTGCGCGCGATCTGGCCTGGCTTGAGCAAGACTGCGCCAGCTTTGCGCGCGAATACGAGGGCAAGCTCGCCGGGCTGGACGCGGCGGGCCTGCTGGCCTGTGTGCTGCGCAACGAGGCGATCAACCGTATCGCCGGGCGGATCATGTCTTATGCGGGGCTGCGCTATTATCAGCTGACCGTGGATGCGGGGCGCGCAAAGTTTCTCTCGGCTATGCAGGAAAAGATCACCACTTTCACCACGCCGCTGGTGTTTTTCACGCTCGAGCTGAACCGCCTCGAAGACGGCGTTCTGGAGGGGCTTTTTGCGGAGAACGCCGAGCTGGCGCGCTATAAGCCCGTGTTTGAGCGTATCCGCGCGATGAAGCCCTACCAGCTCTCTGACGAGCTTGAGAAATTTCTTCATGATATGGGCGTTGTGGGCGACGCCTGGGAGCGGATGTTTGACGAGACCATCGCGGGGCTTGAGTTTGAAGTTGAGGGCGAGCCGCTCAACATCGAGGGCACGCTCAACCTTCTGACCGACGAGACCCGAGACACCCGCGAGGCCGCCGCGCGCGAGCTGGCGGAGGTCTTTGGCCGCAATATCAAGACCTTCGCGCGCGTGCACAACACGCAGGCCAAGGAAAAAGAGATCGTTGACCGCTGGCGCGGGATGCCCACGGCGCAGACCGGGCGGCACCTGTCCAATGATGTAGAAGCCGAGGTGGTGCAGGCGCTGCGCGACGCGGTTGTGAAGGCCTATCCCAAGCTCAGCCACCGTTATTATGAGCTGAAGCGCAAGTGGCTCGGGCTGGACAAACTTCAGGTCTGGGACCGCAACGCGCCCCTGCCGATGGAAGACAAGCGCGTGGTCGGCTGGGAGGCGGCGCGCGAGACCGTGATGAGCGCCTATGCGGGGTTTGATGCGCGCATGGCCGAGATTGCAGCGCCGTTCTTTACCAAGGGCTGGATTGATGCGGGCGTGAAGCCGGGCAAGGCGCCGGGGGCTTTTGCGCACCCGACCGTGACCGATGTGCACCCCTATGTGATGCTGAACTACCTCGGCAAGCCGCGCGATGTGATGACGCTGGCCCATGAGCTGGGGCATGGCGTGCATCAGGTGCTGGCGGCGGAACAGGGCGAGATGCTCTCCTCAACGCCGCTGACGCTGGCGGAAACGGCGAGCGTCTTTGGCGAGATGCTGACCTTCCGCAAGATGCTGGGCGAGGCCAAAAGCGATGCGGAGCGCCGGGTGATGCTGGCGGGCAAGGTCGAGGATATGATCAACACGGTGGTGCGCCAGATTGCCTTTTACGACTTTGAATGCAAGCTTCACGCCGCGCGCCGGGCTGGCGAGCTGACCCCTGAAGACATCGGCGCGCTCTGGATGTCTGTGCAGGGCGAAAGCCTTGGGCCGGCGTTTGAGTTTATGGAGGGCTATGAGCACTTCTGGGCCTATATCCCGCATTTCGTGCATTCGCCGTTTTATGTCTATGCCTATGCTTTTGGCGATGGCCTCGTGAACGCGCTCTATGCGGTCTATGAAGAAAGCCCCGAGGGGTTTCAGGACAAGTATTTCGAGATGCTCAAGGCCGGCGGCTCCAAACACCACACCGAGCTTCTGGCCCCCTTCGGGCTGGACGCGACAGACCCCGGGTTCTGGGACAAGGGCCTCAGCATGATTTCGGCCTTTATCGACGAGCTTGAAGCGATGGAGGCGTGATCCAGCAGAGCGCCTTCGGCGCGCAGGTTTGTCTCGCCGTCGCCTTTGGCGCCGTCTCGGGGCGGTGGCGGGCGTGACGGTCCTGCCGGCAGGCTGCGTCTGGTGCGGCCTTGGAGCCTCCGGCGGGGATATTTGAGGCAATAAAAAAGACTTAACCTTGTCTTTACCAAATTAGGGTATCTAGTGTGTCACGGTACAGGCGGGGACGCCGATGACCGTGCAATGAAAAAGGCGCTTGCCTTTCAGGGTGGTCTTCGCGGCCACCCTTTTTTATTGCTCTAAATATCCCGGGGGTGCGGGGGCTGGCCCCCGCTTAGACCTGCGTGCGGGGGCTGGCCCCCGCTTGGCGCTGCCTGCGGGGCGCGGCCGTAGGCCGTGCAAGACCTTTTATTTGAGTTGGCTGTCTTTTGAGCCGCGCCGGTTGAGGCCGCCGCGGTTCTGTGGGGCTGTGTCGCGTTCGCTCATGCAGTCGATGCAGAGTTTGACCCCGGGGATGGCTTGGCGGCGGGCTTCGGGGATGTCTTCTTCGCAGTCTGCGCAGTGGTGGCGGCTTTCGCCGACCGGCTGTTTGCGGGCCTTGAGGCGGGCGAGCTCGTCGTTGATCGAGGCTTCGATCTGTTCGCTCACGGCGCCGTCTTTGGCCCATCCGCCTGCCATAGGGGGTCTCCGATCATTGCAAAAGCCGGCCGGTGTGGCGGCGTTCTCCCAAGAGAACATAGCGCGAGAACTCATCGGCTGCCAGGCCCAGACCGCCTGTGAGGCGGCGCAGGAAGCGGATTGCGGCGGGGGAGGAGACGGGGACCATATGGCCCATGTTTTCGCCTGTTTCAAACAGCGAAAAGTCGAGCACCATGACCGCCAGCCCGTCGAGTTCTTCGGCGCTTTGGATGCGGCCGAGGCGTTCTTTGCGCCCGGTGAGCAGGCTTGCGACATTGAGCACGCGGTCTTTCTGGGTGGTCATGATCACAAAGGGCTGTGGCAATGTGCCGATTTCGCCGGCTTGTTTGCGAAACACATCCGGGTCGATGTCCGGGGACATGAGCACCACGGCCTCCAGCGACGTGATGCTCTGGCTATGGCCTTGGAGCGCCAGCTGGCGCAGGGCTTCCATCACGAGGTAGCTGCCCATGGAATGTGCGAGGACAATCACCCGGCGCTGGCCCGTTCGGGTCAGATCTTGCAGCAGGCGCGCGAGATCGGCGCGCGCAAACAGCACCGAGTCCCGGTCGTAGGCATAGCCGAGCGGATCGCCGGCCGAGGGCCAGGAGAACAGCAGGGCCGGGGTCTTTAGCTCGAAATCATGCTGGATCTGGGCGAGGCGGAAGGCGGCGTCTTCGAGGGTGTTGTTATAGCCGTGGACAAAGAGGAGGAGCGGCTCGTCGGGGGCCTTGCTCAGCGATGTGAGCCGCGCGCGCAGGGCGGCGCTGTTGCTCAGCGGGGTTGCGCCGAGCGGGGCGAAGTGGCGGCGGGCGTCGATCTGGCCGCGGCTGCGCTCGATGCGTCCGATCCTGTGGTTGGGCGGGATCGAGATATCGACTTCGGCATAGCTCATGGTCGTTGAGCGCTTTTCGCCAAACATCTGGCCGCGTTGGCCCTCGCTGCGCAGGGTGGCAATAAAGATTGTTTCGCGGCTGGCCTCGGGGATCGGGGCGACAAAGCCTGTGGCCTGCGGGCGGGTGCAGGCTGTCAGCAGAGGGAGGAGCAGACAGAGGAACAGAAAGCGGCTTACCATAGGGGGGTTATGCCACGCGGGTCAGGGGCAGGAAAGCGCTTTGGTGAGGCTGTTTGGCCCGAGATAGGGGCCGATGTCGCGGGATATGAGCTTCTGGCCGTCAAAGCCTGTGGCGATCAGCCGGGTCCAGCTGGCATTGGCCGTGATCATTTTGGGCGCATCTGTGCAGAGGCGCAGGCCACCGGCGATGAAATCCCAGCCGATTTTGTGATTGGTGAGGCCGGTTTTATGGGCGATTTCGCTCAGTTTGCCGTCTTTGAAGCGCCAGAGGCGGAGGGTTTTGGCGAGATGGGGTCTGTCGATATAGGCGATTTCGACAAAGCCGTCGCCGTCAAAATCGGCGGCGCCGATGGGGGCGAGCCAGCGGTTTTTTTGGCCGATATGGGGCGTGGCGGCGCGCAGGCCGTTGGCGTCATAGACAGCGAGGCGCGCGCCGAGGCGGGCATGAGATTCAACCACGATCACCTCGGGGGTGCCATCTTGCTCCAGATCTGCCAGCCGCGGGGCGAGGTCTTCAAAGACGCTGTGCTCGGGCAGGCGCAGGGTGAGGCGGCGGGTCTGGCCGTCTTGGTCTCTGATCTGCAGCTCGAGTGCGCCATATTCGAGATCATCCCCCAAGACGGCATGGTCATAGCGCGATGTCGGTTCGCTGAAGCGTGCCGAGCTTATGAGGGGGTCTGCGCGGCTTGCGGCGGGCCAGAGGGCTGCGAGCGCGACAGCCAGCGCCGCACCGCGCATCAGACCGTGTAGACTGGCCAGACTGGCCAAACTGGGCCGAGCGGGCAGGCAGCACCCGTCCGCTCGCGGCGTTTCGGGCACGATCAGATCTGTTTTTCGGGCATTTGGACAATCAGACCGTCGAGGGCGTCGCTGACTTTGATCTGGCAGGTCAGGCGCGAGCGTTCTGCGTCGGGCTGGAAGGCGAAATCGAGCATATCTTCTTCCATGTCGTCCTTGCCCGGAATTTTTGCAACCCAGTCAGGGTGCACATAGACATGGCAGGTCGAGCAGGCGCAGGCGCCGCCGCAGTCGGCTTCGATGCCGGGGATGTTGTTGTCGCGGGCGCCTTCCATGACGGTGAGGCCTGTGGCGACCTCGACCACGTGTTCTGTGCCGTTGTGCTCGATGTAGGTGATTTTCGCCATTGGTCAGCGCTCCTCAAAATCTATGCTTTGGCCTTGTTACAAAAGCCAAAGCGTCCCTGCCAGCCCTAATTGTGCCTGCAGGGATGTCACAGGGCAAAAACTTCGTGACGGGGGCGTGATGCGGGCTTTGCGGCGCGGGGCTTTTGGGCGTATCTTGGACCACAAGCAAAAGCAAAAGCGCAGAACAAAAGCGAAAGCGCACAACAAGAACGGGCGGGCAGTGGCGTGACACGGGCGATGACAGGTTTGATATTGGGGCTGGCGGTTTCGGCCTGCGCCGCGCCGCGCCTGATCAGCCCGGTCGAGCCTGCGCAGGTGGAGAGTTTTGCCGCGCCGCCGCCCGGCTCTGACCCCGATTCCTGCTGGGGCAAGGATGTCAGCCCTGCGGTGCTTGAGACGGTGACGCAGGATATTCTGGTGCAGCCTGCGCAGGTGTCCTCGGATGGGACGGTTTTGAGCGAGCCGATTTACAAGCGCGAGACCCGGCAGGCGATTGTCACGGAGCGGCGCGAGATCTGGTTTGAGACGCCCTGTCAGGACCAGTTGACGCCCGATATCATTGCCACCTTGCAGCGCGCGCTGAAGGCGCGGGGGCTGTATCGGGGCGCTTTGTCTGGCCAGATGGATGCGCCGACGCGGGCCGCGATCCGCCGGTTTCAGGCGCGGGAGGGGCTGGACAGCTCGATCCTGTCGCTTTGGGCGGCGCGCAAGCTCGGGCTGGTCGCGATTGCGCGCGCTTAGCGCCAGTCGATCAGATTGTCGGGCGCGGCGCGGGGCGTGCGGAAGCTGTTGATCGGGGCCGATGTGTCACTGTAGCCAAAGGCGATTGTGCACAGGATCAGCCGCTCTTCGGGCAGCCCGAACCACGCGCGCAGGAAGGGCGCATAGCCTGCCGGAGCGGCTTGGGGGATGCTGCCGAGACCGGCCTCTGTGAGGGCGGCGCAGAAGGCTGTGACAAAGCCGCCGCAATCCAGCGCGCCATAGGCGCCAAGCTCGCGCGGGCTTGTGATCAGAGCCATATGGGGCGCGCCGAAAAAGCGGAAGTTTTCCAGCATTTGCGCGGTGCGGGCCTCTTTGTCGTCGCGGGCGATGGCGGCGGCGTCATAGAGCTGCATCCCGTAGTCAAAGCGGCGCGCTTTATAGGGGCCGCTATAGCTTTCGGGCCAGGGCAGATCGGGCTGCATCTGGGCGCTTTGGGCATGGGCGTGCAGCGCTTTTGCGAGGCGGGCGGTTTCGGGCTGACGGGTGATGAGGAGCTGCCAGGGCTGGGCGTTGCACCAGGAGGGGGCGCGGGCGGCTGTGGCGACGGCCTGCTCTATGAGGGTGGGCGCCACGGGGGCTTGGCGATAGGCCCGGCAGGAGTGGCGGGCGCGCAGGATCGTTTCCAGCGTGGTTTGCGGGGCGGTTTGCGGGGCGGCTTTTGGGGCGGATGTCATCAGAAGGCTCCTTGCTCAAGCCCGTAGAGATAGCCGCTTATGCCGGCGATGATAAGGCCGAGCAGCAGGGCAAAGGCGATTTTCCAAGGCGAATAGGGGCGTTCGCCCTGCACGCGGCCTGTTTGGCCATTGACGACACAGCGATAGCTTTGGCCGCGGTATTTATAGGCCGCAAGCCAGACCGGCAGCAGGATATGTTTGAAGGTGACGTCGGAGAGGGCAGTGTCGATGTCATGGATGCGCTGGCGGTCGCCGCCGATGTCGTGCTTGATGTCTTGCTCTATCACCTCGGCCATCCGGGCGCGCGCCGCCTGATAGGCGTCGGGGAGCGGCACAGTATAGCCCTCGGCGCGAAAGCCGGCGAGATAATCGGGGCGGTAGGGCTTGAGCGCGGCCAGATCCCAAGGCTTTAGCCCCTCGCTGTGCGGCGCGGGCAGGGCGCGCGACGCGCGCACCAGCACATCATCAAAATACCGCGCCACGCGGCCCGACACCGGCGACCAGCGCAGTTTGGCGATCTGCTGATGTGCAGCTCTGCCCTTGCGCAGGACTTTGCGTGTTTCGAAATAGACCGTGCCGCGCGCGCCGCTGTAGCGCGTGCGGGTGTCGGCATCAAAGGTCCAGTAGGGCAGGTAGATCCCGGAGAGGCTGCGGCCCTTGCGAGCGTAGTCTTGCAGGCCGTTCGGGGCAAACCAGAGCCGGCCCAGCCAGTCTGTCATGGCGCGGCGGGCGGTGTTTTCGTCGAGTGCGAAGGGCAGAACCCCTTGCGGTTTGATATGGCGCTGGGGGCCTGTGTCAGTGACCACGGGCGTGGCGCAGAAGGGGCATTCGGCGGCGTGGATATGGGCGTCAAAGGCGACCTCTGCGGCGCAGTTGGGGCAGTGGGACACGCGAAGGTCTTCAAAGGCCTGCGCGGGGAGGCTGGCGGCGAGGGCGGCTTCAAAATCAAGCTCGCGCAGGACAGAAGGCCCGCCTGACAGTGCGCCGGGCGGCGGGGGCTGCGCGATGGTTTGGGTCTGGCCGCAGTGATCGCAGATGAGGCGGTCATGGCCTGCGTCAAAGCGGCGGTCTGCGCCGCAGGCGGTGCAGGGGGAGAGGGGGGCCCGTC
>JAHBAM020000183.1 GCA_018500125.2 Roseobacter sp. | reverse complement strand
GAATCAACACCTACTGGCGACCCTATCACGAGATGTTGGGCAAGCTCTTGGACCAATCCAAAGCCGCCTTTGGCGAGGCGATTCTGGTGGACTGCCATTCAATGCCGCATGAGGCGATGGATATGGCCGCACGGGGCGCGGCCCGCCGGCCTGACGTTGTGATCGGGGATCGGCATGGCGCCTCTGCGAGCACAGAGATTGTGGACCGTCTCGAAGCCGCTCTGGCGGCGGCGGGGCTGACTGTGGTGCGCAATGTGCCGTTTGCGGGGGCTTATATTTGCCAGACATACGGGCGGCCCGCGAAGGGGCAGCACGCGATCCAGATCGAAATTGACCGCTCGATCTATATGAACGAGCAGATGATACGGCCGAATGGCAACTTTGAGGCGTTTCGGCGGGTTCTCAAAGGGGTTATTGCCGAAATCTGCGAGATTGGCCGCAGGGTTTCAGAGCCTTTGGCGGCGGAGTGATTGCAGAAATTACCCATTTTTTACAAGTAGTTACACAGAAAACGCCCCAGTCTAACCCCTCCAGCTTTCCACAAGCTGACCCCTGCGTCCCGCATGGTTAATGCGCCAAAACACATCTGATTTCAGGGGGTGATATGCGTGCACAGCCCGTGCACAAAGCGTGCACCGCCTGAACGGGCATTTGGTTAACAGAAATTAACTTAACGGGGCGTGCGCAGGGTCGGATGCCTTTGGTCCGCAGCGCGCCGCCTCTCACAGCCGCGGGCCGGCCTCGGCGGCTTTGATGGCGGCGGATGAGCCGGTGAGGGGGATCACTCCGCGCTGTGTCAGGTCTTCTATGACGAGGGTATCGCCGCCTTTGAGCGGGCGCAGGGCGCTGCGGGGGAGGGTGAGGCTATAGGCGGGTCGGCCTTGTAGCATCACGATTTTGCCGTGTCGGTAGGTGTCAAGCGGTGTGGTTTGGCCGCTGGCGTAGGTGACCGAGAGGCGCAGGGTGAGCGGACGGGCGGCCCAAAGACCCGTGATGAAGAGCTGGGCGGCACTCTTGCCCTCTTCAAAGCGCAGGGTTGCGCTGAGGCCGTTTGCGCCCTCTGCGCGGGCGAAGCTGGCTGTGTCAGACTGGCCAGCCGTCCAAGCGGGGCTGGACGGAAGGGGCGCGGACTGGGCCTGGAGCGCAGGGGCGAGCAGGCAGGCAAGCAGGAGGGCAGAGAGGAGGGCGTGCAGAGCAACAGGATAGGGCATGAACCAGCCTTTACACAAAAAGAGATGCGTATGGGTCGCATATTTTCATGTCCGCGAACAGCGGTCATTGAGCATTTACACTCATGGTGTTACGCTTGGGTCATGCTCGGCATCGGGGCCAACAGATGTGTAAGAAGGAGGGACTTCGTCCTGTCACCAAACGTTGTTGCGGCCAAAGGCGCGGCGCATTCGGCCCCAAAAAAGGCCAAAGAGCTGAGCAGTGAAGATTTGCTTGCTGCCATACTGAAATCACTTGACGATGATAAGGCCGAAGATGTCGTGCAGATTGATCTGCGCGGGAAGACATCTATTGGCGATTATATGGTTGTTTGCTCGGGGCGCTCGTCGCGTCAGGTGGGCGCGATCTCCGAGAAACTTGCGGAGCGCCTGAAGCTGGACCATGGCCGCGCCTCAAAGATCGAGGGCAAAAACACGGGCGACTGGGTATTGGTGGATACGGGCGATATTATCGTTCATGTCTTTCGCCCGGAAGTGCGCGAGTTTTACCAGCTTGAGAAGATGTGGCTGACGCCCGAGGCGGAAAAGGCCTGATATGCGAGTTCATATCTGCGCGGTGGGCCGCCTGAGGGGCGGGCCTGAGAAAGCGCTGATTGAGGATTATGTGACGCGCTTTGAGCGCACGGGGCGGGGGCTAGGGCTGACCGCCCTTTCTGTTTTGGAAGTGGAAGACAAGAAGGGCGGCGGCATGGAGGCCGAGGCCACTCTTTTGGAGCGGGCCTTGCCCAAGGGCTGCGTGCTGGTTTGTCTGGATGAGCGCGGGCGGCTGGAAAGCTCGCCGCAGTTTGCCGAGCGCTTGGCGGGCTGGCGGGACACGGGGGCGCAGGATGTGGCTTTTGTTATTGGCGGGGCAGACGGGATTGCGCCCAGCCTGCGGGCGCGGGCGGCGCATTCTGTCAGTTTTGGCAAGATGGTCTGGCCGCATATGCTTGTGCGGGTGATGCTGAGCGAGCAGCTTTACCGCGCCGCGTCGATTTTGGCGGGTGCGCCGTATCACCGCGAGTGAGGCTCTGGGTGTTGCCCCGAAGCGTTTGAGCGCGTAAAGGCTTGGCGCAAAGAGGTATGGGCGATGAGCAGACAAAAACCGGTTGTTTTGTGTATTTTGGACGGGTGGGGCCATTCGGAGCGGCGCGAGGACAATGCGCCTTTGCTCGCCAATACGCCCAATTTTGACAGGATCTCGGCGGCCTGCCCTCATAATGTCCTGACCACCCACGGGCCTGATGTGGGCCTGCCGAGCGGGCAGATGGGCAACTCTGAAGTCGGCCATACCAATATCGGCGCGGGGCGCGTTGTGGCGATGGACCTTGGCCAGATTGATCTGGCGATCGAGGATCAGAGTTATTTTGAAAACGAGCGGCTGACGGCCTTTATCGCGCGGCTGAAGGACAGCGGCGGCACAGCGCATCTTGTCGGGCTTGTTTCGGACGGGGGGGTGCATGGCTCGCTTGTGCATCTGATCGCGTCGGTCACGGCGATTGCGGCGGCGGGGGTGCCTGTGGCGATTCATGCGATTGCGGATGGGCGCGATGTGGCGCCGAAATCGGCGTTCGGGTATTTTGCGGCCCTCACGGAGGCACTTCCTGCCAATGCCAAGATCGTCACCGTCACAGGGCGGTATTTTGCGCTGGATCGTGACAACCGTTGGGAGCGGGTCAAGGAAGCCTATGACGCGATGGTGCTCGGGCAGAGCGGCTATACGGCGATGGATGCGCATGGGGCCATTTCCAACGCCTACAACCGCAGCGAGACCGACGAGTTTATTTCGGCCACGGTTTTGCGCGGCTATGAGGGGATGAAGGCGGGCGACGGGGTCTTTTGTCTGAATTTTCGCGCCGATCGGGCGCGCGAGATTCTGGCGGCGATCGGGGATCCTTTGTTTGACGGGTTTGACACGGGCGCGCGCCCCCCGCTGGCGATGCTGGGGATGGTTGAATATTCGGACGCCCACGAGCGCTTTATGGACACGGTTTTCCCCTCACGCGTGATTGTGAACACGCTGGGAGAATGGGTGGCCAAGCAGGGGCGGACGCAGTTCCGTCTGGCGGAGACCGAAAAATATCCGCACGTGACCTTCTTTCTCAATGGCGGCAAGGAGGGGGCGGAGGCCGGCGAGCAGCGCTATATGGCGCCCAGCCCCAAGGTTGCGACCTATGATATGCAGCCCGAAATGAGCGCCGCAGAGGTGACGCAGGCTTTTGTCGGGGCGATTGAAGACGGGTTTGACCTGATTGTCACCAATTACGCCAACCCGGATATGGTCGGGCATACGGGCGACTTGAAGGCGGCGATCAAGGCCTGCGAGGCGGTGGACGAGGGCCTTGGCCGTGTGCTGGCGGCGCTGGAAAAGGCCGGTGGCGCGATGATTGTGACGGCGGATCATGGCAATTGCGAGATGATGCGGGACCCGGTCACTGGCGGCGCGCATACGGCGCATACGATTAACCCTGTGCCTGTGATCCTTGTGGGCGGGCCAAAGGGCGCGGCCCTGCGCGCGGGGCGCCTGAGCGATCTGGCGCCGACCCTTCTGGCGCTGATGGGGCTGCCGCAGCCTGAGGAAATGACAGGCGAAAGTCTGTTGATATGATCTGGCGTGCGGGGCTTTTGGCGCTGGGTCTGGCTTTGCCGGCGGGGCTTTGGGCCGAGGAGATCAGCCCTGCTGAGGCCGCCGCGGCGGCGCTTGAGGATCTGTCGCAGGCGCGCGCGCTCTTGGAGGCGGCCAAGGGCGGGCGGGCGCGCGTTGAGGCTTTGAGCGAAACGGTGCGCGCCTATGAGGCGGGGCTGACGGCGGTGCGCGCCGGGCTGCGCCGCGCCACGATTCGCGAGCGCGAATTGAGCCTCAAGCTGGGCGGGCAGGAAGAGGACATCGCGGCGCTTCTGACCGTGCTTCAGGCGCGCGGGCGGCTTGGCTCGCCCAGTCTTTTGCTGCATCCCGAGGGCGCGCTGGGCACGGCGCGGGCCGGTATGATTGTGAGCCAGATGACGCCGGCGCTCAACGCCCGGGCAGATGCTTTGCGCGACACGCTCGTCGAGGTCAGCACCCTGCGCCAGCTTCAGGCCGGAGCCGAGCAGCGCTTGCAAGAGGGGCTGAGGGGCGTTCAGGAGGCGCGCACGGCGCTGAGTCAGGCGATTGGCGATCGCACCGATCTTCCGCGTAAATTTAGCGAGGATGCGGTGAAAACGGCGCTCTTGATTGCGACCGCCGAGACGCTGGAGGCCTTTGCGGGCGGTTTGGGCGAAATCAGCGGCGGGCCGCTGGACACGGCGGCACATCGTGATGTCTTTGAGCGAAAGGGCGCTTTGGCGCTGCCTGTGGCGGGGCGCGTGCTGCGCCGCGCGGGCGAGGCGGACGCCGCAGGGATCACACGGCCCGGCCTTGTGCTGGCGACGCGGCCCCGCGCGCTTGTGAGCGCGCCGGTGGCGGCGACGATCCGCTATCAAGGGCCGCTCTTGGACTTTGGCACGGTGATGATCCTTGAGCCGAAATCGGGGCTGCTTATGGTCCTGGCCGGGCTGGATGTGGTTTATGGGCGCACCGGCGAAGTGATGGCCGAGGGCGCGCCTTTGGGCCTGATGGGGGGCAAAGAGGCCGCGGTAGGCGAAATATTAACACAAGTGGGTGATGGAACGGGAAGTGACCTTTCACAATCGCTCTATTTGGAAGTAAGAGAAGACAATAAGCCAGTGAACCCCGAGAGCTGGTTTCGCACACAAAGGGAAGACTGAGACATGAAGAAATTTCTCATGGCGGCGGCAACCGGAACGCTTGCCAGCGTGCTGATCACAACGCAGGTGGCAGCGCCTTTGCTGGCCCAGGAAACCGCCAAGACCACGAATGTCTATCAGCAGCTTGATCTGTTTGGCGACATCTTCGAGCGCATCCGGGCGCAATATGTCGAGGAGGTCGACGAGGGCGAGCTGATTGAAGCGGCGATCAACGGTATGCTGACCTCGCTTGACCCGCATTCCAGCTATCTCAGTCCGAAAGCCGCCGAGGGGATGAAAGTCCAGACCAGCGGCGAGTTTGGCGGGCTTGGCATTGAAGTCACCCAGGAAGAGGGCTTTGTCAAAGTCGTGTCCCCGATGGATGGCACCCCTGCGGATGAGGCGGGTGTGGAAGCGGGCGATTTTATCACCCATGTGGATGGCGAAAGCCTGCTGGGGCTGACGCTGGATGAGGCGGTCGAGATGATGCGCGGGCCTGTGGGCAGCGAGATTGTCATCACCGTGGCGCGCGAGGGCGCCGAGGAGCCGCTCGAGATTTCGATCATTCGCGACACGATCAAGCTGACGGCTGTGCGCTCGCGCATTGAGGGCAGCAGTGTTGTTTTGCGGGTCACCACCTTCAACCGCCAGACCTCGCCCAACCTTGCCGAAGGGATCAGGGCGCAGGTCGAGGACGCGGGCGGTATGGAGAACGTCAACGGGTTTATTCTGGATCTGCGCAACAACCCCGGCGGGCTTCTGACCGAGGCGATTGCGGTGTCGGATGCCTTTTTGGAGAGTGGCGAGATTGTCTCGACCCGTGGGCGCAACCCCGAAGACGGCGAGCGCTATAACGCCACGCCGGGCGATCTGACCGGGGGCAAGCCTGTGGTTGTGCTGATCAATGGCGGCTCGGCCTCGGCCTCCGAGATTGTGGCCGGGGCGTTGCAAGACCACCGCCGCGCGATTGTGGTGGGCACCAAGAGCTTTGGCAAAGGCTCGGTCCAGACGGTTATGCCGCTCAGGGGCGAGGGCGCGATGCGTCTGACCACGGCGCGGTATTATACGCCCTCGGGGCGCTCTATCCAGGCGCTGGGCGTTTCGCCGGATATTGTTGTGGAGCAGCCGCGCCGCACCCCCGAGGCCGCGACCGAGGAGGAGCAGACCAAGTTTGACGCGCGCACCGAGGCCGATTTGCGCGGCAGTATCAGCAACGACAGCCTGACCGAGGACGAGATCGAACAGATCAAGAAAGATCAGGAAAAGGCGCTGGCCGCCGCCAAGCTGCGCGAGGAGGATTATCAGCTCGCCTATGCGATTGATATTCTCAAGGGGCTTTCAGCACTGGGACCGCAAAAGAAGTAAGCGCTCTGCCGTGACGCAAGAGGGGCCGCGCCAAAGAGGGCGCGGCTCTTTGCGTTTGCGAGGCCGGGACGGTTTCGCTGTTTTGCGGCGCAAAACTGCGACCGCTGTCGGGGCTGGCCCCGCACGCAGGGTTTAGCGAGGAGCTGGCCCCCGCACGCAGGACACAGCGGGGGCCAGCCCCCGCACCCCCGGGATATTTAGAGAAAGAGGAAGCGGGGGCGGCGGGGGCAGGCGAGCGTGACGTTGG
>JAHBAM020000176.1 GCA_018500125.2 Roseobacter sp. | reverse complement strand
GCGCGGTTTACCCCCGAATGCAAGACGGTTCAGGTTGCAAAATGCACGCAAGAAGAGCTTCTCAATGCCTATGACAATTCAATCCTGTACACGGATTATCTGTTGGCTGACCTGATCGCGCAGCTTGAGCGGCTCGAGGCCGATAGCGTACTTCTTTATGTCTCCGACCACGGGCAGTCGCTGGGCGAGGGCGGGTATTATCTGCACGGCCTGCCCAACAGCATTGCGCCTAAGGAGCAACGGGACGTGCCGTTTCTGGTTTGGATGTCAGAGGGGTTTGCTGCACGCCGCGGCCTCACCGCCGCCTCTGTTTTGCCTGCCGAGAGCTTTCCTCATGATTTTCCGTTTCACAGCGTCATGGGAGCCTTTGGCATGGTAAGCGATATTTACAAATCCGAGTTTGATATTTTCCATGTGGCGCGTTGATCGGCGTCGCGGCTGCAACCACTTGACATAAGTTCCTCAGGATTTACCTATAGATATGAGCACAATTCGCAACATTGCTCTCCCTTGGCACAACCTGCGCCGCCATGCGCTTGCGCTTGGCTGTAGCGGGCTGCTGATTGGCGGGGCGTTGGTTTATCCATCCGATATAAACGGGGTCTATGCCGTCTGTCGTGCTGCGGGCAAGACGGCGCTCGTGCAAGGCACTGAAAAATACCTGCGTCATGTGAACACTGCAGTGCCTATTGCGACTGTTATTGTTTTGCGCGACTGGAAAGGGGCGGGACAAATTCTGGGCATTGTGGGAGCGGGTATTGTGGCCTCACATGGGCCTAAGCGGCTGTTGAATGATGTCAGCGTGATGGGAACGCGTCTTGGCCAGCGCCCCAGTGGCCCGAACTCACAGCACAATATGCCGTCTGGCCATTCGACATTGGCGAGTGCGGGGGGCTGGTTTATGGCGCGCCGCTATAGTTGGTGGTTTTTGGTGTTATGTTTGCCCGTCACCGCGCTGACGATGCACGCGCGCGTGATGCTTGGCGCGCATACTGTTTCGGCAACCGTGGCCGGAGCGCTGATCGGAGTCGTTGTGGCGACTCTTTTCACCAGCCGTTGGAGGCCCCGCCGCCAAAGAGCTCTTTCTTAGGCGGCGGGCCTTGTGGGGCCGAAGATCAGCTTTTGGCGGCTTTCTGGCGCTTTTGGGCGCGGTAGGAAAATGGCAGGGTCATCAGATAGATCAGGTTGATCGCCATGAGCGTAGGCCATGGGTAGGACATCAGGCAGACGACCATCACAACCGCCGCCACAATCGCAACCGCGAGGTGCTTGCGTTTGATGCTTGCGTGTTTGACCGAGAATGTCGGGATCGTGCTCACCGCGAGGAAGCCCACCGCGATAATATAGAGGGTGCGCACCAGCGGGTAATCGAGGTGTTTCCAGCCCGAGAGATGGATAAATATCGGCATCAAGGCGAGGCAGGCCAGCGCGGGGGCGGGCACACCGACGAAGAAATTATCCTTTGCCATCGTAACGTTTGTGTCTTTCATCGAGAGATTGAACCGCGCGAGGCGCAACGCGCAGCACACCGCCAAGACAAGCGCGGCCAGCCAGCCCAGATTGGCGGCAGGTGTCCCGATATAGAGTGTGTTGTAGAGCAGAAAGCCCGGCGCGATGCCGAAGTTGAAAAAATCGGCCAGCGTGTCCAGCTCGGCCCCGAAGGGGCTGGCTGTGTCCAGAAAGCGCGCCAGCTTGCCATCGGCGGCATCCAGAAACACCGCGATCAGAATGAAGGCCAGCGCCGTTTCCAAATGCCCCTCAAGGCTCATCCGCACCGACGTAAGCCCCGCGCAGAGCGCGAAGACAGTGACAATACTGGGCACAACATGGCGCAGTTTGATGGTGCGTTCGGTGCTCATCGTGACACGGCTTTCAGGTTGGGGGTCGGGTTTGTCAGATCGGCCAGAATGGTTTCGCCTGCGACGGCCGTTGTGCCGAGCGGCACAAGCGGCTGAACACCGGCGGGAAGGAACACATCAAGGCGGCTGCCAAACCGGATCAGGCCGAAGCGCTCGCCTGCGGCGCGCTGATCGCCCGGCTTGACAAAGCAGACGATCCGCCGCGCCACGAGACCGGCAATCTGGATGACCCCGATTTTGGCGCCTTTCGGGGTTTCGATGGTCAGGCAGTTGCGCTCGTTGAATTCGCTGGCTTTGTCCAGCGAGGCATTGAGAAACTTGCCGTGGTGATAGGTGATCTGTGTCACCGTGCCGGCAATGGGGGCGCGGTTCACATGGCAGTTGAACACATTCATAAAGACCGAAACCCGCGTCACCGGCGCCTCGCCCAGCCCGAGTTCGGCGGGGGGAACAACCTCTTCAATCAGCGAGACAACCCCGTCTGCCGGCGAGAGAACAAGGTTTTCGTTTTGCAAAATCACGCGCACCGGATCGCGAAAGAAGTAATAGCACCAGACCGTTGCGCCACAGCCGAGCCAAAAGAGCGGCTCCCACAAAAAGCCCAGGGCCACAGTGATGGCGGCGAACACCGCGACAAATTTGCGGCCTTCCTTGTGCATCGGCACGGCGACGATTTTGAGCATATTCATGGGCGTTCTTTCAAGTCGTTGTGATGTAAGGCTGCGCAGCACTTAGCCGCTTTGGCGGGCTGCGCAAAGCTCTCAAATCAACTTTTCCTTCTGTTTGCCGGGCAGGCGGCAAAAAGGTCAAGTTTTTTGTCATAGACCTCTGTTGTGATGTCCATCAGCCCGAGGACCGAATGAAACAGATTGTCATGGCTCAAAGGGGCGCTGGATGCGCTCTCCAGACATTTTGTATCATGATCAAACTGCGTGGCAAAGCGGTCTGACATCCAGAGCAGCATTGGCACCCGTGTTTGCTCTTTGGGCGCGATAAAATAGGGCGCTCCGTGCAGGTAAAGCCCGCCTTCGCCGAGCGACTCGCCATGATCGGAGACATAGAGCATCGCGGTGTTCAGATCCTGCTGGCTGTCCAGAAGCGAGATGGTTTCGGCCAACACCTGATCGGTGAAGGCAATGGTGTTGTCATAGGCGTTTGTCACCTCCTCGGCGGAGCATTTCTTCAGCTCGGGCGTATGGCAGGCGGGCGTGAATTTTTCGAACTCGGGCGGGTAGCGCATGAAATAGGAAGGCCCATGGCTGCCGATCTGGTGCAACACCAGCACCGTATCCTCGGTGAGGCTGTTGATATAGGCCCGCAGGGCCGGAAGGAATATGCCGTCGTCACATTCGCCGTCGCGGCAGGCGGTGGGGCTGGCTTCTCCCAGAAAGCTCCGGTTGGGAAGGCGGTCGGCGAGACCTTTGTGGCCTGTGTTGTTGTCCCACCATTCGACATGAAGCCCTGCATGGGCGAGCACGTCCAGCAGGTTTTGTTGCGCGGCACCGGCCTCAAAGGAGTAGTCCTTGCGCGGCAGTTTTGAAAACATACAGGGCAGGGACACGGCGGTTGAGGTGCCACAGCTGCTCACGGACTCAAAGGCGACAATCGGCAGCTTTGAGAGATTGGGGGTTGTGTCGCGCGCATAGCCGTTGAGACCAAAGCTCTGGGCGCGCGCCGTTTCGCCCACCACAAGCACGGTCAGAGCCGGCTTTTGGCCCGGGCTGTAGGCGGCGCCTTTGGTCGCATCTTCGCCCAAGGGCTGAACCACGATGTTGAGCGTTTTGCGCATCATCGCCGCATAGCGAAAGCTGTTCACCACGGGCGCGCCGGGCTGGTAGCTTGCCAAAAAGTCTTTGCGCTCTCGCAGGATCGAGGCATAGGTCTTGAAATCGGTGGCGAGCAACCCGAGGGTGATCAGAGCGCAGAGCACGCCGGCAACAACAGGCGCAGCCAAAGCAACGCGCCTGCGCTGTGGCGTCAGTTTGAGTGCAAGCACAACAGCCGAGGGCAGCAGCCCGTAGAGCGCCACATGAAGCAAAAACCCGGCGGTGATCAGGTGTTTTGACTCCGTGACTGTTGTCACCATGACATTCTGGATCATCTCGCGGTCAATGAAGGCGCCCAGCGTGTCCATGTAATAGCTTGTGACGCTGCTCAGGATCAGGATGAAAACGCTGAAGGGCTTCACAAGCCAGGGAAGCGCAAAAAGCGAAAACACAGCCAGCGTCAGGCTGTAAACTGCGCCGATCATACCGGCAAAGGCGAGGAGATGGCCTGAAAAGACCTCGGCGCCGATACGCCAGAATGTGCTGTTGTCAAAGATCAGGACAAACAGCAAGGCGCTGGCGAGGAGGGCCAGAGGCGGCATCTGGAGACGGCTGCGCAAGCGCGCCAGTTTGGAAAGCCGGGGGGAACGGTCCGTCATAATATATAATGCCTTGATAATACGGTGTTTTGTTAAAAGTATTATACTACATCATTTTTACAGTGTTTGGATAGGGATTAAGGCGCGCTCTCCTCGGCGTCCTGGAGCACCCTGCGCGCCGCGCGAAAGCACTCCAGCCCTTGTGGGACGCCACAATAAATCGCGATCACATGGATGATGGCGCGGATCTCGTCGCGGCTCACACCGTTGTTGAGCGCGCCTTTGCAATGCAGCTCCCATTCGTGCATTTTGCCCAAAGCGCCGATCATCGCGAGGTTCATCATCGAGCGGGTTTTGGCGTCAATGACGTCATCGCCCCAGCCAAAGCCCCAGCACCAAGCTGTCATGGCCTCCTGAAAGGGGCGGGTGAAGGCGTCGGCTGCGGCGAGATTTTTCTCGACATAGTCCGCGCCCAAAGTGGCTTTGCGTTGCTCAAGCCCTTTCAAAAACAAGTCTTCATCAAAGCTGCTCATGAGGCTTCAAGTCCTTCTACGATCACAATATGCGCGTCACAGGCGCCGGCGCGGGCGGCGCGGGCGGCGGCGTATTCGGGCGAATTATAACAGGCGCGCGCCGCTGCATAGCTTTCAAACCGGATGACGACATGGCGCTCATAGGCCTTGCCTTCGGGTGTGTCTGCCGTCCCGCCTCGGGCCAGAAAAACCGCGCCATATTTGGCAAAGGCCGCAGGGGCAACGGCCTGATAGTCCTTGTAGGCTTCGGGGTCTGTGACGGTCACATGGGCGATCCAATAGGCTTCAGTCATTCCGTTTCTCCTGTGCCAGCACGGCCTGTGCGATCTTGGCGGCCTCCTTGATATGGGCTTTTACGGCGGCGCGTGCGTCGCGCGGATCCTTGCGGATCACGGCGTCGGCAATGGCGCTCATATGGGCCAGACCTGAGGTCGAGCGATCTTTGGCCGAGAGTGTGAGCGCGCGCAAGCGGCTTATGCGCCCGTTGAGCCGCTGCACGATTTCCCAGGCGACGGTATGGCCGGCCTGCGCAAAGATCCGCTCGTAAAACGCGGTTGCGGCGGCAAAGATGACGCTCCAGTCCTGCGCGCGCATGGCCTCGTCAAGCTGTGCGAGGGCGGCGCGCAAATCGGCCTCGAAGGCGGGCGTTGAGGCCTTGGCTGCGGCCTCGGCCGCCGCGCTCTCGAGCTGGCGGCGGATGTCATAGATCTGTTTGGCCTGACTCCAGTTCAGCGTCGCGACGATCGGCCCTTTGTGGGAGATGGTTTCCACCAGCCCCTCGGCCTCCAGATAGCGGATCGTTTCGCGCACGACCGTGCGGCTGACGCCAAGCTGTTCACAGAGCGGGCGCTCCACAAGGCGCTCGCCGGGGGCAAAATGCCCCGACATGATCGCATCGCGCATCTTGGTTTGAACAATGTCGCGCAGGGTCTGCGGCGCGGTTTCTATCCGTTCCAGCGTCAAGGTCTTTTGATCCATTTCGGGGCGGCCTCGCGGCGCGATTGACAATTTGTATGATGGTATACCATATTACAACACGACTCACCACAGCAAAAGGAATGCGCCTGTGCCCGCTGACATCCGAAAAACGCTTTTGCACGTTGAAAACACCCTTGTTGAAGGGGGCCGGGTAGCTGCGACGCCGCTCAAGCTCATTGCGGCCATGGCTGTGATCAAGAATCCTTGGGCGGGTCAGGGCTTTGTGGAGGATCTGTCGCCTGCCATTCGCGACTGTGCGCCAGAGCTTGGCCAGATCCTGACCGATATGATCCTTGAGGCTGCGGGCAGCGGCGATCTGGTCGAGGGCTATGGCAAATCGGCGATTGTCGGCCTTGACGGCGAGATCGAGCACGCGTCGGCGCTGATCCATACGCTGCATTTTGGCAATATCTTCCGGGAGGCTGTCGGGGCAAAATCCTACCTGTCGTTTTGCAACACGCGTGGCCCGGCCAATGCGCCCCTGATGATCCCTTTGATGGACAAGAACGACGGCGGGCGGCGCAGCCATTATCTGACCATCCAGACCTCTATCGCCGATGCGCCGGCTTCAGACGAGATCGTCATCGCGCTGGGCGCCTCCATCGGCGGGCGGCCACATCACCGCATTGGCGACCGGTATCAGGACCTTAAGGAGCTTGGTCATGACGCTGAAAACCCTGCGGCTGTCTAGCTCTGGCGCCAAGGTCGCGCTGCGCTCTGCGGGGCGGGGTGCGCCTGTGGTGCTGGTGCATGGTGTCGGGCTGCAATCGGCGGCTTGGGGGCCACAGATCGAGGCTCTGAGCGCGCATCATCACGTGATTGCGCTGGATATGCCGGGGCATGGCGGAAGCGATCCGCTGCCCGAGGGCAGCGGGCTTGAGGCTTTTGTGGCTTGGGCTGCGGAGGCATTGGCTGCGCTCGGCCTTGGCCCTGTCAGCCTTGCGGGGCACTCCATGGGCGCGCTGATCGCGGGCGGGCTGGCTGTGGAGCACCCTGATTTGCTGCGCCGCGTTGCATTGCTCAACCCTGTCTTTTGCCGCGCCCCCGCAGACCGTGCCGCTGTTGAGGCCCGCGCGGCCCTGATCCGGGCGGGCGAGATCAACCACGCTGCGCCGTTGTCGCGCTGGTTTTCGCTTGATCCCGAGGAGCGCGCTGTGCGCAGCGCAACTCAGAGCTGGCTTGAGGCGGTTTCGCCCACAGGCTACGCCACAGCCTATTCGGCCTTTGCGACGGGGGATGCCACCTATGCTGCGCGCATGGGCGAAATCCGCATTCCGCTGCTTGCGCTGACGGGCAGCGAAGATGCAAACTCGACCCCACAGATGGCCCGAGCCATTGCAGACACCGTTCAGAACGGCAGACACGAGACAATCAAAGGACATCGCCATATGGTCAATCTTACCGCGCCCGATCTGGTCAACCATGCTTTGGCCGAGTGGCTTGCCCGGCCCGACGCCCCTGCCGTGATCCATGAGGTGGCCTCGTGAGCGGCTTTGATCTGCGGGCCTTGCGCTCGGCCTTTGGCGCCTTCACCACGGGCGTCACTGTTGTCACCGCCCACGACAGCGAGGGCGCACCGATCGGCTTCACGGCCAATTCGTTTTCCTCGGTGTCGCTGGATCCGCCGCTTCTCTTGGTCTGCATTGCCAACAGCTCCAGTAATTTTGACAATATGACCAAAGCCGAGGGCTTTGCCGTGAATATTCTGGCTGAAACGCAGGTCGATGTCTCCAATACATTTGCCCGCCCCGTCGAGGACCGCTTTGCAAGCGTCACATGGCAAAGAGGGCCGCATGGCGCGCCTGTTCTGGAGGGGGTTTCGGCTTGGTTTGACTGTTCTATGCACCAGATTGTCGAGGCGGGTGATCATGCGATCCTGATTGGCCGTGTCGAGGCGTTTGACAGTTCGGCCACGGCGGGGCTGGGCTATGCGCGTGGCGCTTATGTGACGCCCTCGACGGCAGCAGAGGCGCTTGAGCCTCATATCGGCCTGACGGTCTCTGCGCTGATCGAGCGTGACGGGCAGGTGCTTCTGGTTGAAGACGGCAAGGGCGGATTGGCGCTTCCGGAGCGCCGTGTCACAGAGCAGGGGGCCTCGGAAACACTGCAAAAGCTGATTGCCGGCACGGGTCTGACCGCAGAGCCGGGGTTTGTCTATTCGGTGTTTGAAGATGATGAGGCAAAGCGCCAGCACATTGCCTTTCTCTGTCAGACCGAAGAAGGCGCGCCCTCTGTGGGGCGGTTTGTGCCGCTGACCGAAGAGGCGCTCGCCGCGGTCACAGACAGCGTTATGCGCACCATGCTGACGCGGTTTGCGGCGGAGAACAAACTTGGCAACTACGGCGTTTATTTTGGCACTCAAACCAGCGGCAAGGTCCGCCCGATCCCATCTGAAAGGCGAGCGTAATGCGGTTTTCTCTCTTTGTGCATATGGAACGTGTCAGCCCCGATCAGGACCAGCGCCAGCTGTATCAGGACTTTCTGACGCTCGCCAAAATGGCGGATGCGGGCGGGATGCACGCGGTCTGGACCGGCGAACACCATGGCATGGATTTCACCATCGCGCCCAACCCGTTCCTGAGCCTGATTGATCTGGCGCGCCAGACCAAAAACATCCGCCTTGGCACAGGCACGGTGATTGCGCCGTTCTGGCATCCGATCGCGCTTGCGGGGGAGGCTGCAATGACCGATCTGATCACCGAGGGCCGTCTTGATCTCGGGATCGCGCGGGGCGCTTATAGTTACGAATACGAGCGCATTATGCCCGGTCTGGACGCTTGGGACGCCGGCCAGCGGATGCGCGCCCTTGTGCCGGCAATCAAGGGGCTTTGGGCCGGGGATTATGCCCAAGAGGGAGCCTATCACAGCTTTCCGGCGACAACCTCCTCGCCAAAGCCTGTGCAAGAGGGCGGCCCGCCCATCTGGATTGCGGCGCGTGACCCGAACAGCCACGAATTTGCGGTGGCGCAAGGCTGTCATGTGCAGGTGACGCCGCTTTGGCAGGGGGATGAGGAAATCGCCAAGCTTATGGAGACCTTCAACGCGGCTTGCGCGAAGTTTCCCGAGGTTGCGCGCCCCGAGATCATGCTTTTGAACCATACCTATATCGCCGACAGCGATGAGGACGCGCGTCAGGCCGCCGAAGAGATCAACCGCTTTTATTGCTACTTCGGTGCCTGGTTCAAAAACGAACGCCCGGTGAGTCAGGGGCTGATTGCGCCGCTCTCGCAGGAGGACATCGCCGCCCATCCGTTTTATAGCCCGCAGGCCATGCTGCGGGACAATGTGATCGCCACAGCCGATGACGCCATTGCGCGGATCAAGACCTATCAGGATATGGGATATGATGAATATTCGCTCTGGATTGACTCAGGAATGAGCTTTGAGCGCAAACGCGCCAGCCTTGAGCGTTTTATCAACGACGTCATGCCCGCCTTCGCCTAAGGACAAAAAATGCAAGAATTCCAGCACTATATCGGCGGGGCCTTTTCCAAAGGCAGTGCGCAGTTTGAAAGCCTTGATCCCGCCACAGGGGCGGCTTGGGCGCTGATGCCTGAGGCGCGCGAGGCCGATGTGAACGCCGCGGTAGAGGCCGCGCAGGTTGCGTTTCTTGCGCCGGACTGGGCGAATATGACAGCCACAGCGCGCGGCAAGCTGCTCTATCGTCTGGCCGATCTTGTGGCCGAAAACGCGGCCGAACTGGCCCGGCTGGAGACCCGCGACACCGGTAAGATCATCCGTGAAACCTCGGCCCAGATCGCTTATGTCGCCGAATACTACCGGTATTATGCAGGGCTTGCCGACAAGATCGAAGGCGCGCATCTGCCGATTGACAAGCCCGATATGGAAGTCTGGCTGCGGCGCGAGCCGGTGGGTGTGGTTGCGGCGATTGTGCCTTGGAACTCGCAGCTTTTTCTGGCGGCGGTCAAGCTTGGCCCTGCGCTTGCGGCGGGCTGCACTGTGGTGCTCAAAGCCTCCGAAGAGGGGGCTGCCCCTCTGCTGGCGTTTGCGCGCCTCGTGCATGAGGCGGGCTTTCCTGCGGGGGTTGTGAATATCCTGACAGGCTTTGGCCCCCGCTGTGGCGCGGTGCTGACCAGCCACCCCAAAGTGGCGCATATCGCCTTTACGGGCGGTCCTGAAACAGCCCGCCATATTGTGCGCGGCTCGGCAGAAAACCTGGCCTCCACCTCGCTTGAATTGGGCGGGAAGTCGCCCTTCATTGTGTTTGAGGATGCCGATCTTGAGAGCGCCGCCAATGCGCAGGTGTCCGGCGTTTTTGCCGCCTCCGGCCAGAGCTGTGTGGCTGGCTCGCGGTTGGTTGTGTCCGAAAGCGTCAGAGAGGCGTTTCTCGCCAAGCTCAAGGCCAAGGCCGAGGCCGTCATCATCGGCGCCCCTGATGATATGGCCACAGAAGTCGGCCCGCTCTGCACAGCCGCGCAAGTCGCGCGCGCGGAAGATATTATCGCCCGCTCTCTCGCGGCCGGCGCCAAGCTCGTGACAGGCGGCGCGCGTTTGGACGGGGCAGGGCACTACTTCCCGCCCACCATTCTTGACTGTTCCGCCGCGCCAGATGCGCCCTGCCTGAGAGAGGAGTTCTTCGGGCCGGTTCTGTCTGTGGTGAGCTTTGGCTCTGAGGCCGAAGCGCTCGATATCGCCAATGACACCGCCTTCGGCCTTGCCTCCGGGGTCTTTACATCCAGCCTCACCCGCGCCCACCGGATGATCCGTGGCATTCGGGCCGGGATCGTCTGGGTCAATACGTATCGTGCCGTTAGCCCGATCGCGCCCTTTGGGGGCCACGGACTCAGCGGGCATGGCCGCGAAGGCGGGCTGGCCGCCGCGCTCGACTATACTCGCACCAAGGCGGTCTGGCTGCGCACCTCTGATGATGTGATCCCCGATCCTTTCGTGATGCGCTGACCTGTCGCGCGCCAAAGGTTGATCCCCGCCGGCTTTGGCCTACATTGGCAAGGCCCTATGAGGACGCGCGCATCATGACCAGACTCCCCGATTTTGCCTTTGACAACAGCTATCATCGCGAGCTGTCAGGCGCCTATGCCCAGTGGCAAGGCGATAAAGTTCCCGCGCCGCAGATGCTCAAGCTCAATGTGGCGCTGGCCGAGGAGCTTGGCCTTGATCCGGACGCGCTCGCAGGGGACGCAGGCGCGCTTGTCTTGAGCGGAATGCGCGCCCCCGCAGGCGCAGCACCTCTGGCCATGGCCTATGCGGGCCACCAGTTTGGCGGGTTTTCGCCCCAGCTCGGCGACGGGCGGGCGCTGCTTGTGGGCGAGCTGATCGACCGCTTTGGCAAGCGCCGCGATCTTCACCTCAAAGGCTCCGGGCGCACGCCCTTTTCGCGCGGCGGAGATGGCAAGGCCGCGCTTGGCCCTGTCTTGCGTGAATATCTTGTCGGGGAGGCGATGTATGCGCTCGGGGTTCCTACAACGCGGGCCTTGGCCGCTGTGACCACGGGCGAAAAAATCCACCGTGAGAGCGGCGCAAAAGACGGCGCGGTGCTGGCGCGCGTGGCGTCGTCTCACTTGCGGGTTGGCAGCTTTCAGTTTTTTGCCGCGCGGGGCGACACAGCGATGCTGCAAAAGCTCGCGGATTATGCCATCGCGCGCCACGATCCTGATCTGGTGGGCCGCGATGGCCGCTATCTTGATGTTTTGAAGCGTGTCGCCGAGCGGCAAGCCAGCCTCGTGGCGCAATGGGTCAACCTCGGCTTTGTGCACGGGGTGATGAACACAGACAATATGACCATTTCGGGCGAAACGATTGACTATGGCCCCTGTGCCTTCCTTGACAGCTATAGCCCGCAGGCGAGCTTTTCCTCTATCGACCAACAGGGCCGCTATGCCTATGGCAACCAGCCCAATATTGCCGCGTGGAATCTGGCGCGCCTCGCCGAATGCCTGCTCGGGCTGATCAGCCCGGAGGACGACACGGCCATCAAACAGGCCACCGAGGTGATCAATGCGGTCCCCGCGCTCTATCAGGCGCAGTGGCTCAAAGGGCTGCGCCAAAAGCTCGGCCTGTTGCGCGAAAAGGATGGCGATCTGGCCCTCGCCAGCGGCTTTCTCATGACCATGCAGGGCCAGAACGTCGATTATACAAACGCCTTCCGCGCGCTGTCTGATGTGCTTCTTGGCGATCCCTCGCCGCTGCGCGCGCTCTATGATGACCCCGCCAAAGAGCTTGATGCATGGCTTGCCGCCTATGCTGCGCGCAGTGGCGCGGAGCGCGCCTCGCCCGAGGCCCGCGCTGCGGCCATGCAGGCGGTCAACCCGCTCTATATTCCGCGCAACCACAAGGTCGAAGAGGCGCTACAAGCCGCCGAAGCGGGTGATATGGCGTCCTTTGAGAGGCTCTTGAGCATCCTGCAATCGCCCTTCACCCCACAAAAGGGCGCCGCGGCCTATGCCTCTGGCGCCCCCGACAGCTTTGGCCCCTACAAAACCTTTTGCGGCACCTGATCTGGGCTCCCCACGGGGCAAAGAGCCTCGCGCCACCGCTAACCTCGGCTTGCGCATCAAGCCGCCTCCGCGCGGGGGAGAATGCTGCGGGCGGATACTGGGGCCGCAGGCTGGCGCGCTGTCAAATCGCGGTCAAAGCGCGGCTGCAACAGACCGCTCTGTTAGGTTTTAAGAGGTGCGATACGGGTAATTTAATTTGCTTGGTTTTTTAAAGTGTTTGATGTCAGCATCGGTGGCAAATGCGAAGTTTTAATAACGCAGGATGAGGATGCTCAAAGCAGTGTTCAACACAGTAACCCAACTTCCTTTACTTGAATACTAAATTTCACTAACACCAACGCCTGTCTTAACCAGTGAAAGCATACGTCTCATGGGTATTATCCCAACGCATACCACCATACGAACAGGAGAAGTTAGGCCTGCATGCGTGTTACCAGACCTAAATTTAGCGATCTGCATCGCTTTTTGCTCGTTTTGTCGGTCTGTGCTTGCGTCGTTGTCACTGTCAGTTTCCCAACATTTTCCTATGCCGACGACTTAAATGTTGAATATCGGATAGGAAGTTCTGAAAAGGACTTTGTTCCATTTGCTCAGGGAACCAATCTCGGGTTTCAAGGCGCGCCAGTTTGGTTCAAAGTATCAATACCAAATCAGGCTATTGCCACCAGTCAGGTTTTGCTCATCAGACCAGTCCACCTGGATGAGGTGCAAGTATTTTTGGGATCGCCAGATGGGGACAAAATAGGGCAGTTCGGCGATACATTGACCTCTGCACAAGGCGTAATCAGTGATGGCTATTCACTTGCAATTCAGCCTGATTGGCGGGGGGCAGATTTATACCTCAGGATACAAACAAAGAACGTTCTTCACCCAAGCTTCCGCATGGATAGCCTCGAGGCTGTGATACAGCACTCAAAGATTACGCTCCTAATTCTTGGTGTCATCTTCGCGATCACTTTATGTTATCTGACGTGGGCCATTAGCGTGGCCATCAATAGGCCAAATCTAATCATTTTCGCTTTTAGCGTGCGGCTAATCCTGTTCTTGGGTACGCTGAGTATTCATTCAGGTTTGTTACGTGATCTGATCTCTGATGGTCATCTACCACCCCAAGATATAGCGCATAACTTGACAGCCTTGGCGTATGTCACAGCGGCACAGCTGTTT
>JAHBAM020000205.1 GCA_018500125.2 Roseobacter sp. | reverse complement strand
GTGCACTGGGAGGGGCGCTGGGCTGTGACGGCGCGTCTGGCTCTATAGCCCCGGCGGGGGCCTCGGCGCTGTGGCTCTCCGGTGAAGGCGCGATATCTGATGCGTCGAGCGCTTGATCTTCGGGGCTGTCCGGCTCTTGGGACGGGTGGTATTGAAACCACGTATCGCCGCAGTTGGAACATTGCACATCCCGCCCGTCGTGCGGGATCACCTCGTCAGGCACTTCATATTGTGCGCCACAATTCGGGCAAACCAGCCTCATCACGCCCCCTTACTATCCCCAACACCAGACACTTATCCTGCCTCACCATAGGCGTTAAGCTTTTGCACGAAAAGGCCAAACACGCAAACACGCAACGCGATTGCAACTTTCCCGGCTCTGGGGCATGGTCTGGCGCGGGCGCGCGAAAGGGAAGGGCTAACCTTTGATAGAGTTAACAGATGTGGCCTATAGCTATGGCGACGGAGAGCTTCTGGGCGATATGACCCTGAGCCTGCCGGCCGGGTCGTTTTACTTTTTGACGGGGCCGTCCGGAGCGGGCAAAACCACGCTTCTCAAGCTCTGCTATGGCGAGCTTTTGCCCACGGCGGGGCAATTGCGCCTGTTTGACAAGGATGTGCGCGCTCTGGACCGTGACGGGATTGCCGAGCTGCGGCGCCGTATTGGTGTGGTGCATCAGGATTGCCAGTTTCTCGACCACCTGTCGATTGCCGATAATATCGCTTTGCCACTCACGGTTGCGGGGCAGAGCGTGGCGGGGGCGCAGGACAATCTTGCGGAGCTGATGAGCTGGGTCGGCCTGCGGGGCCGTGCCAGCGCTTTGCCGCCCGAGCTGTCCGGGGGCGAACGCCAGCGCGCGGCTCTGGCGCGGGCGGTGATTATGTCGCCCGATGTCATTCTGGCCGATGAGCCGACCGGCAATATCGACTGGGAGATGTCGCAACGGCTGCTCCAGCTTCTGGTGGAGCTGAACCGGATGGGCAAAACTGTTGTGATTGCCACCCATGATCTGGGGCTGATCCGCGCGGCCAAATCGCAGGTGCAGGCGCGTGTCCTGCGGATTGCGGGGCGGCGGATTCAGCAGGCGGGGGCAGATCTGTGATGCGCGACGTGATCCATCTCAACAAGATAACCGATTTTATCATTGGCGATGCACAGGCCGAGCGGGCAGTGCCGCCAACAGGGTTTACCGCGCGGCTGACGCTTTTTGCGGCGGCGGTCATGGCCTTTCTGGCGGTGTTTGCGCTGGCGTTGTCTGTGTCGGCGGCGCGGCTGTCGGAGCGTTGGGCCAGCGAGCTGGCACAGTCTGCAACGGTCCGGATTTCGGCGCCCCAAGGGCAGATGCAGGCCTCGAGCGAGGCGGCTCTTGTGGTGCTTCAGACGACGCCCGGTGTGGCTTCGGCGCGGGTCTTGAGTGATGCGGAGCAGCGCAAATTGCTGGAGCCGTGGTTTGGCCCCGAGATGCCGCTTGAGGCGCTGCCCATTCCGCAACTGATTGAAATTATTGAAGACGAGGAAGGGCTTGACGCCGAGGCGCTGCGCCTGCGCCTGCTTGGCGAGGTGCCCGGTGCGGTGCTCGATGATCATGCCCGCTGGCGCGCGCCATTGGTGGCGGCGGCCGCGCGGCTGTCGTTTCTGGGCTGGTTCTCGATCGGGCTGATCTTTGCCGTTATGGGCGCGATGATCACGCTGGCGGCCAATGCGGCGCTGGCGGCCAATGCCAAAGTGATCACCGTGATGCGGCTTGTCGGCGCGAAAGACGGCTATATCGCCAGCGCCTTTGTGCGGCGCTTCACGCTGCGCTCTGTGACAGGGGCGGCGCTGGGCATGGCGCTGGGCGTCGCGGCGCTTCTGGTTTTGCCGACGGGCGGGCCGCAGGACAGCCTTCTGAGCGGGCTTGGCTTTCAGGGCGCAAGCTGGCTCTGGCCGCTGGCCATTCCGCTGGTGGCGGGGCTTGTGGCCTTTGGCGCAACGCAGGCGGCGGCGCGGCGCACCTTGAAGGAGTTGCGCTGATGTCGGCTGTGCGTTGGGGGATATCACTGGTCTTTGTGCTGCAAAACGCGGTGATGATGTTGCTTGTCGGGATTGTCTTTTTGCCTTGGGCTTTGGTGAGCACCAAGGGCGCGCGGGCGGCTTGCAAATTCTATTGTATCTGGGTGCTCTGGACAGCGCATTGGATGCTTGGCCTGCGCCATGAAATTCGCGGCACGCCGCCCGCAGGCGAGATGTTGATTGCGGCCAAACACCAGTCTTTTCTGGATATTATCATGATTTTCAACGCCAGCCCTGCGGCGAAATTTATCATGAAACGCGAGATCCTTTGGACTCCTGTGATCGGGCTTTATGCCTACCGGATCGGATGTGTGCCGGTGAACCGTGGCAAGCGGGGGCAGGCGATCAAGAAGATGCTGGAGGATGTGAAAAGCGGCGTGACGGCGGCGGGGCAGCTTGTGATTTACAGTCAGGGCACGCGCGTGACGCCGGGCGAGAAAAAGCCCTATAAGGTCGGCACATTTGCGCTTTATGACCAGATGGAGCAGGTCTGTCTGCCGGTGGCGACCAATGCGGGGCTGTTCTGGCCCAAGGGCACGATCCGGCGCAAACCCGGTCTGGCGGTTGTGGAGTTTCTTGAGCCTATTCCTGCGGGGCTGGGGCAGGCCGAGTTTATGGCGCGGCTGGAGCGCGAGGTTGAAACGCGCTCGGATGCTCTCATGGCCGAGGCGGGGTTTGATGGCTGAGTATGTTAAGGATATCAGCGAATTAGAGGCGCTCTACGGCGTGCCCGGCGCGGCGTCGATCCGCAAGGTGGCGCGGCAGATGACGCCGCTTTATCGCAAGTGGATAGGCGCGTCGCGGTTTTGCATTGTCTCCACGGTCGGCCCCGACGGGACAGACGCAAGCCCACGCGGGGACGATGGCCCTGTGGTTCAGGAGTTGGACGAGCACAGGCTTTTGATGCCTGACTGGCGCGGCAACAACCGGATGGACACGCTGCGCAATATCGTGGCGGACGGGCGGATTTCGCTTTTGTTTATGGTGGCGGGGTCGGACACTGTTGTGCGGGTCAACGGCGCGGCGAAGGTGAGCCTTGAGGCCGCGCTTTGCGCCCGTTTTGACGACAGGGGCCGCCGGCCACGCTCTGTTATTGTGATTACAATCGGCGAAATCTATGCGCAATGCGCGCGGGCGCCGATGCGCGCCGAACTGTGGAGCGCTGGCGACCAAAGCGCCGGGCTGCCCACGGTGGGCGCTATTCTGGCCGAGCAGACAGAGGGCGAGGAGGGCGGCGCGCGCTATGACGCGGATTGGGCCGCGCGCGCTGAAAAAACCATGTGGTGAGAGCGGCTTAGCCGAGATGCTCTGTCACCATTTCATCAATCAGCTCAGAGACAAAGGCCTGTGCGCGGGCGTTTGGCTGGCGGGCAGCAACGACCTCGGCCATCGGGTCTGGCGCTGTGATCTGGCTGCCTGACATCTCCTCGATCACCGCATGGCCGCAGAAGGGCACATAGGCCTCCGAGTAGCCGCCTTCATGGGCCATCATGAGCTTGCCGCCGCAAAGCGCTTCGGCCGCTTTGACAACACGGCGGGTCATCTGGCGAAACGTCTCGGCGGTGCAAAGCTGGTGGCCCAGCGGATCGAATGTGCCCGCATCAAAGCCGCAGGCGATGAGGATCACATCGGGCTTGAAGCGCGCAAGCGCAGGCAGCACAAGCCTGTCCATCACCTCAAGATAGCTCGCATGGCCAGTGCCGGGGGGCAGGGGAATATTCATGTTATAGCCAAGGCCCGCACCGCGGCCTTTGTCGGCCAAGTGACCGGAATCAATGGGATAATTGTTTTCTTCATGGATCGAAACCGTCAGCACGTCGTCGCGGTCATAGAAAATATGCTCGGTCCCGTTGCCGTGGTGCACATCCCAGTCGATGACAGCAAAACGGCGGGCGAGGCCTTGGGCCTTGGCGGTTTCGATGGCCACGGCCAGATTGGCCAGAAGGCAGAAGCCGTTGGGCCAGTCGGGCAGGCAGTGGTGCCCCGGGGGGCGGGAGAGGGCGTAGGCGTTTTTCACTTTGCCTGAGAGCACATCACAGAGCGCGCTGCGCGAC
>JAHBAM020000071.1 GCA_018500125.2 Roseobacter sp. | reverse complement strand
AGATGTGTATAAGAGACAGGCCTTAGCCGAGCGGTGCCGCCTTCTCAACCAGCCGCGCAAGGAAAGACGCGCCCACAGGCGCAATCGCATCGTTAAAGTCATAGGCCGGATGATGCACCATCGCGCCCGCGCCATTGCCGACAAAAGCATAGGTTCCGGGACGCTGCTCAAGCATATAGGAAAAATCCTCCGCCGCCATCATCGGCTTGGCCTCTTCGTCCACCAGAGCAGCGCCGACAATCTCGCGCGCCACCTCGGCGGCAAACGCGGTCCTGCCCGCGTCATTCACAGTCGCCGGATAGCCGCGGTCATAGGTGAGCGTGGCGCTCACCCCATAGCTCGCCGCCTGCCCGGCAACAATCTCGCCCATGCGCTGCTCCACCATATCGCGCACATGGGCATCAAAGCTGCGCACCGTGCCACAGATGCGCGCGGTGTCGGGGATGATATTGGTCGCCGTCCCCGTGTTGATCTGGGTGACAGAGACGACAAGCCGCTCCTGCGCATCATTGTTGCGGCTCACAATGGTCTGGATCGCCTGTACCATGCCCACAGCCGCCACAACAGGGTCGACACTCTCGTGCGGCATCGCCCCGTGCCCGCCCTTGCCTTGGATGTCGATATAAAAACTGTCCACCGCCGCCATGATCGGCCCGGCGACCATCGCCACCTGCCCCGCCTCAAGGCCGGGGCCATTGTGAATGGCATAGACCTCGTCAATCCCGAAGCGCTCCATCATGCCTTCCTGCACCATGGCTTCACCGCCGCCGCCGCCTTCCTCATCCGGCTGGAAAATCAGCACAGCCTTGCCCGTAAAATTGCGCGTCTCCGCCAGATATTTCGCCGCGCCAAGCAGCATCGCCGTGTGCCCGTCATGGCCGCAAGCGTGCATCTTGCCGGGCGTTTTGCTGGCATAGTCCAGCCCCGTGATCTCCTCCATCGGCAGCGCGTCCATATCGGCTCTGAGGCCAATCACCGGCCCCGCGCCCTGCCCCTCAATCACCGCGACAACACCAGACTCCGCCCAGCCCGTCGTGATCTCGGTGATGCCAAACTCCGTCAATCGCTCCACAACAAAAGCCGCCGTCTCGTGACAGTCGCGTCCCAGCTCGGGGTGCATATGAACATGGCGCCGCCACGCGGTCATCTCCTCGGCAAACCCGGCAATACGGTTGATCACTGGCATGATGTCGTCTCCCTATTGATGCAGCGTCTCGATGAGCCGCGCAAAAAACGAAGCGCCAATCGGCGCAATCTCGTCATTAAAATCAAACGCAGGGTGGTGCACCGATGGCCCGATCCCCTGCCCGATAAAGTAAAACGCACCTGGGCGCGCGTTGAGCATATAAGAAAAGTCTTCCGCGCCCATCTCGGGCGGCAAATCGGTGATCACCAGCTCCGCGCCCACAACTTCCCGCGCCACAGCCGCCGATTTTTCGACCTGTGCGGCATGGTTCACCGTCGCAGGGTAGCTGCGCAGATAGTCCACCTCGGCACGCATCTCAAAGCTCGCCGCCTGCGCCGCGGCAATCTCCTTGATGCGCCGCTCCGCCAAGTCGCGGTTGGTCTCGCTAAAGGTGCGCACCGTTCCGCTCAGTTTGATCTCATCGGCAATGATATTGCTCGCCGTGCCGCCATGAAACTGCGTGACAGAGACCACAATAGGGTCAATCGGGTCGGCATTTCTGGCCGCAATCGTCTGAAGCGCCAGCCCCGTGCTCATCGCTGCAATCATCGGGTCGCGGCAGGTATGCGGATAGGCCGCGTGCCCGCCCACGCCCTTCACGGTGATCTCCCATTCATCAACCGCCGCCATGATCGGCCCGGCCACCGTGCGCAGCTCGCCCGCCTTGGCAAAAGGGTCGGTGTGCAGCGCATAAACCTCGTCAATCTGAAAGCGCTCCATCATGCCCTCTTCCACCATGATACGCCCGCCGCCAATCGCCTCTTCAGCGGGCTGGAAGATCAGCGCGACACGGCCCTTGAAATTGCGCGTCTCGCTCAAATATTTCGCCGCACCCAAAAGCATCGCCGTGTGCCCGTCATGGCCGCAAGCGTGCATCTTGCCGGGTGTCTTGCTGGCCCATTCCGCCCCCGTCTCCTCCTGCATCGGCAGCGCGTCCATATCCGCGCGCAGCCCGGTGCACGGCCCCGCGCCGGACCCCTGGATGATCGCGACAACGCCGCTCGTGGCGATCCCCTCATGGATTTCGTCCACACCAAATTCCTTGAGCCGCTCCACAACAAAAGCGGCGGTCGCGTGACACTCAAGCGCCAATTCGGGGTGCATATGAATATGGCGCCGCCAGCCCGCCATCTCATCAGCAAACCCCGCAATCCGATTTATCACCGCCATGTCTTGCGTCCCCCGTCCGCTGCATTACCCTGTCACTCAATCTCAAACGAAAGGCAGGCGCAATGGCTGACGATACGCTTATTCACACTCCCAATGGCGGTATTTTGCGCCTGCGCGCGATCATGCGCGCCCTGCGCGACCCGGCCACAGGCTGCCCGTGGGATATCGAGCAGACCTTCGCCACCATCGCGCCCTATACCATCGAGGAGGCCTATGAGGTGGCCGACGCCATCGCGCGCCAAGACTGGGAGGAGTTGAAAGGCGAGCTGGGTGATCTCTTGTTTCAGTCGGTCTTTCACGCCCAGATGGCCGAAGAGGCCGGCCTGTTTGATCTTGACGCCGTGGCCGACACCATGTCCGACAAAATGGTCGCGCGCCACCCCCATGTCTTTGGCAACGAGAGCCGCGAGAAATCCGCCGAACAGCAAACCCGCGACTGGGAGGCCATCAAAGCGGCCGAACGCGCAGGCAAGGCCGAAAAAGGCACGCTTGACGGCGTGGCTCTGGGCCTACCCGCCCTCTTGCGCGCCCACAAGCTGCAAAAGCGCGCGGCGCGTGTGGGCTTTGACTGGCCCTCCGCGCGCGATGTGCTTGATAAAATCCTTGAGGAATCCCAAGAGCTTGTCGAGGCGCAGGCCGGCTCCGAGCCGGCGCATATCGAGGAAGAATACGGCGATCTGCTGTTTGTCATGGCCAATTTGGGCCGTCACATCGGGGTCGAGCCAGAGGCCGCCTTGCGCGCGGCCAATGCCAAGTTCGAGCGCCGCTTTGGCCGCGTCGAAGCTCTGCTCGCCGAAAGCGGCAAGCGCCCCGAAGACAGCGATCTGGCCGAGATGGACAGCCTCTGGAGCGCTGTAAAAGAGGAAGAACGCGCGCAAAATAATACCTGATCTAAAAATTCAGGTATTGACCTGACAAAAAAAGTCAGGATAAAACCGTCTCATAAGAAACGGAGACTCACATGACCCCCCTTCCCAAACTCGCCCTCAGCCTCACAGCCTTTGCCCTTGCCGCCCCCGCACTGGCTGAGGAGGTCAATATCTACTCCTATCGCCAGCCCGAGCTGATCAAGCCGCTGACCGACGCCTTCACCGCCGAAACAGGCATCGCCGTCAATGTCGCCTACCTTGAAAAAGGCATGGTCGAGCGCCTGCAAGCCGAGGGCAAGCGCTCGCCTGCCGACCTTATCTTTACAGTCGATATCTCGCGCCTCAATGCCGCGGTCCAAGCCGGGCTGACCCAGCCCGTCACAAGCGAAACACTCACCGCCAATGTCCCTGACATCTACCATGACCCCGAGGGCCACTGGTGGGGCCTCACAACCCGCGCGCGCATCGTCTACGCCAGCAAAACCCGTGTTCCCGAAGGCGAGGTGACAACCTATGAAGACCTCGCCGATCCCAAGTGGAAAGGCCGCATCTGCACCCGCTCGGGCACCAACGCCTATAATGTCGCCCTCACCTCCGCCGCCATCTACCATCACGGCGAGGAGGTCGCCAAAGCCTGGCTCGAGGGCCTCAAGCAGAACCTCGCGCGCAAGCCCCAAGGCAATGACCGCGCCCAAGTCAAGGCGATCTGGGCGGGCGAATGCGACATCGCCATCGGCAATACCTACTACATGGGCCAGATGCTCGCCGACCCCGAACAAAAAGAATGGGCCGACAGCGTCAATGTGCTCTTCCCGGTCTTTGAAGGCGCTGGCACACACGTCAATATCTCAGGTGTCGCCATGACAAAAGCCGCCCCCAACAAAGACAACGCCTTGAAAATGATGGAGTTTCTCACATCGCCCCAAGCGCAGGAAATCTACGCCCACGCCAATTACGAATACCCGATCGCGCCCGGCACAGAAGCCGACGCGCTCGTCACAAGCTGGGGCAGCTTTGAGGCCGACCCCGTCAACCTGATGGACCTCGCCCGCCTGCGCGACGAGGCGCTCAAGCTCACCGAAACCGTTGATTTTGACGGCTAGTCCCTTCGTCGTCAAACACCTGAGGCGCTCCGGTTCGGGGCGCCTTTTTTTAGCAAAGCGCCTCACCTGACAAGCGTCACCCCCTCAAGCGCCCCGAGCCGTGCAAGATCCGTCTCATACCGCGCCGCCAGCGCCTCGGACTGCGCCGCCGAAAACGCCGCAAAGCCACGGTCTTCGGTTTCGGCGGCGTAGCGTGCAATCACAGCCTGCCAGTCCTCGCGCGCCAGCGCCTCCCCGGCCTGATAAACCTGTTGCAAATGCTCAAGGGCCGCATCGGTCGCGCTCACATTGAGGTCTTGGTCCGGCTCGGCAAAAGCCTGCGCCTTTGCGCCCAAAAGCCGCGCCAGAAGCGCCGCGCTGCTCCCGCGCGCGCCATAGTCCATCACAGTGAGCCGCTTGGGCCTCAAAACCGTGCGCAAGGCCGTCACAGCCTCGGGCCAGCCCCCGCGAAAGCGGGCCATCGCCTCGGCATGGCTGCCAAACGGCGCAACCGCATTATCTTCGGCGTGTTTGCGAAACCCCGAGACAAACAGCTCCTCATAGGGGCGCACGATCAACAGGATATGCTCGACCTGCGCCCCCACCGCCTCAAGCCCGTCCCGAAACACCCGCAGCCGCTTGCGCCGCGCGGGGTAAAGCCGCCCGGAAAAGAAATGGATGATCAGCCCAAGCAGGTTTTCTTCTGACACAACAAGCCCGCGATCTGTGCCGCTGACGTGTTTCTTGAGCGCCCGCGTGACCTTGCCAACAAATGTGCCGTGCTGGTCCTCGCCGTGGTTCGGCCGTGGCAGGCGCAAATGCAGCCGCCCCCCCGGTGCCCCGTCGCGTCCGGGATAGGCCAGATCATAGCCCTGCGCCTCAAGCCGCGCCCGATTGGCCGCAAGACAAAGCTGAAAGCTCGATGTGCCTGTGCGATGCGCCCCCGCATGAAGATATAGTTTACGCACCATCCAGCACCCCACCTCAAAACCGCCTCAAACCACCTCAACTGTCAGCCAGTTTGCGCCCAGATGCAACGCTTGACTGGACAGCCCGCCCAACTGTTGCCAAGGTCGCCAAAACTTCGGGAGGCCGCCATGCACAGACGCAAAATCATCATCGACACCGATCCAGGGCAGGACGATGCCGTCGCGATCCTGCTCGCATTGGCCAGCCCCGAGGCGCTGGAGGTGCTCGGCATCACCTGTGTCGCAGGCAATGTTCCGCTGCCTCTAACCGAGAAAAATGCGCGCATTATCTGTGAGTTGGCTGGCAAACCTGATGTAAAGGTCTTTGCCGGATGCGACAGGCCACTGGCCCGCAAGCTCGTCACAGCCGAGCACGTCCACGGCAAAACCGGCCTCGACGGCCCTGTCCTGCCCGAGCCGACCATGCCGCTTCAAGCCGACCATGCCGTTGATTTTATTATCAAAACACTGCGCTCTGAGCCGTCCGGCACCGTCACTCTCTGCCCGCTGGGGCCGCTCACCAATATCGCGACAGCCTTTCAAAAGGCCCCCGATATTGCCGCCCGTGTGGGCGAGATCGTCCTGATGGGCGGGGCGTATTTCGAGGCCGGCAACATCACACCCGCCGCCGAATTCAACATTTATGTCGACCCGGAAGCCGCTGATATTGTGTTTAAATCCGGCGCACCAATCACAGTCATGCCGCTCGATGTGACCCATAAAGCCCTCGTCACCAAAGAGCGCAACGATGCCTTCCGCGCGCTCAAAACGCCCGTCGGCGCTGCCGTCGCCGAGATGACCGAGTTTTTCGAGCGCTTTGACCGCGAGAAATACGGCTCCCCCGGCGCGCCGCTGCATGACCCCTGCGTGACGGCCTATCTCCTTCAGCCCGAGCTCTTCACAGGCCGCCACATCAACGTTGAAATCGAAACACTCTCAGAACTCACCCTTGGCATGACCGTCGCGGATTGGTGGCGCGTCACCGAGCGCGCGCCCAACTGCACCTTCATGGGCAACATCGACGCCGAGGGCTTCTTTGCCCTCCTTACAGAGCGGCTGGCCCGCCTATGAACCTCTTGCACCTCGCCCGCACCGAAGACATCGACACGCCTCTGCCGCTCGTGGCGCGCTTTCACGAACATCACGGCATCGCCCAGACCGAGGAAAAGCGCCGCGCCGCCGTTCTGCCGCTGCTGGAAGGCATCCCCCACGGCATGGCCTACCTCATCGGCCCGCGCAAAGCCCCCGTGGGCTATATCATCATATCGCTGGGCTATTCGGTCGAGCTGGGCGGAATTGAGGGCTTTGTGGACGAGTTTTTCATCCGCGAAAAGGTGCGCGGCCGCGGCATGGGCAGCGAGGTGCTGATGACGCTTCTCCCCGCGCTGAAAGACTATGGAATCAAGGCCTTGCACCTTGAAGTGGCGCGCGAGAACGAAAGCGCGCAAAGGCTCTACAAACGCGCAGGGTTTGAGCTGCGCGATGGTTATCTGCTGATGACGCGCACGCGCTAGAGGCTGGCAGGCTTGGGCTTGCGGTTGATCAAAAACAGCCCCACAGCCACAAGGCACAGCCCGCCGATGATCTCGATGCCGATGGTTTCCCCCAGCAAAAGCCAGCCCAGCGCCACGCCGCAGACAGGCGAAAGAAAGCTGAAGGAGGCCACGCCGGACGCAGGGTAAATCTTGAGCAGCACAAACCAGAACAGATAGCCAAAGCTCGCCACCGCCAAAACCTGAAACGCCAGCCCCGCCCAGTGCAACGCGCCCAGATCGCGCGTCAGCGGCCCAAACAGCGGCGCCAGCAAAAGCAACAACAGCATAGACACCCCGAGCTGCCACAATAGCTGCACTTCCGGCGGCTCCTCAGAGACCGAATGTAGCCGCAAAAACAAGGCAATCCCGCCCCAGCCGAGCGCCGCCCCAAGCGCCAGCAGATCGCCCAAAAAGCTCGCCTGCGCGCCCTCGGACGGCTTCGCCAAAACCCAGACCACCCCCGCCATAGCCAAGGCAAGCCCCAGCGCCCGCGCCGGGCGCATCTGCTCGCCGGGCAACAGGAAATGCGCCACAAGCGTGAGCCAGACCGGCATCGAATAAAAGATAATCGAGGCGCGCGACACCGTGGTGTAATCCAGCGCCAGATAGAGGCAGACAAACTCGAAGGTGAAGAGCACCCCCAAGCCACAGCCCGGAAACAGCAGATCCCGCCGGATCCCGTGATGCACCCCGCGATACCGCATCCAGACCAACATCACCAAAAAGGCAAATGCCGAGCGCAGCCCCGCCATAAACAAGGGCTGGAAGCCGCCATTGCTCAGTTTGATGACAACCTGATTGAACCCCAGCACAAGCGCAAAAGCGGTGAGCGCCAGCGCGCCGGCAAGATCAATATGTGGTTTGCGCTCCATCCCCGCATCTGCTCAGCCCCGCGCCGGAAGGTCAAGCGCCGCCCGCATCTTTTCATCGCCGCCCCAAGCGCCTAGGCTGGCCCGACAGGATAAGACGCGCGAACGGACCCAAAGATGACACCACTCACAGACTACCTCGTGCTGGATGTGTTCTCCGACACAGCCTTTGGCGGCAACCCCCTCGCCGTGATCCCCGATGCCGGCGCCCTGCCCGAAGCGGCGCTGCAACAGATCGCCCGCGAGTTCAACTTTTCGGAAACCGTGTTTATCTACCCGCCCAAAGACCCGGCCCATACCGCGCGGCTGCGCATCTTCACGCCAACCATGGAAATCCCCTTCGCAGGCCACCCCACCGTGGGCGCGGCCGTGGCCCTCGCCCAAAGGGGCCATGGCCCCGATATGGTGCTGGAGCTGGGCGTCGGCCCTCTGGCCGCCCATGCCACCCCGCGCCACGCCTCCTTCACAACAGATGTGCCCCTTGCTGTCTCTTATACACATCT
>JAHBAM020000115.1 GCA_018500125.2 Roseobacter sp. | reverse complement strand
TATGCGCCGACTGGCGCATCTCTTCCATGCGCATGAGGTAGCGGTCATAACAATCGCCATTCTTGCCCACAGGAATCTGGAAGTCGAACTCGTCATAGCATTCGTAAGGCTGCGCGCGGCGCAAGTCCCACGCCATGCCGACAGAGCGCGCCATAACGCCCGACATCGCCCAATCCAGCACATCCTGCTCGGTGATCACACCGATCTCGACATTGCGCTGCTTGAAAATACGGTTTTCTGTCAAAAGCCCGCCAAGGTCTTCGAGAAACTTCGGAAAGCCCTTGGCCCAGTCTTCAATATCATCAATCAGATCCGGCGGCAGATCTTGGTGCACCCCACCGGGGCGGAAGTAAGCCGCGTGAAGGCGCGCGCCACAGGCCCGCTCGTAAAACACCATCAGCTTCTCGCGCTCCTCAAAGCCCCAGACAGGCGGCGTCAGCGCGCCCACGTCCAGCGCCTGTGTGGTGACATTGAGCAGGTGGTTCAGAATACGGCCAATCTCGCAGTAAAGCACGCGGATGAGGCTCGCGCGGCGCGGCACTTCCACACCGGTCAGCTTCTCGATGGCCAAGCACCAGGCGTGCTCCTGGTTCATCGTGCCGACATAATCAAGACGGTCAAAATATGGCAGGTTTTGCAGATAGGTGCGGCTCTCCATGAGCTTTTCCGTTCCGCGATGCAACAGGCCGATATGCGGATCACAGCGCTCGACAATCTCGCCGTCAAGCTCCAGCACAAGCCGCAAAACCCCGTGCGCCGCAGGGTGCTGCGGGCCGAAGTTCAGGTTGAAGTTGCGGATCTTTTGTTCGCCCGTCTGGGCGTCGTCAAAGCTCGTGCCGTCCATCATTTCGCACCCTCGCCTTTTTCGTCACCGGGGAGAATATAATTCGCGCCCTCCCACGGGCTCATGAAATCAAACTGCCGGTATTCCTGAACAAGCTTGACCGGCTCGTAAACCACCCGCTTTTGCGCCTCGTCATAGCGCAGCTCGACATAGCCAGTCGTCGGAAAATCCTTGCGCAGCGGATAGCCGCGAAAGCCGTAGTCTGTCAGGATCCGGCGCAAATCGGGATGGCCGCTGAACAGAATACCAAACATATCAAAGACTTCCCGCTCAAACCAATTGGCGCTCGGGTGCACCTCGGTGATCGAAGGCACAATCTCATCCTCACGGATCGCCGTCTTAAGGCGGATACGGTGGTTCTGAAACATACTGAGGAAGTGATAAACCACCTCAAAGCGCTTGGGGCGCTCGGGGTAGTCAACTGCCGTCAGATCAACCAATGTCGAAAACTTGCAAGCCGTGTCGGTCTTCAAAAACTCGACAAGCCCCGCGATATTCGCAGGGGCCACATCAAGGCTCAGCTCGCCAAAGCTCACATCCCACCCCAGCACACAATCAGGCCGTTTGGCCTCAATCAACGCGCCCAGCTCTCGCAGCTCTTCGCTCATAAATTTCTTCCTCTCGCCTGCGCTTAACGCGCAATCGTTCCTGTGCGGCGGATTTTACGCGCCAGCTGCATGATCCCGTAAAGAAGCGCTTCCGCTGTCGGAGGGCAGCCCGGAACATAGATATCCACAGGCACAATCCGGTCACAGCCCCGCACAACAGAATAGCTGTAGTGGTAATAGCCACCGCCGTTCGCACAAGACCCCATCGAGATCACATAGCGCGGCTCCGGCATCTGGTCATAAACCTTGCGCAGCGCGGGGGCCATCTTGTTGGTCAGCGTCCCCGCCACGATCATAACATCCGACTGGCGCGGGCTGGCGCGCGGCGCAATCCCGAAGCGCTCCGCATCATAGCGTGGCATCGAAGTGTGCATCATCTCCACAGCACAGCACGCAAGCCCGAATGTCATCCAGTGCAGCGAGCCGGTGCGCGCCCAATTGATCAGGTCTTCCGCCGAGGTCAGCAGAAAGCCCTTGTCCTGCAGCTCCGCGTTCAAAGCCTGCGTTGAGGCCTCTTTGTCCACACCAGCCGTGTTGAGGCCCGCTTGGATACCCGTTGAGGTCATGACCATTCGAGCGCCCCCTTCTTCCATTCATAGGCAAAGCCAGCCGTCAGCACCCCGAGGAAAACCATCATCGACCAGAAGCCCACCATGCTGATGTCCTTGAAGGCCACGGCCCAAGGGAAAAGCATCGCGATTTCGAGGTCAAAAATGATGAAGAGAATCGACACCAGATAAAAGCGCACATCAAATTTCATCCGCGCATCATCAAAAGCATTGAACCCGCATTCATAAGCGCTGACCTTTTCAGGGTCCGGGTTGCGCACCGCAAGAACAAGGGCAGCAAGGATCAGAACAAGGCCCAAGCCGATGGCAATAACAAGTAAGATCAGAATAGGGAGATAGTCCCGCAGCATCTCTTCCACGTGAGGCTCCTTTCATGCGCACATTCGCGCATAGGTGTGGCAGCTTTTCATTGCGAATGGGTTTACTCCCGCCCCATGGCAGGGTCAACCGACAGTGCATTACATTCACTAAAATCTATATGTAGAGAGAGACGCCCGACTTGCGCAGCATCTGGCCCTGCCCGAGGCTCGGCCCGCCCCCGCTCCGCTGCCGTAAGCGCCGGCCCTGTCTGGCCCCGTTCGACCCAGAGCGCCGCGCACAGGCCAGCCGAAACCCCGCACAAACGGGGCTGTCCCGCCTCAGATCACCCAAGGCGCAGGGCGCTTTTCAAAGAAAGCCGCGATCCCCTCGCGCGCTTCCTCGCCCTCCCAGGTCGCAACCAGACGGTCGATTGTCGCCTCGATGATGGCAGGGGTGATCGCCGGCCCGAGGCTGCGCGCGAGCGCTTTTGACGCAGCCACAGCTTTCGGCGCCGCCGCCAGATAGGGCAGGACTTCGGCCTCAACCGCCGCATCAAGCCCATCGGCCGTCACAACCCGCGCCAGCAGATTGAGCGCCTGTGCCTCCTCGGCTCCAAAAAGCCGCGCCGACATAAACACCCGCCGCGCCTTGTCCTCGCCCATCCGCGCCAGAACATAGGGGCTGATCGTGGCTGGGATCAGGCCAAGCTTGACTTCGGTCAAACCGAATTTCGCCTCCGGCACTCCCACTGCCACATCGGCCACCGACATCATCCCGATCCCGCCGCCAAACGCGTTGCCCTGCACCCGCGCAATCAGGGGCTTGGGCAGCTCGTTGAGCGCATTGAGCATCATCGCAAGCTCGCGCGCACCCTCGCGGCGCGTCTCGGCGTCCGCCGCCATCTGTTCCTGCATCCAGCGCAGATCACCGCCCGCACAAAAGCTCTTGCCGCGCGCCGCCAGCACAACCACCCGCACAGTAGCATCCGCGCCAAGCGCCTCTGCCGCCGCCGTCAGCTCGCGGATCATCTCTGCACTTAGCGCATTGTGCTTGTCTTCGCGTGCCAGCCAGAGCGTCGCCACACCGCGCGCATCTGTTTCAATCTCGATCGTGTTATACATCATCCTGCTCCCTGCGCATCGCCCGCGCCATATCCGCCGCTCTCAGCAAGACATCGCGCTTCAAGCCTGTCTCGTATCCAAGCGCTGTGAGGCGATCATGCACCGCCTCTGTCGCCACATTTCCCGCAGCACCGGGCGCATAAGGGCAGCCGCCCAGCCCGCCCACAGCCGCGTCAAACACCCGCAGACCGCGCGCGAGGCTCGCCTCGATATTGGCCAAGGCCCGCCCGCCCGTGTCATGGTAATGCCCCGCCAGCTGCGCGGCAGGCACCTCCTCCAGCACAGAGGCCAACATCGCATCAATGCTCTCGGGGCGGGCCTGCCCGATGGTGTCGCCAAGGCTGATCTCATAACAGCCCATCTCGCGCAGCGCTGCCGCAACCCGCGCCACAGCCGCAGGCGGCGTCGCCCCGTCATAGGGGCAATCGGTCACGCAAGAGATATAGCCGCGCACAGGCAGCCCCGCCGCCTTTGCCGCCTTGGCCACCGGGGCAAAGCGCTCAAGGCTCTCGGCCACGCTCGCGTTGATATTGGCGCGCGAAAACCCTTCCGAGGCCGAGCCGAAAATCGCGATCTCACCGGCCCTTGCCGCCAGCGCACCTTCAAAGCCCCGCAAATTCGGCGTCAGCGCCGCATAAGACACGCCCGCCGCCCGCGTGATCCCGGCCAGCACATCTGCACTGTCCGCCATCTGCGGAACCCACTTGGGGCTGACAAAACTGGCCACCTCGAGCCGTTGAAGCCCCGCGCCAGACAGGCTATCCACCAGGGCTAGTTTTGCGCGTGTCGGGATCCGGCGCGCCTCGTTCTGCAAGCCGTCCCTCGGAC
>JAHBAM020000081.1 GCA_018500125.2 Roseobacter sp. | reverse complement strand
AGATGTGTATAAGAGACAGGGTTTTCGCACCGCGAAAATCCGAAATCAAATCGCCGCGCGCAGATTTGCCATGAGCGTGGTTAAGTTCTGCACATATAGCTCGCCTTGCAAGCGCCCCTGCGCGTCAAACTCGCTGTAGTTCGCCGCCACAGTCACTTCCGGCCCCGCCACAATCTTCGGCGCAAAGGGCGTCATACAGTTGTGCAACATCACAAATCCACGGTCCCCGCCCGAGCGCCCCGCCGCAGCCGACATCAGCGCAACAGGCTTCCCGCCCCAGGGGTTGCCCTCAACGCGGCTCACCCAGTCCAGCGCATTCTTCAACACGCCCGAAATCCCGCGGTTGTATTCGGGCGACGCCACAAGCACAGCGTCGGCCTTCGCAATCTGGTCTGCCAGTTTTTGCACCGCCAGAGGCACGCCCTCGGCGGCCTCAAGATCGCCGTCATACAGCGGCAGATTGAGGTCCGCGAGGGTAAGCTCCGCATCGCCCATCAGCCGCGCAGCCTCTTTCAGAAGCAATGTATTTGTCGAAGAGGCGCGCAAAGCGCCAGACAGTCCGAGAAGTTTCACATGAGCCATTTGGGCCTCCAATCCTAAAGTCCCCCGCTCCTAGCCTCGGGCCGGCGGCGCAGCAATCGCCGCCAGCGCACAGCGCCTGTGCAAAAAAGAAAAGGCCCCGCCCGATCCAAAATCAGGCAGGGCCAGATCAGGCCGCTGTCGCGGGTTTATACGCGCGGCGTAATCACAATCTCGACACGGCGGTTGAGCTGGCGCCCCTCGGGCGTCAGGTTGGTCGCCAAAGGCATATCCTCGCCGCGCCCCACAGCCTGCATCCGGAAGCTGTTCACCCCCTCGCTCGCCAAGACAGCCGTCACAGCCTGCGCACGGCGCAAACTCAGGCTCTGGTTATAGCCCGCATCGCCGGTGTTGTCGGTGTGGCCGACCACCTGCACGGTTGACTCGCCATAGGTGTTGAGGCTGCTCGCCACAGACCGGATATCGCTCGTCAGATCAGGGCGCAGGCTCGCGCTGTCGGTGGCAAAAAGAATATCCTGCGGCATCGTCACAATCAGCCGCTGGCCGGTGTTCACAATCTTGGCCTCGGTGCCAAGCCGCGCGCGCAAATCCCGCTCTTGCTGGTCAAGCGCCGCGCCCGTCAGCCCGCCAAGCCCCGCGCCGACAAGAGCGCCCCGGAACGCGCCTTTCTTGCCGTCATCCTGCGTCAGACCGCCAATAATAGCGCCCGCCGCCGCGCCGAGCAAAGCGCCCTCCTTGGCCTTCCGGTTGGGGTCATTCGGGCTGACAAGCCCGGGGTCGGTGCACCCCGCCAGTAAAACAATCGCACCCGCAGCGCTGACGCCCGTGAATTTGGAAAAAATTTTCATGTCTGCCTCGTTTTTCATGCCGCACAGCTTGCGGCTTACCCGCTATATATACCTTCTCGGCCCCGTCACAAAGGCAGCACACCCCCCCGATCGGCAGCAATTCGCCCATGCTCTCACGCCTCCTCGCGCGCCGACTCCCAGGCCAAAAGCGCCCGCTTCACAGGCAATCCCCAGTGATAGCCGCCCAGCGCCCCCGATTTGCGCAGAGCGCGGTGGCACGGGATCAGCCAGCTCACAGGGTTGCGCCCCACAGCCGTGCCCACGGCGCGCACCGCCTTGGGGTGGCCAATCGCCCCCGCGATCTCGCTATAGGTGGTCACATGGCCCGATGGCACCCTTAACAAAGCCTCCCAGACCTTGATCTGGAAGGGCGCGCCGATCAGGTGCAGCGCGGTTTCGCCCCTCTGCCTCTGCGCGGCCCTGACCCAGCTCTCAAGCGCCTCCGGCTTCTGTTCAAACGCAGCCTTCGGCCAGCGCTGCGCCAGATCCGCAAAACAGCTCTCCCGCCCCATTTCTTCGGCAAAGCCCATGCCGCAAATGCCCCGCTCTGTGCCCATCACAAGCGTTTCGCCAAACGGGGTGTCAAACCAGCCATAGCAGATCGTCAGCCCCGCTCCTTTGCGCGCAAATTCTCCGGGGCTCATCGCCTCCCAACGCAGAAAAAGGTCGTGCAGCCGCCCGCCGCCCGATAGTCCGACAGACTGGGCTGTTTCCAGCGTGGTAAACCGCTCGTTTAACAGCCGCTTTGCCTGACCGAGCTGCAAATACTGCTGGTAGCGCTTGGGCGACACACCCACCCAAGCCGAAAAAATGCGCTGGAAATGCGCCGCGCTCATCGCCATCTCGCCCGCCAAAGCCTCAAGCGAAAGCGGGGCCTCGGCCGCGTCAATCGCCTCCAAAGCCCGTCGCATCAGCTGGTAATGATACTGCCCCTCGGGCTGGTCTGTCGTCATCATTGGTCTCCCTGCCGATATCCTAGCCGCCCTCCCGCGCCCAAGCGACCCGTTTCCTGCGGATTTTCGCCGCCGATCTCCGGCGCGTCACAATGGCGCGTTTAAACATAGCGCTTGCAGCATATGTTTAAACCAGACGCGCGCCACGTAACCTTTGGAGAGTTCCATGAAAAACGGTCTTGCCGCCACCCTCTTTGCCCCCGCCTTCTGTGCCCCCGCCTTCTTTGCCACTGCCCTCTTTGCCCTTGCCCTGCCCGCCGCCGCCAGCGATCGGCCCGACAAGCTGGTGACTGTGGTCACATCCGAAAACGCACAGGTGCAGCTGATGTCGATGGTGCTCACCACCCAAGCCATGGGTCAGGGCCATCCCGCCCATATCCTGCTCTGCGGCCCTGCCGGTGATATGGCTCTGGCCGAAGCGCCAGACAGCGCCACAGCCGGCCAGCCGCCCATGGGCGCCAGCCCGCAAGGTCTTTTGAAAATGGCGATGGACAAAGGCGCCCGCGTCGAAGTCTGCGCCATCTACCTTCCGGGAAAAGGCGCTGACGCCAGCGTGCTGATAGAAGGCGTCACAGTGGCCAGCCCTCCCGCCATGGCAGGCGCAATGGCCGATGATGATACTGTCGTCTGGTCGTTCTGATCCTTCGGGCAAGAGGCAAAACCCCCCGCCTCTTGCCCTTGCCGCCCATCACGGGCATAGAACTGGCCCATGGCCAAGCAACTCGATTATCAGACCCTACGGGACATTTTCACCCGCTTTCACGCGGCAGATCCCGCCCCTGTGGGCGAGCTTGATCATGTCAATGTCTATACCCTTGTCGTCGCCGTGGCGCTTTCGGCCCAAGCCACCGATGTGGGCGTGAACAAAGCCACAAAAGAGCTTTTCAAAATCGCCGACACCCCCGAAAAAATGTTGGCGCTGGGCGAAGAAGGCCTGATCGAGCACATCAAGACAATCGGCCTGTTCCGCAACAAGGCCAAGAATGTCATCAAGCTCTCGCGCATTCTGGTCGAAGACTACGGTGGCGAGGTTCCCAATTCCCGCGCCGCACTGGTCTCGCTCCCCGGTGTGGGCCGCAAGACGGCCAATGTGGTGCTCAATATGTGGTGGCGTATGCCCGCGCAGGCCGTCGACACCCATATCTTCCGCGTTGGCAACCGCTCGGGCATCTGCCCCGGCAAAGATGTCGACGCCGTCGAGCGCGCCATAGAAGATAACATCCCGGCTGATTTCCAGCTTCACGCCCATCACTGGCTCATCCTGCATGGCCGCTACCACTGCAAGGCGCGCAAGCCCCTGTGCAACACCTGTATCATCCGCGATCTCTGTGAATTTGAGGACAAAAACCTATGAAAAAATATAAAGTCGTCGGTATCGGCAACGCTGTTGTTGATGTCATCACCCAGTCGACCGACGCTTTCCTCGCTGACATGGGGATCGAAAAAGGGATCATGCAGCTGGTCGAAACAGAGCGCTCCGAAGCGCTGTTTTCGGCCATGGGCGAGCGCGTCCAGACTCCGGGCGGCTCTGTGGCCAACACAATCGCAGGCATCGGCAGCCTCGGCCTCGCCACGGGCTTCATTGGCCGGGTGCGCGACGACGAGCTGGGCCATTTCTATGCTGACGCGATGACAAAAGAGGGCATCGACTTTGTGAATGCCCCCGTGGCGGGCGGCGAGCTGCCCACCTCCCGCTCGATGATCTTTGTCTCCCCCGATGGCGAGCGCTCGATGAACACCTATCTCGGCATTTCCGCCGAGCTTGGCCCCGATGATGTGGACGACTCCGTCGCAGCGGGGGCCGAAATTGTGTTTCTGGAAGGCTATCTCTTTGACAAGGACAAAGGCAAAGACGCCTTCATCCGCACGGCCCGCGCCTGCCGCGCCGCAGGGGGCCGCGCCGGGATCGCCATTTCCGATCCCTTCTGTGTCGAGCGCCACCGCGCCGATTTTGTCAGCCTGATCGAAAACGAAATGGACTTCGTCATCGGCAACGAAGCCGAAATCCGCTCGCTCTATCAGGACAACGACCTCGAGGCCGATCTCGCCCGCGTCGCCGCCGCCTGCCCGCTCGTGGTCTGCACCCGCTCGGGCGATGGTGTGAGCATCATCCAAAATGGCCAGCGCACCGATATCGGCGTGACAAAAATTGTCCCCGTTGACGCCACCGGCGCAGGCGATCAGTTCGCGGCGGGCTTTCTCTTCGGCCTCGTCACAGGCCGCGATATGAAAACCTGCGGCACCATGGGCAATCTCTGCGCCGCCGAAGTGATCAGCCACATCGGCCCCCGCCCCGACGCCGACATGAAGGCGCTTTTCGTCAAAAACGGCCTTCTCTAAAGCTCACGGGGCTGCCAGCACAAGATCAAGCAGCCCCGCAAAGCCCGCCGCATCCAAACTGTCAAACCGCAGACAAAGCGCCCTGATCTCTTCGGCGCGGGCGCGGCCCAAAACAGGGTCGGCAAACATATGATACTTGTCCCGCATCTCCTGAGCCGTCAAAGGCGCGTCCACATCGCCCCGCGCCGAACGGGGCGCCGCCTCATAGCGCGCCCCCTCCTTGGTAACAATCGTGACAGCCGCCCAGCGCTTGTCCACTGAGCGCGCGGTCATCTCATCGTCATCCAACAGCTCTGTCGCCGCGCTCACGCGCAGAATATCTGCGTCCTGAAGCAACGCCTCCTCCATCTCGCGCGCGCCAAATTCGCCACGCACAATCATTGTCGCAACAGGAAAAGCGATCGAATACGCCAGCTCGTCCATGCTCGCCGGCCGGTGCCCCGCCAGCCGCGTCGCATAATGAAACGTGCGGATCTCAACCCGCGCCACAGCGCTGTGGTGCAAGCCGTGCTCGGCCATAAGCTCCGCCGCCGCATCCATCGAAGGATGCGCCCAGCGACAGCACGGGTATTTCTTGTAATGCGTGTCCGCGAGCGTCATCCAGTCAGAGCCTAATCCAGCCCAAAACGGCGCGGCCTCCTCGCTTTCACAGGTCAGCGCAGGCGCGCCCGTAAAGCCGTCCATCGCCAGATAGGCCGCGGTGACACCGCTCGGCGCGCCCCAGCCGACGCCGTCGCGCAGCATCGTCGGAAAGTCGATACACCGCATCATCTGGCTCCGCGGCCCGTGATATTCGCCGATCCCCGCCGCATGGCGCAGCCCCGCGCCGTCCAGCCCGAGCATCCGCCCCACAGCCACAGCCACGCCCACAGCCGTCCAGCTTCCCGAGGTATGATAATCAGGGCAGGTGGCGTGCTGCGCCTTGCCTGCGCGCGCGCTCACCTCATATCCGATCGCCAGCCAGAGAAGGAACTCCGCCCCCGTAATCTGCCGCCCCCCGGCGCGCATCGCATCAGCCACAGCCAGCAACGCCGGAAATACCGCACTGCCGACATGGCCCTTGTTGGGCGTCGTGCCGTCATGCGCATCTACGCTATCAACAGTAAACCCCCCCGCCATGGCCGCGCCCACAGGGCTAACCTGTCTCTTATACACATCT
>JAHBAM020000049.1 GCA_018500125.2 Roseobacter sp. | reverse complement strand
TCATAACCATCAGCGCCGGCGCTTGCGGCGATGGGGGCGGAGTATCTTGTGGTTGCGGGGTGGGGGATTTTCCCGGCGCTGGTTATGACGCTCAAGAGCTTTCTGGCCGCGCTTGAAAAGACGCAGGCTGTGCTTTGGGTGACGGTTGCGGCGGTTGTGGCCAATGCTTTGGTCAATTACGCGCTGATTTTTGGCCATTGGGGCGCGCCCGAGATGGGGATTGTCGGGGCGGCCTGGGCCTCGCTTGTGGTGCAGGTTTTGTCGTTTGTTCTGATTGTGGGCTATGCCCAATGGGCGACGCCGGAGCACCAGCTTTTTGTGCGCTTCTGGCGCGCGGATTGGGAGGCTTTTGGCGAGGTCTTCCGCCTTGGCTGGCCGATCGGGATCACGGCGCTTGCCGAAGTGGGGCTGTTTGCGGCCAGCTCGGTGATGATGGGCTGGATCGGGACGCTGGAGCTGGCGGCGCACGGGATTGCGATGCAGGTGATTTCGCTGGCGTTTATGGTGCATCTGGGGCTGAGCAATGCGGCCACGGTGCGCGCGGGGCGGGCCTTTGGGCGCGGCGAAATCGCGGCGCTGCGCCATGGGGCGTTTACGGTGTTCGGGATGTCGCTGGTTTTTGCGGTGATTGCGGTTGTGGTGTTTCTGGTGATGCCGGAGGTGCTTTTGAGCGCGTTTCTGGACCCGCGCGACCCTGATGCGCCGGCTGTGATGGCGATCGGGGTGGGGCTGATGGCGGCGGCGGCGCTGTTTCAGCTTGTCGATGCGGCGCAGGTCATGGCGCTCGGGGTGTTGCGCGGGGTGCAGGACACACGGGTGCCGATGGTGATTGCGGCGGTGGCCTATTGGGTCATCGGGGTGCCGGTGTCCTATCTGCTCGGGGTTACATTTGGCCTCGGCGGTGTGGGGATATGGCTCGGGCTGGCGGTGGGACTTGCGGTGGCGGCGGTGCTGCTGATCTGGCGGTTCTTGCGCTGGCGGCCAGTGCCTCTCGCGCAGGCGTGAGCCGGCTTTGCCGCGTGGCGGAGAGCGCGGACAAAGACAACAGACAAGGCACAAGAAACAGCGCGCGTTTCAAGAGGGCACAAGCTGCGCTTGTTTGTGCGCGGCGTCAGTCTTGCCCGAGGCGCTCGGACTTTTTGCGCACAAGGGTTGTGCGCAAGTCGTGCATCGCCAGCAAAAGTGCGTCTGTGACGGCCTCAAGCTGGGCGTCGCTCGCTTTGGACTGCGCCCATTGGGTTGTGATATTGAGGTGATCCACCGTGCGATGGATGTCATCAATATCACGCCCGGCCAGAAGGCGGCTGCGCTCCTGCATCCAGTGCTCTATCGCGGCCATATCCTCGTCTGACAGCGCCCGCCCGCCATGGGGCTTGATCTCGCCATTGCGGATATTGACCACGGCGATCTGGTCCATTTCGATCCGGCGCTGACGGTTTTCGGTATCAACCCGAAACACGAAAGCGCCGTTGTCGCGGACGCGAAAGTAATATGGCGGTAGGTCGGCAACCATGATGACCCTGTGTTACTCTTAAGTCAGTGCGGCACAGAATGCCTGAATACGGGTGCAGGCGTCAACCAATGCTTCGTCTGATGTGGCATAGCTGATGCGGAAGGCCGGGCTGAGGCCGAAGGCGGCGCCAAAGACCACGGCGACCCCTGTTTCGGAGAGCAGCGCTGTGGCGAAGGCTTCGTCAGTGTCAATCAGGGTGCCTTGGGCCGATGTCTTGCCGATCAGACCGGCGATGGAGGGATACACGTAAAACGCGCCTTCGGGCTTGGGGCAGGTGATGCCTTCGCAGGCGTTGAGCCTATCGACCACAAGATTGCGGCGGCGGGTGAAGACGGCGTTGTTTTCGGCTATGAAGTCATGAGAGCCGTTGAGCGCTTCGAGCGCGGCCCATTGGGCGATCGAATTCGGATTTGAGGTCGATTGCGACTGGATTTTGCGCATGGCGGCGATCAGCTCGACGGGGCCGGCGGCATAGCCGATGCGCCAGCCTGTCATGGCATAGGCTTTGGAGACGCCATTGCAGGTGAGTGTGCGCTCGTAAAGCTGCGGCTCGACCTCTGCGGGGGTGCAGAACTTGAAGCCGTCAAAGGCGAGGAATTCATACATATCATCAGACATGACCCAGACATGGGGGTGCCGCAGGAGCACATCTGTCAGGGCTTTCAGCTCGTCCCATGTATAGCCCGCGCCTGTCGGGTTGGAGGGGGAGTTGAAGATCAGCCATTTGGTTTTGGGCGTGATGGCGGCCTCAAGCTCCTCACCCGTGAGCTTATAGGCGTTTTCGGCCTTGGCCGGGGCGATCACGGGTGTGCCGCCAGCGAGCAGGACCATATCGGGGTAGCTGACCCAATAGGGCGCGGGGATGATCACCTCGTCGCCCTCATTGAGGGTGGCCATGAGGGCGTTGTAGAGGATCTGCTTGCCGCCGGTGCCAATCGAGACCTGTGCTGGCGTATAGGAGAGGCCGTTGTCGCGCTTGAGCTTGTCGCAGACCGCCTGTTTCAGCTCGATGATGCCGTCGGGGGCGGTGTATTTTGTTTTGCCCGCGTTGATCGCGGCAATGGCGGCGGCTTTGATATGATCGGGCGTGTCAAAATCCGGCTCGCCTGCAGAGAGGCTGATCACGTCCTGACCGGCGGCCTTCAGCTCGGCGGCTTTGGTGCTGATTGCGATGGTGGGTGACGGTTTGACGCGGGAAAGGGTCTTGGACAGGAAGGACATGGGCATTTACCTGGTTTGCATTGGTTTGATAACGTCTTAGGTTGCGTAAGAAGGCTGATCAAGGAAGATCGGCGGATTAGGAGAGATATGTCTGACGAGATGACAAAAGACTGGTTTGACCCCGAAACATCCACCTTCGGGGATCGCGTTGCGGGGGCACGGGAAGCGGCGGGGATGACCCAGAAGCAACTTGCCAAGCGGATCGGGGTCAAGCTTGTCACGCTTCGGAACTGGGAAAACGACATGGCCGAGCCGCGCGCCAACCGCTTGAGTATGTTGGCGGGGCTGCTCAATGTCTCGATGATGTGGCTTCTGGACGGGAGCGGCGAGGGCGTGGACCCTGTGCTGAGCGAGACCCGCGAAGAAAAGGATATGAACGAAATTCTGGCCGAGATTGTCGATCTGAAAAGCCGCGCCCTGCGCACGGCAAACCGGCTCGGGGCGCTGGAGAAGAAATTGCGCAGTTGGGTGGACTGATCATGACAGGCGAGACACGCGAGACCCGCTTGAAACGGCTCAAAATGCGCTCGATGCGGCGG
>JAHBAM020000060.1 GCA_018500125.2 Roseobacter sp. | reverse complement strand
GCGCGGTATCGACCCTGCCACCCATGACGAAAAAGTCCGCCGGGCCTCGGCGATGGTGGAGCTTGACGACTTCCTTCATCGCAAGCCCGCCGAGCTGTCGGGCGGGCAGCGCCAGCGCGTTGCACTGGCCCGAGCGATCGTGCGCGAGCCGAATGTGTTTCTCATGGATGAACCCCTGTCCAATCTGGATGCGAAGCTGCGGGTGTCTACGCGGGCGCAGATCAAAAACCTGAGCCACGAGCTTGCTGTCACCACAATCTACGTCACCCATGACCAGATCGAGGCCATGACACTGGCCGACCGTGTTGTTGTGATGAAAAAGGGTGTCGTTCAGCAGGTCGGCAGCCCGACCGAAATCTATGACACCCCGGCCAATACGTTTGTGGCAAGTTTCATTGGCTCGCCGGCGATGAATCTGATCGACGGCACTTTAACAAACGGTGAGTTCAGCGCGCCAAAGACCCGCCTCACAGGTCTGGCCGCGCCGGAGGGTCAGGTCACGCTCGGCTTTCGGGCCGAAGACGCCAGCCTTGTCGAGAGCGGCGGCCAGATCACGGCGCCGGTCTATACAATGGAGCTTCTGGGCGACGCCACAATGATTGCCGTTCGCATCGGCGGGGCGCTTGTGTCGGTCAAGGCCGACAAGACGTTCCGCGCCAAAATAGGCGAAGAGGTCTCGATTTCTATTCCGCTGGAGCACTGTCATCTGTTTGACACCGCCAGTGGCAACCGCATTGGGGGCTAAACCCCGATACCATAGCGCTCGCCAAAAAGAGCGCCTCACCAAGGTCTGCGCGTGCACGGCAGACTACACACCAACCGGGAGTATCTCATGACACTGAAACATCTTCTTCTTGCGGGCGCGGCCTCGCTTCTGGGCACAGGCGCATTGGCCTGTTCTTACGAAAACACCGTCCCGCTCAAGTCGCTTTCTGCGGGGTTTGAAGCCTGGAAAGTCGTCACAGACGCCATGGCAGATTGTGGCAACTTCGAAGCCTCGCTCGATCAGGAATTCAAGGAAAAGCAGCCCGAGGCCTTCGCCGCGAACCCGTCGCTCTATCACATCGGTGGGGTCGCCAACGCGACGCTGATTCCGCTGCTCAACGCAGGCACAATCCGCCCGCTGGATGATCTGATTGCCAAATACGGCCAAGGCATTAAGCCGAACCAGATGATCAAAATCGACGGCAAAACCTATGCGGTCGCCATGATGGTCAACGCACAGCACCTGATGTATCGCGAAGATATCCTCGCCGATCTGGGCATCGCCGAGCCAACAACCTACGCCGAAATGATGGCCGCAGCCGAGAAGATCAAGGCGGCGGGCGTTGTCGATTATCCGATCGGCGGCACCTTTAAAACAGGCTGGAACCTTGCCGAAGAATTCGTCAACAACTTCCTCGGGGAAGGCGGCGAGTTCATTGCTGAGGGCAATATGCCAAACATCAACAACGCTCAGGGCGTTGCGGCGCTCGAAGTGATGAAAGCGCTGACAGCCTATATGGACCCCGAGTATCTGGTGTCTGATTCCACCTATGTTCAGCAGCAGTTCCAGCAGGGCAAAATCGCGATGGCCAATCTCTGGGCGTCGCGTGCCGGAGCGATGAATGACGCCGCCGAAAGCCAGGTTGTTGGCAAAGTGAAAATGTCCGCCGCCCCGATGGGCAGTGCCGCCCCGGCCAGCTCGCTCTGGTGGGACGGGATCGTGATTGCGGCCAATATCACCGATGAAGAAGCCGATGCGGCCTTCAAACTGGCGATGGAAGGCCTCAAGCCCGAGGTGATTGCGGCCAACAATGACGCCGCCGTCTGGCTCGTTGACGGCTTTACAGCCGGCCCGCTTGCCGCCGGTGCAGCCGCAACAGCCGCCGCCGGTGCCCGTCCTTATCCGGCTTCCGGCCCGATGGGCATCATGCACACCGTTCTGGGCAATGGTATTGCCGACTATCTGAACGGCGCCAAAGACGCCACCACGGCTCTGGCTGATATCGAAGCTGCCTACCTCACAGCCGCAAAAGAAGCGGGCCTTGTGAAGTAATCGGTCTTGGGGCCGCCTGCGCAAGCGGGCGGCCCTGTTCCGGCGCGTGTCGCGCACCATCCCAACAGGTTCTTAGGCTCAAATGTTTGATCACATCGTCATAGGAGGAGGTTCTGCCGGATGCGCACTGGCTGCGTGTCTTGTCGAGCATCCCTCAGATCAGGGGCCGTCAAGGCGACGGGCGGCGCATAACCGTGCCGCAGGCCGAGGCCCAAGCCGCCAGCCACAAGCTGTCTGTGCTGCCTGCGCCGGACGGCTTGTCGCAAAGACGACACACAGGGAAGGATATCTGAATGCCGTTTAAGACATTTGCCGCGTTTGTCGGCCCCTCCATCTTAATGATGTTGCTGTTTATCGCCTTCCCGCTGCTCAGCGTGTTTTCGCAAAGCTTCTATCACAACCAGCCGATCTACGAGAGCGTCGAAGTCGAAACCTGCACACCGGGGTTTCTCACCCAGACCTGCACAACCGAGGTCAAATCGGTTCCCAAGCTCGATGAGAACGGTCAGATTATCATGGTGAAGAAGTTTGTCGGCCTGCAAAGCTATGCCAATGTGCTCGAGCTGGGCCGCGCCAAAGAGGCGCTGCTCGATGGCAACTGGCGCGCCTTCCAGACGATTGATTTCTGGAAGGCCCTGCGCTTTACGCTGACCTTCACACTGATCACCCTGCCGCTCGTGCTCGGCTTTGGCCTTTTGATCGCTCTGGTAATCAACAACGCCTCAAAGCGTGTGCGCGGCCCGGTGATTTTTGTCTCGCTGTTGCCGTTTATCATAACGCCCGTCATCGGCGCCTTGTCGATCAACTGGCTGTTTCGCGGTGACGGTATTCTCACCGCCACGCTCGAATGGTGGCTGGCGCGCGATATCGCCATGTTTGCCCAGGCCTGGACGATCGAGATCTTGATGATGTTCTACCGCGTTTGGCACGTTGCGCCCTTTGCGGCCATTGTTTTCTATGCCGGCTTGCAAACCGTCAATCAGGACAGTCTCGAAAGCGCGGTGATTGACGGGGCAAGCCGCTGGCAGCGTCTGCGCTATGTGGTCATCCCCCATCTCATGCCGCTGATTGTCTTTGTCACCATGATTCACCTGATGGACAGCTACCGCGTGTTTGAAGAGGTCGTCGGCTTCTCAAGTCAGGGATATGTGATCTCGCTGCAATGGCTGACCTATGATTTCCTCGTGCCCGATCAGGCCGGAAACCGCTCGATCAGCCGCGCGTCGGCCAGTGCCATGCTCACCATGATCGGCATTGTCCTGCTGCTGATCGCACCATTGCGCCGCACATGGCGCGAACACAAAGGGAGCCACTGACATGAGCGCCAAAACCATGCAGCAGCCCGCGGGCCTCAAGCTCGCCTCGGCGGCCTTTCTGGCCTTCTGGTGCCTTGTGGCGGCCTTCCCGATTGTCTGGATCCTCGTGATGAGCTTCAAGGCGCCGGTTGACGCCTTCAACGACAATGCCTTCAGCGTCCTCTTCGGGCCGAACACGCTGGCCACAGGCAAGGGCGTCTCGCCGCTGGATATCCTGCTCTTTGGCGGGGCTGTTTGGCTCACAGTGCGCTTTGTGGTCAGGTCTTTGCCTGCGCTGGTTGAGGCCCATTCGCCGCGTGGGGTGCAGGCGGCGGGCTGGCTGCTGGGCAGCGCGGCCGTGGCGCTGGGCGCGCTGGTGCTGGTGTTTGGCGTGGCGCCTTGGCTTGGCGGGCTTCTGGCGCCGTGGCTCGGGCCGCTCGGACAGGATATCATCGGCTTCACCACCGAGCATTATGTCACCGTCTGGGTCGACCGCGGCTTCTCGCAAAACTTCCAGAACTCGCTTCTGGTGACAGCGGGCGTTGTCACCATCTCGCTGACCGTGGGCACGCTGGCGGGCTACGGCCTTGCGCGCTCCGGCTCCAATCTGGCCTTCTGGATTCTCATCGTTGCGCTCGTCTTTCGCGCGCTGCCGCCCTCGGTTCTGGTTGCGGGCTATTTGCCTGTTGTCATCAATTCGGCAGAGTGGCTTGCGCCTCTCCTCGGCGAAAACGCCCCCACGCTCTATGGCAAGCCTTGGACCGTCATCGCCGTTCTGGTGGCCATCAACCAACCCTTCACAATCTGGATGCTGCGCTCGTTCTTTCAGAATATTCCCGCCGAGCTGGACGAGGCCGCGCGGGTGGATGGCTGCTCGCATTTTCAGGCCTTCCGCCGTGTGATCATGCCGGTGATGTGGCCGGGGGTGATCACCACAGGGCTGTTCAGCTTCCTGCTCGGCTATAACGACTTTCTGGTGACATCGCTGCTGCTGGATGCGCAGAACCAGACCATGGTTCCGGCCATTGCCGGTATGTTCAACATGGAAACCACCACGACAGATCAGGTTGTCGCCGTGGCGGCCGCAGTGTCGATCACCGCGCCGCTTTTCCTGCTGGTGATGGTGTTTCAACGCCAGATCGTCAGCGGGCTGACCGCCGGCGCTGTCAAAGGCTAACAGATCGGGGGCCATGCTCTGGCACGGCGCCCGCCCACCCCTGTCTCTTATACACATCTG
>JAHBAM020000200.1 GCA_018500125.2 Roseobacter sp. | reverse complement strand
GGGACCAGGCCGGTGAGGCCGGTGCCGATCAGCCGGAACGGGCCGGCGTCATGGAGTGGCTCAAACAGGGCGCGGGCGCTGCGGTAGAGTGTGTCGGCCATTTGGGTCGCGTCCGGTAGGGTCTGGCGGCGGGTAAGGCTTTTGAAGCCGGCGGTTTTGAGCTTGAGGGTGACGGTCTGGCCTGCGAGGCCGCGGGCTTTGGCGCGATCGGACACCTGCTCGGCGAGGCGCCAGAGGTGTCCATCGAGCAGCTCCATGTCGGCGGTGTCTGTTACGAAGGTGGTTTCTTTGGAGATCGATTTGACGGGGGCATGGGCAGAGACGCGGCGGGCGTCTTCGCCGCGGGCGAGGGAATAGAGCCGCGTGCCCATCGCGCCAAAGCGCGCGGTCAGCTCGGCTTCGCTCCAGCGCAAAAGATCGGAAAACAGGTGAATGCCGGCTGTGTCGAGCGCGGCTTGGGAGACGGCCCCGACCCCCCAGATCAGCCGGACGGGCTTGTCGCGCAGAAAATCGGCGGTTTCTGCCTTGCCGATGACCGAGAACCCCTTGGGTTTCTCCAGATCGGAGGCGACTTTGGACAGAAATTTATTGTGGCTGAGGCCGATCGAGCCGGAGAGGCCCAGCTCGTCTTTCATCCGTTTGATCAGGCGGGCGAGCATGATGGCCGGCGGGCGGCCATGCAGCCGCGCTGTGCCGGTGAGGTCGAGGAAGGCTTCATCGAGCGAGAGAGGTTCGATTTCGGGGGTCATCTCTTCCATCATGGCGCGGATCGCGCGGGAGGCCTCGACATAGGCCTCCATACGGGGCGGCACCACGACCGCATCCGGGCAGAGCTTGAGCGCCTGAAACATCGGCATCGCCGAGCGCACGCCGCGGATGCGCGCCACATAGCAGGCGGTGGAGACAACGCCGCGGCGGCCTCCGCCTATGATCACCGGTTTGGCGGCCAGAGCCGGGTTGTCGCGCTTTTCCACGGAGGCATAGAAGGCATCGCAATCCATATGGGCGATTGCGAGATCGAACAGCTCCGGATGGGCTGTGATCCGGGGGCTGCGGCAGGCCGGGCAGCGCGCGCCTGCTTCAAAAGGGTGTAAACAATCTCGACAGAGGCTTGGCATGGCCCTTCATACGCCGAGCCAATGTGCAATTCCACTTGGAAGTTTGCCGGCTTGCCCCCATATTTGAGGAAGATTTGGGAGAGTGACATGAGCTTGGAGCGTATATTGGCCGATTTGTTGGGGGGAAGCCTTGTCACCCTGTTGATCGCGCTGTTGATTATTGTTTCGATTTTCCTCGCGGTGCGGATTGTGCCGCAGTCGGAGAAATATGTGGTGGAGCGCTTCGGGCGGCTGCAGTCGGTGCTTGGGCCGGGGATCAACTTTATTGTGCCGTTTATTGACGTGGTGCGCCATAAAGTTAGCATACTGGAGCGGCAGTTGCCGACGGCTTCACAGGACGCGATCACGAAAGACAACGTTCTTGTGCAGGTCGAGACCAGCGTTTTTTACCGGATTTTGGAGCCGGAGAAGACAGTTTACCGGATCCGCGATGTGGATGCGGCGATTGCCACCACTGTCGCGGGGATTGTGCGGGCCGAGATCGGCAAGATGGAGCTGGACGAGGTGCAGAGTAACCGCTCGAGCCTGATCGGGCAGATCCAGAACGCTGTTGAGGATCAGGTCGACAACTGGGGGATTGAAGTCACGCGGGCGGAAATTCTGGATGTGAACCTCGATCAGGCGACGCGTGATGCCATGCTGCAGCAGCTCAATGCGGAGCGCGAGCGGCGCGCGCAGGTGACGCGGGCCGAGGGCGCGAAACGCGCGGTCGAGCTGAACGCGGATGCGGAGCTTTATGCGGCCGAGCAGATCGCCAAGGCGCGCCGCATCGAAGCGGATGCGGAGGCTTATGCGACAGGGGTTGTGGCGCAGGCGATTGCCGACAACGGGCTTGAGGCGGCGCAATATCAGGTTGCGCTCAAGCAGGTGGACGCTTTGGCCAAGGTGGGCGCGGGGGCGGGCAAGCAGACGATTTTTCTGCCGGCGGATGCTGTGGACGCCTTCAAGAACGCCTTTGGGATGTTGAAAGGGGGCAAATGATGGAGGCGCTGGCGAGTGGCGGGCTTTGGGGCCTTTGGTGGGTCTGGCTGGCGCTGGCGCTGGGGCTGGCAATTTTTGAGATATTGGCGCCCGGATTTATCCTGTTGGGCTTTGCGCTGGGGGCGGCGGTCGTGGGGCTTCTGCTGGCTTTGGGCGGGCCGCTCGGGGCCTATCTTGGCGCGTCTTTCACGCTGACGCTTGCTGTGTTTGCTGTGTTTTCGCTGATCGGCTGGATCGGCCTGCGCCGGTTTATGGGCGTGCGCAAGGGGCAGGTGAAAACCTGGGAGCGCGATATCAACGAAGACTGACTAAGGCGGCGGGCGCGGGGCGTCCGCGCGCGGGCGCGGGGCTTAGCGCTCTGGCAGCTCGGCCAGAACGGCGCGGGCGGCTTTTGCGGGGTCGCTGGCTTGCCAGATGGGGCGGCCGACGACGATGTGATCGGCTCCGTCGGCCACGGCCTGAGCCGGTGTGGCGACGCGCTTCTGATCGCCCAGAGCGGCGCCGGCGGGGCGCACGCCCGGCGTGACGATGAGCTTGCCTGTGGCTTCGGGGAGGGCGCGGATCAGCGCGGCTTCTTGCGGGGAGGCGATAATCCCGTCGGCGCCCGCCTCAAAGGCGCGCGCGGCGCGCTCGATCACCAGATTTTGCACCTCGCCGGCTTTGAGCAGGGAGGCGTCCAGATCGGCGCGATCAAGCGATGTGAGGATCGTGACGGCGAGGATTTTCATATCGGAGTTGGCCGCGCCTTCCTGGGCGGCGCGCACGACATGGGGATCGCCGTGGACCGTGAGGAAGTCGAGATCGAACTGGGCCAGCCCGCGCACGGCGGCCTCGACTGTGGCGCCGATGTCAAACAGCTTCATATCAAGGAAGATCCGCTTGCCGTGCTCGTCTTTCAGCTCTTGGGCCAGCGCCAGACCGCCGCCTGTGAGCATTCCGAGGCCGATTTTGTAAAAACTGACGGCGTCGCCCAGTTTGGCGGCCAGTTCCAGCCCCGCGATGGCATTGGGGACATCGAGGGCGACGATGAGGCGATCATCTGACATGGGGGAGGCTCCTTCACAGCGGGTTTTGGCCTTGTTGCGGGGATTGACCGTGGCGTCAAGGGGATGACCTGTGAAGGAGCCGAATGGCTCAGGCGGCGAGCGGGGGCTGCTCTGTGGCCTGAGCCGTGGCTGTGAGGGGTTTGAGGGGCGCGCGCAGGCGCGGATTGGCGGAGCGGTGTTTGCGCCGGGCCTGGCTTGCGAGTTGGGCCATCACCCAGCCATACTCTGCGTGCAGCGGAGCGGGGACAAAGCTCGGATAGCTGAAGCTTTCTGCCGCCTCCTCAATAAAGACAATCGCTTCATAGCCAGAAAACTCGAGATTGTAGCGGATGCGCGCAACGCGTGATTTACCATGAGACATACTGGTCCTCCTAACGGGCAGGGCGCTGTGCCTTTGCCTCCGGCTAAGATGGCGCTGCGGGGGGCGGAGAACAGGGGGAATTCGCAGAAAGATGATTCAAATCTGCATCATTTGCGAAAATCCGCCGAAGCTGTTTTTGCGGGTTTGGGTCTTGAAGCGGGGCTTCTGCTGCCCCATTTTTAAGGCAAGGTTCCCGACGCGACGTATGCCTCTTTTTGGGTGCGCCAGCAGGGAAGGCTTATAAAAGGAGAAAGACCATGAACCTTGAGAAGTTCACGGAGCGTTCGCGCGGATTTTTGCAGGCTGCGCAGACAATCGCTATGCGGGAAGATCACCAGAGGGTGATGCCCGAACATCTGCTGAAAGCCATTATGGACGACACAGAGGGGCTTGCGAGCAACCTCATCACCAAAGCCGGCGGCGCGCCTGCGCGTGTCAAGGAGGCTGTGGACATCGCCGTTGGCAAGATCGCCAAGGTGAGTGGCGATACGGGGCAGCCCTATCTGGACAAATCGCTGGCCAAAGTGCTGGCCGAGGCCGAGAGCCTTGCAAGCAAGGCGGGCGACAGCTTTGTGCCGGTGGAGCGTATTTTGATGGCGCTTGCGATGGTGAAATCGGCCGCCAAAGACGCGATGGACGCGGGCGCTGTGAATGCCCAAGCGCTCAACGCGGCGGTGAACGACATCCGCAAGGGCCGCACCGCCGACAGCGCCAGCGCGGAAGACAGCTATGAAGCCCTGAGCAAATATGCCGCCGACCTCACAGAGCGGGCACGGCAGGGCAAGATTGATCCGATCATCGGGCGCGACGACGAAATTCGTCGCACGATGCAGGTTCTCAGCCGGCGCACCAAGAACAACCCTGTTCTAATCGGGGAGCCGGGCGTCGGGAAAACCGCGATTGCCGAGGGGCTTGCCCTGCGCATTGTGAACGGGGATGTGCCGGAAAGCTTGCGCAACAAGAAGCTCATGTCGCTGGACATGGGCGCGCTGATTGCTGGTGCAAAATACCGTGGCGAGTTTGAGGAGCGGCTCAAGGCTGTGCTCAACGAGGTTACGGACGCGGCGGGCGAGATCATTCTCTTTATTGACGAGATGCACACGCTTGTGGGCGCAGGCAAGGGCGACGGCGCGATGGATGCGGCCAACCTGATCAAGCCGGCCCTCGCGCGCGGCGAGCTGCACTGTGTCGGCGCGACCACGCTCGACGAATACCGCAAGCACGTCGAGAAAGATGCGGCGCTTGCCCGGCGGTTCCAGCCTGTGTTTACCGAAGAACCGAGCGTGGAAGACACGATTTCTATTCTGCGGGGCATCAAGGAGAAATACGAGCTGCACCATGGTGTGCGGATTTCGGACAGTGCGCTTGTTGCGGCGGCGACTTTGTCCAACCGCTATATCACCGACCGCTTTTTGCCGGACAAGGCCATCGACTTGATGGACGAGGCGGCGAGCCGTTTGCGGATGGAAGTGGACAGCAAGCCAGAGGAGCTTGATGCGCTCGACCGCCAGATCTTGCAGATG
>JAHBAM020000048.1 GCA_018500125.2 Roseobacter sp. | reverse complement strand
CGCGAGCGGTGCGGATTCGGTCTTTTTCTTCCTGCCGGGCGGCATGGGGATCGCCTTCCTCAAGCAATATGCGGACTCAGGCGTGGACCTGCCCGTTGTCGGGCCGGCCTTTTCGTTTGATCAGGGCATTTTGCAGGCCGTGGGCGATGCGGCGCTCGGGGTTGTGAACACCTCGCAGTGGAACAAAGACCTCGACACGCCCACCAACGCGGCGTTTGTAGCGAGCTTTGAGGCCGAATATGGCCGCCTGCCTTCGCTCTATGCGAGCCAGGGGTTTGACACGGCGAACCTGTTGATCTCGGCTCTCAACAAGGCCGAGGTGAGCGATGCCGATGCCTTCCGCGCAGCGCTCAAGGCGGCGGAGTTTGACAGCACACGCGGCGCCTTCAAATTTGGCAACAACCACCACCCGATCCAGACAATTTATGCGCGGGAAGTGGTCAAGGAGGGCGATGTCTATACCAACAGGCTGATCGGCCCTGCGCTGGAAAACCATGCCGACGCCTATGCGGCTGATTGCAAGATGTAATTGACTTTGGCCGCGTCAGGACCGGCGCGGCCAGTTTGCAAAACATATGTCGTTTATCCTAATCGCAGAGCAGGTGCTGAACGGGCTTCAGTTTGGCATTATGCTGTTTCTTATGGCCGCGGGTCTCACGCTCATCTTCGGAGTGATGGGCTTGATCAACCTTGCCCATGGCTCACTCTATATGGTCGGGGCTTTTGCTGCGGCGGCTGTGGCGGCGGCGAGCGGTTCTTTTCTGTTGGCGCTTGCGGCGGCGATGGCCGCGGCGGCGGCGGCGGGGGCCTTGATCGAGTTTCTGGTGATCCGCCGGCTCTATGACAAGGATCATCTTGATCAGGTGCTCGCAACATTTGCGCTCATTCTGATTTTTTCGGAAGGCACGCGCTGGATGTTCGGCTCGTTTCCGCTGTTCTTGCAGATCCCGACCTATTTGAGCGGCCCTGTGAGCCTGCCCGGCGGGATCGAGTATCCGCTATATCGGCTCGTGTTGATCGGGGCTGGCCTGCTTGTGGCGGCGGGGCTTGGCCTGATGATCACGCGCACCCGGATCGGGATCCAGATCAGGGCGGGGGAGAACGACCGCGAGATGATTGCGGCTTTGGGGGGCGATATTTCAAGGCTCTACACCCTCATTTTTGCGCTGGGTGCCGCGCTTGCGGGCTTGGCGGGTGCGCTTGTTGGCGCGATCCAGTCGGTGCAGGTCGGGATGGGCGAGCCGGTCTTGATTCTGGCCTTTGTGGTGATTGTGATTGGCGGGATCGGCTCGATCAAAGGCGCGCTTGTGGGTGCGCTTCTGGTGGGGCTGACAGATACGCTGGGCGGGGTCTTTCTGCCGCAGCTCTTCGGGCTGTTTATGACGCCTGCCGTTGCTGCCTCTGTCGGCTCCTCGCTGGCGTCAATGGCGATCTATATCCTCATGGGCGCGGTGCTGATCTGGCGGCCAACCGGGCTTTACGGGGTGCGGGCATGATCGCGGAGCGCCATCTCAACGCTGTGATTGTTGCAATCCTGCTGGCTGTGCCGGCTTGGGCGCTTTGGGCTGATGCGCCTTTCACAATCACCCTGATGACGCGGGCGGCTATTTTTGCGCTGGCGGCTGTGGGCCTCAATATCGCTCTGGGCCTTGGCGGTCTGGTGAGTTTCGGGCACGCGGTCTTTTTTGGTCTGGGGGGCTATACGATGGGCATTCTGGCCTATAATGCGCAGACATATACGCCGCTGATGGAGTCGCCCTTGCTTATTGAGGGCACGAAATCGATGCCGGTGATCTGGCTTGGTGCGGTGGCTCTTGCGTCATTGGCGGCGCTCCTGATCGGCGTGCTTTCGCTGCGCACGGGGGGCGTTTATTTCATCATGATCACGCTCGCCTTTGGCCAGATGTTTTATTACTTCGCGATCAGCTGGGCGGCCTATGGCGGCGAAGACGGGCTGTCTATCTATGTGCGCAACGGATTTCCCGGTCTGGACACGCTTGATCCGATCCAGTTTTATGGCATCTGTCTTGCGATCCTCGGTCTGGCGCTGCTGATGGCGCATCGGCTGGCGAAATCGCCTTTTGGCCTCGCGCTGGGGGCGGTGCGGCAGGTGCCGCAGCGGGTCGAGACTGTGGGGTTGGACGGGATGCGGCTCAAGCTGGTGGCCTTTGTGATTTCGGGCGCGATCACAGGGCTTGCAGGGGCATTGTTTGCCGATCTCAACCGGTTTGTCAGCCCGACCATGTTCAGCTGGCAGCTCTCGGGGGAGATCATGGTGTTTATCATCATTGGTGGCGTTGGGCGGCTCTTTGGGCCTGTGATCGGCGCGCTCGTGTTTGTCGGACTGGAGCATTGGCTCGGCGGCCTCAGCGCGTATTGGCATATCTATCTCGGGTTGCTTTTGCTCGTCATCGTGCTGTTCGGGCGCGGGGGGATTGTCGGGATGCTTTCAGGGCGGGAGCGCAACGATGTCTGAACCGGTTCTGGCGGCCTACGGGATCTGCAAGTCTTTTGGCGCATTAAAGGCGAGCGAGGATATTTCGCTGACGCTGAAGGCGGGTGAAATCCACGCCATTATCGGCCCGAACGGGGCGGGGAAGTCGACGCTGATTGCGCAGATATGCGGCACGCTTGCGCCGGATGCGGGGCGTATAGAACTGATGGGGCGGGATGTCACGGCGCTCAGCACGCGGGCGCGCGCCAAGGCGGGCTTGGGGCGGACCTTTCAGATTTCGGCTTTGGCGATGGAGGATACGGTTTTGCAAAATGCCGTCCTCGGGGCGCTGGGCGCGGGGGGGCGGCCCTGGCGGTTCTGGGCGCCGGCATTGAAAGACAAGGCGCTGCTGGCGCGGGCAGATTCGGCGCTGGCGCGGGTCGGCTTGCAAGAGCTTCGCAACAGGCGCACAGCCGAGCTGAGCCACGGGCAGCGCCGCCAGCTTGAGGTGGCTGTGGCGCTGACGCTGGCCCCCAAGGCTTTCTTGATGGACGAGCCGATGGCGGGGCTTGGCGCGGAGGGCAGCCAGCGGTTGACGGGGTTTCTCTCTGAGCTGAAGCGGGAGGCACCGATCCTTTTGGTGGAGCATGATATGGACGCGGTTTTTGCGCTGGCCGACCGGATCAGTGTTTTGGTTTACGGGCAGGTGATTGCGACCGGCACGGTGGACGAGATCCGGGCCAATCCGGAGGTGCGCGACGCCTATCTGGGGGAACAGGCATGAGCTTTTTGACGCTCTCTGATGTCTGCGCCTCTTATGGCGCAAGTCAGGCGCTGTTCGGGGTTTCGCTGAGGCTGTCTGAGGGCGAGGTTCTGGCGCTGATGGGGCGCAACGGGATGGGCAAGAGCACGACCGTAAAATGTATCTGTCGGATGATGCCGGCCGAGGGGCAGATTGTCTTTGACGGGCACGATCTTGCGCGCCTGCCAAGCCACCGCGCGGCGCGGCTCGGGATCGGGCTTGTGCCGGAGGGGCGGCGCTGTTTTGCCTCCCTGACCGTGGAGGAAAATCTGCGCGCCGCAGCGCGCAAGGGGCATTGGGATCTGTCTCGGGTGGCGGCGCTTTTTCCGCGGCTTGCAGAGCGCAAAGACCAGCGCGCCGCCTCGCTTTCGGGCGGCGAGCAGCAGATGCTTGCAATCGGGCGCGCCTTGATGACCAATCCCCGGCTGCTTGTTCTGGACGAGGCAACAGAGGGGCTGGCACCGATCATTCGACAGGAAATCTGGGCCGCGATTGCGCGGCTCAAGGCAGAAACGGGGCTGTCGATTCTGGTGATTGACAAGTCGGTGCGCGAGCTGCGCGGGATATGTGACAGCGCAGTGATCCTTGAGCGCGGGCGCTCTGTCTGGCAGGGCGCGATGAGCGATCTGGACGATGAGATCACGCAGGACTATCTGGGCGTTTAGGCGGCGCAGTGTTCGACCAGAGTAATCGCTTCAAAGGGGCGCAAGACGGGGTGCGCCGAGAGCATATGTTCGGGGAGATGCGCCCGTGACAGAGCGCCGAGAAGGCTTTGGGCGTGCTCCTCGGGCTTGCGCCTCATACGGCCGATAAACAGGCTTTCAACGGCGGCGCCCGCGGCGATCATGGTTTCGTGTTCGGGCAGAACGAGCTGATGATAGGTGGTTGTCAGGGCAAGGTCGTGCCAGATGGCCGAGGTTCCGTTGACGAGGTGGCGGGCGGGCACAAGAACCGCCTCGCAGCCGAACATATAATCCACCATCGGCTTGCTGAGCACCAGTTTCTGGTCGGGAGCGACGAAGATATCCTGCTGCAAGCCGAAGTAGGGCGCGCGCAGACGCACGGGGCGAAAACTGCCGCGCGCGGGGACGGTGCGACGGATATGGGCGAGCACGGGGACCGGCCCGTGCTCGACGGTCTGGACAAAATCGCCACGCTGGAAGCGGGCGACGGGGCGGTAGGCGTCCTGGGTCAGAAGGGGGACGCTTGCCGTGAGGCTGGGCATCGGGCCGAGCGGCTCTATTTCGTCGGAAAAGGCAAAAAACGCAACATCGCTGTCCAGCGTCGTCAGGCTGTGCGAGAGCGTCATGGTCCTTATGTCCTCCAGCCAGAGCGGGCGCGGACGCGGCATCAGAACCGAGCGCACAGAGCCACGCTCGGGCCGCTCTATGGCCAGACGCCCCCAGCGGGCGGGCGAGTCCCAGCTGTAGGTGATGCGCAAGAGATCGGAGCGCTCACAAGCGTCCAGCTCAAGCGTGGCATGAGCGCTTTCGCCCTGCTGGCTTGTGATCAGGACAATGCCGCCGCCCGGGATGGCTTGCAGCGAGAGGCTGCGCTCCCATGGGAAACGCTCGTGAAAGGCCAGCAGCGTTCGCGGGCGCGCGTCGCTGGAGAGGCGGGTTTCGACAACAAGGCTGCCACGGGCCAGAAAGCTCTGGGTTTGGCTCTGGCTCAGCGCGAAGTGCTGGCGTTCGGCGTCTGATATGGCAAACCAAGCCATCTGCGCTCAGGCCACTCTGGCATCACGGGCGCAGAGCAACTGGGCCTCAAACGGCCTCAAGGTGCGCCGCGCGGCAGGGCTGTAGCCCAGCCCCGTTTCCGGATTGATCTCGGGGAAAAGCTGATAGATCTCGGCGGCGATTTCGACTTCGAAACTGTCGGCAAGCTGTGGGCCGGGAAGGAAGCTTTCTGTTGCAAGCCCTTGGGAATAAATCACCTCATGTTGATCAAAGAGCAGGTGGAAATACTCGACACTGCCGCCCTCGACGACTGTGACGGATGTGTCATTGACAAGATCACGGGCGGCGACGAGCACCTCGCATTCGCCAAACAGAAGCTCGGCCAGAGAGTCGCGAATGAGCACGCGGTGCAAGGGCGACACCCACAGCTCTTGATGCGCCCCGAAAGTTCCGGCGCGAATGCGGATGGGGGCGTGCGTGCCTTTGGCGGCGGTGGTGCGGCTGCCGATCCAGCGCAGGGGCTGGGCGCCATTGTCGCGGGTCAGAACCATATCGCCGGACCGCAACGCCTCGACGGCGACTTCGCCGCGCTCTGTGAGAATGGCTGTGCCGCGCACAAAGCAGGGCACGGAGTCAAGGATCACAAAGCCGACATCTGTGTTGGTGCCGTCGTCGATCGTGTAGCTGAAATTGACGGATTCGACGGTGCTGTCTGCGGTGACTGTGAAGGTGCCATCGGCGTTGAGCGTGACGCTCTGGCCTGTCTTGAGGGTGAGGGTGCTGCCGACTGTGACGGGGATGTCATTGATATGGGTGATGGTCAGGGTTGCGCCGCCGGGGCGGATGTCATTGCCCAGAATATCAATGGTTTTGACCTGGTTTGGCTCGGAGAGGTGATAGCTGTCGACATTGGCGACAAGCACGGTCTGAACGCTGTTGGCGGCGATCAGAAGGTTTGAATCATAGTTGCTGTCGAGCACATCGGCGATCCCGATGCGGATAGAGTTTGTCACACCGGGATTGACGGGCATGGTCAGCGTCATGGTGATTGTGAAGCCGTCCATTTCGGTGTTGAACTGGTCTGCGGTGTTGTCGACATAGAGGTTCTGGTTGTTGGTTTCGCTGAGGTTTCTGGGGTCAAGATCGCCGTCGCCGACGCTGACATCAACGAGGCTGCCATTGACCCAGACGCCGATAAAATCCTGATAGAGCGAGTTCACATACTCCGGGTATTCCTCGGAAGAAAACACAAATTGTATGGTCATGACGCTGGCTGTGGGCACGAAATCAACATCGAGATAGGCGGCATCATAGGTGCGCGCCCCGGCGGCGGCGTTGAAGTCGGGCAGGTTGTTTGCGCCGCCTGTGTTTGTGGTGGCATAGGTGCTTTGATTGGATTGGCCGCTGCTGTTTGTGAGGGTGCTGGCGCGGCCTGTGGAGAGGATCACGCCGGTGTCGCCGGGTGTCACGCCGGGGGCGATGGTGTCGCCGTTTGTGTATATTCCGGAGGAATAGGCGCTGCCTGAATAGGACGCGTTGGAGACGGTGACGCCGTCTCCGAAAATCGTCTGCGCCATTTGCAGGGCGGACGCATTTGTATTGATCGGCAACTCGGACGCCGCAACCATACTACTACTGCCTCATTCAGGGCAAAGCGTTCGGCGCGGATCTGTAAGATACAGATATCGTTGGCGATTTTCGCTCTGTGGGAGATCAGGACGGAGCCGTCCTGCGCACCTGCTTTGCCTCTGGTTTATTATTAACAAAAGGTTAACACTAAATTTTCGGGCCTGTTAAGAGAGTTTGACCGCATCACAGCCCAAACGTGGCAAATTTGCGGCGGTCTGTTGTTTGCGGCGGTGCAAAAGCCACGATATGTAGTGGGATGTGCACCGGAATGGCGAAAGGCGAAAAAATGGCTTCTCAGGTAGACGCGGCAGAGCTGACAAAATCTCTTATACACTGCGCTTCGGTAACGCCGGATGAGGGCGGCGCACTCAGCCTTTTGGAAGGGCTGCTGGCGCAGGCCGGCTTTGAGTGCGCCCGCGCGGACCGCGGCGATGTGAGCAATCTGTTTGCCCGCTGGGGGGCGCGCGGCGCGCAGAAGTCTTTTGGCTTTAACGGCCACACCGATGTTGTGCCTGTGGGCGATGAGGCGGCGTGGAGCGTGCCGCCCTTTGGCGCGGTGGAAAAAGACGGGATGATCTGGGGGCGTGGCGCGACCGATATGAAATCGGGGGTGGCGGCCTTTGTGGCGGCGGCCATCGAATTTGTGCAAGACACGCCGCCCGATGGCGCGGTGATCCTCACCATCACCGGCGATGAAGAGGGCGACGCGGTAGACGGCACAACCGCGCTTCTGGAGCATATGACAAAGGCGGGCGAGCGCATGGATGTCTGCCTTGTGGGCGAGCCGACCTGCCCGAGCGAGATGGGCGAGATGATGAAAATCGGCCGGCGCGGCAGTATGACAGCCTGGTTCACTGTGACCGGCGTGCAGGGGCATTCGGCCTATCCGCACCGCGCCAACAACCCGCTCAGTGCCATGGTGCGGCTGATGGACCGTCTGGCCAGCCACGAGCTTGACCGCGGCACCGAGCATTTTGACGCTTCGACCCTCGCGGTTGTGACGCTCGACACGGGCAACGCGGCGACCAATGTGATCCCCGCGCAGAGCCGTGCGGCGGTCAACATCCGCTTTAATGACAGCCACAGCGGCGCATCGCTGACCGAGTGGCTGGAGGGAGAGGCCGCAAAGATCCGCGCAGAATTTGGCGTAGGCATTGATATGACAGTGAAAATTTCGGGCGAGAGCTTTATAACGCCGCCCGGTGCGCTCTCGGCTTTGGTGGCGAAAAGCGTTGAGGCTGTGACAGGGCGCGTGCCCGAGATGTCCACAACAGGCGGCACATCGGATGCGCGTTTTGTGAAAGATCACTGCCCTGTTGTGGAGTTTGGCCTTGTCGGCAAGACCATGCACCAAGTGGATGAGCGCGTAGAGGTGGCGCAGATTCACGAGCTGAAAGCGATCTACAAGCGCATTTTGAGCGACTATTTTGCAGGCTAGGCAGCATCTCATTGTGATGGTGAAACAGCCCGTGGCGGGGCGGGTCAAGACGCGGCTGGCGCGTGACATTGGCCGGGTCGCGGCGGCGTGGTGGTTTCGCCATTCTGTGCGCCGTTTGCTGCGGCGGCTTGACGATCCGCGCTGGCAAATCTGGCTGAGTGTCGCGCCCGATACGGCGCTTCACAGCGCGGTCTGGCCCGCCCATTTGCCGCGTCTTTCGCAAGGGCGGGGCGACTTGGGGGGGCGGATGCGCGCGGCGTTTGAGGCTTTGCCCAAGGGGCGGGCCTGTCTGATCGGCGGGGATATCCCAAGTGTGGAAAAGCACCATATCGCCGAGGCGTTTGCCGCCTTGGGGCGCCATGAGGCGGTCTTTGGGCCGGCCACGGACGGGGGATTTTGGCTCACCGGGTTTCGCCGCACGCGCCCCCTTCCGCCGCAGCTTTTTGAGGGGGTGCGCTGGTCTTGTGCACAAACGCTGTCAGACAGTCTTGCGACCCTTCAGGGGCAAAGATACGGGCTTGTTGCGCAGCTTTCGGATGTGGACCGGGCAGAGGACTTACCAAACCCTTAGCGCAGCGGTTTTCAGGGTTAACGGGTTTTGGCGCAGCTGAGTCTGGGGGGGTGATTTCCGTGCACAGTGCGTGCACACTGCGTGCACCGCCCGAAGGCGATTTTTATTCACACAAAATTAACTAACGGAGCGCACGCCGTGCGCCGGCTTAAGAAAGAGATGAAGAGAAGGTAAATATTCCCTTCCTCACAAGGGCATGATAGCGGGGGGCTTATGAACAAGCTCCCTTCAAAAGAAGAAATCCTGACATGGATTTCCGAGAACCCGACCCAGACTGCAAAGCGTGACATTGCCAAGGCTTTTGGCATCAAAGGCGCGCGGCGGATTGATCTTAAGCGCATCATGAAAGAGCTTGAAGACGAAGGCCATTTGAAGCGGCGCAAAAAGACCTATCGCGACAGTGACAGGCTTGCGCCTGTGTCGGTATTGCGCGTGGCCGAGCCGACATCGGACGGCGATGTGATGGCGGAGCCGCTCGAGTGGCAGGGCACGGGCGCGGCGCCGGCGATCCTGATGATCACCAAGGCCTCTGATCCGGCGCTGGGCACGGGCGACCAGATCCTTGCGCGGCTCACGCAGGTGACGGGCGAGCCTTATGCCTATGAGGGCCGTTTGATCCGCCGCATCGGAACCAAGCCGACGCTTGTGCTCGGGATTTACCGCGCCGGCTCGGACGGGGGGCGTATTGTCCCGATCGACAAGGGCGAGCAGAAAGAATGGACCGTGGACGCCGGCTCTGTGAACGGGGCAAAGGACGGCGAGCTTGTGGAGGGCGCCTATATTGGCCCCAAGGCGCGGATGGGCCTGCCCAAGGCGCGGATCGTCAACCGGCTGGGCGACCCTTCGGCGCCGCGGGCTGTGAGCCTGATTGCGATTCACCAGCATGGCATCCCCGATCGTTTCCCTGACGCTGTGATTGCGGAGGCGGAGGCCATGAAGCCTGCGGGCCTTAAGGGGCGCGAGGATTTGCGCGCTTTGCCGCTTGTGACAATCGACCCGCCGGATGCGCGCGACCACGATGACGCCTGCTATGCCGAGGCCGACACGGACCCCAAAAACAAGGGCGGCCATATCATCTGGGTCGCGATTGCCGATGTGGCGCATTATGTGCGCTCCGGCTCTGTCCTTGACCGCGAGGCGCGCAAGCGCGGCAATTCGAGCTATTTCCCCGACCGTGTTGTGCCGATGTTGCCCGATCGCCTGTCGGGCGATCTCTGCTCCTTGCACGAGGGGGTGCCGCGCGCCTGTCTTGCCGTGCGGATGCAGGTGAGCGCGCAGGGCGAGAAGCTCGGCCACAGCTTTGTGCGCGGTTTGATGATTTCGCCGGCCTCGCTGACCTATCAGGAGGTTCAGGCCGCCCAAGACGGCGCGCCCAATGCGAAATGTGCGCCGCTGATCGACGATGTGATTGCGCCCCTCTATCGGGCCTATGAGGCGCTGCGGGCGGCGCGGGCTGTGCGCCAGCCCTTGGAGCTGGATTTGCCCGAGCGCAAGATTGTGCTCACCGAGGCGGGCGAGGTGGCCTCGGTTGATTATGCCGAGCGGCTGGATGCGCACCGGATGATCGAGGAGTTCATGGTGCTGGCCAATGTCTGCGCGGCCGAGGAGCTGATCGCGCGCAAAACGGCGCAGCTGTTCCGTGTGCATGAAGAGCCGAGCACCGAGAAACTCGATGCGCTGCGCGAGGTGGCGCAGGCCTCGGGGCTGGTGCTGGCCAAGGGGCAAGTGCTCAAGACGCGGCATCTCAACACCCTGCTGAAGCAGGCAGAGGGCATGGACGAGGCCGAGCTGATCAATATGAGCACATTGCGCTCGATGACGCAGGCCTATTATTCGCCCGAAAACTTCAGCCATTTCGGCCTTGCGCTGAAGGCCTACTCCCATTTCACCTCACCGATCCGCCGCTATGCCGACCTGATCGTGCACCGCGCGCTTGTCTCAAGCCACGGCTGGGGCGAGGACGGGCTGACCCCGGAGGACGAGGCCGATCTGGGCGAAACCGCGCAGCATATCTCCGCCACCGAGCGCCGCTCCATGCTCGCGGAGCGCGACACCACAGACCGCTACCTTGCCTCCTATCTCAACAAACGGGTGGGCGAGGCCTTTGAGGGCAAGGTCAGCGGCATTGCGCGCTTCGGGGTCTTTGTGAAACTCGATGAAACCGGTGCCGACGGCCTCGTGCCGATGCGCGAGCTGGGGCGGGAATATTTCAACTATGACGCCGAGCGCGCCGTGCTGGTCGGATCCGAAACCCGCCGCGAAATCAATCTTGGCCTGCGGGTCAAAGTGAGGCTCTCGGAGGCCGCGCCGGTCACAGGCGGGATCGTGCTCGAACTTCTGGAGATCGAGGGCCGCGCAGTTGACAAAGGCCGGGGTAAGCCCGCCAAGCCGACCCGGCGCGCCCAGAACCGCGCCAAGATCAAAGGCGACAAAACCAAACGCAAGATCGAGCGCAAACGCAAATAACCCTTTTTCTTTCCAGAAATATCCCGGGGAGAGGAGCCTCACAGGCCGAAGGCCTGAGAGGTGGAGAGGGGCTGGCCCCTCTCCCTTGGTCGGATTTCGCGCAGCGAAATTCGAAAGGCTAGGCGCGCCCCCGCCCGCCTCCGTGCGCTTCCGCCCCTGTGCGCCTGCGCTTTGCCGAGAGGGGCGCGCGCAGAGCGCTGGCGGGTTTCTCTTTCGGAAACGCCTGTTTCGCGCTAGGCTTTGACAGAGCAGCGAAAGAGGCGACAATGCTTCAAAGATTTTTGGGACTATCGGTCTTGGTGGCGGGGCTGTCAGGCTCTGTGGTGGCGAGCGGCACGGTGCAGACATCCCTGCGCCCGGTGATGCGGCCTGGTTCGGGCACGGGGGGCGAAATTGTCTCCGTCATGCGGGTGAGTGCCACACAGCCCAGTTTGCGCCCCATGCTGCGCCCTGCGGATTTGACCGCTGCGGCGCGGCCCCCGGCCTCTGTGATTGGGGTGACGAGCGAGGCGCGCGAGGCGGGCTTTGAGCGTTGGGTGGAGGGTTTCAAGCCGCGCGCGGCCAGCGCGGGGATCAGCCAGCGGGTGATCACTCAGGCGTTTCGCGGCATTCGCTACAACGCCGATGTGATCGAGCGCGACGGCAATCAGGCCGAGTTTACCAAGACGATCTGGGAATATCTTGCCAATGCCACCTCCGACAAGCGGGTCTCTGACGGGCAGAAAATGCTGCGCAAGCACCGTCGCACGCTGGAGGCGATCGAGCGCAGATATGGTGTGGAAAAGGAGATTGTCACCGCGGTTTGGGGGCTTGAGAGTTTTTATGGCACGATCAAGGGCGATTACAATGTGATCGAGGCGATGGCGACCCTGGCCTATGACGGGCGGCGGCGCGAGTTTTTCACCAAGCAGCTGATCGCGGCGCTCAAAATCTTGCAGCGCGGCGACACCACAGCGGCCCAGATGAAAGGCTCCTGGGCCGGGGCGATGGGGCATACGCAGTTTATTCCGACCTCTTACGAGCTGTTTGCTGTGGATTTCACAGGCGATGGCAAGCGTGACATCTGGAGCGCTGATCCGAGTGATGCTCTGGCCTCCACAGCGGCCTATCTGGCGCGCTCGGGGTGGCAGAAGGGGATGCCTTGGGGGGTCGAAGTGCGCTTGCCTGCGGGGTTTGACCGCGGGCTGGCCAGCCGCAAGATCCAGAAGATGCCGAGCGACTGGGCCAAGCTCGGGGTGCGGGATGTGAGCGGGCAGCCTGTGCGGGACTATGGATCGGCCTCGATTCTCTTTCCCGAGGGCGGGCGCGGGCTGGCTCTGATGATTTTTGAGAAAAACTTCCGTGCGATCGAGCGCTACAATGCGGCGGATGCCTATGTGATCGGGGTTGGGCATCTGGCCGACCGGCTGCGCGGCGCAGCACCGCTCAAGGGCAATTTCGCCCCCGGCGAGCGGCCTTTGAGCGAAGAGGAAACCAAGGATTTGCAGCGGCAGTTGAAGCGGCTGGGCTATGATCTAGAGAAGGTTGACGGCAAGATCGGGCCAAACACCAAAGGACAGATCAAGGATTACCAGCGCCGCAACGGGCTGACCGCAGACGGCTATGCCTCAGAAGCACTTTTGCAGCATATCAAGCGGCGCTGATGAACGTGGTTTGGCTTTGATCTTGAGGCACGTGCTCAGGGCGAACCGCTCGGACACATATCGGGGGCGCGTGTTTGGCAAGACGCGCTGGATGAAAAGAGCTGTGTAAATAGAACTGGGTAAATAGAGCTGGGCAAGGTTTTTGCGAAAGGCTTGATGGGTCGGATTGCACGAGGTGCAATCCGACCCCGGCGAGAGGGGCGCTGCCCCTCTCGCGCTCTCCCCGGGATATTTATCGAAAGAGGAAGGGGCGCGCGGGGGGCGCCCGCTTTTTTTTGGGGGGGTCAGCCGCCTTCGAGGCGGTTGAGCAGGACGACTTCGCTTGTCTCGTGGATCGGTTGGAACCAGCTGTCGTTGTAGATTTTGCCATCAATGGAGACCGAGACCCCGCGCGCGAGCTGGGGCCGCAGGGCCGGGTGATCGCTTTCAAGCGCGGTGAGCAGCTCGCGCAGGTTTGTCGCCTCTACCTCCAGGTCGGGCTGTCCCCCCGCCAGATCGGCGAGGGAGCCCCAGAGGGTGACTTTGACCATTGCTCAGCGCGCTTTGATGGCCGCCAGGAGCTTGGGCGGGGACATCGGCAGGCTTGTCATGCGCACGCCGGCGGCGCGGCTGACCGCATTGGCGAGGGTTGCCAGCGGTGGGACGATGCCTGTTTCGCCCACGCCGCGCACGCCGTAGGGGTGGCCGGGGTTGGGGATTTCGAGGATCACCGGGTCGATCATCGGCAGATCGGAGGCGACGGGGATGCGGTAATCGAGATAGCCCGCGTTTTGGAGGGTTCCGTCCTCCCCGTAGATATATTCCTCGTTGAGCGCCCAGCCGATGCCTTGCACCGCCCCGCCTTGCAGCTGGCCTTCGACATAGTCGGGGTGCACCGCTTTGCCGGCGTCCTGAAACACCGTGTAGCGCAGCACTTTGACGGCGCCTGTTTCGGGGTCGACTTCTGTATCGGCGATATGGGTGCCAAAGCTCACGCCTGCGCCTTCGGCGTTGACTTCAAAGTGGCCCGCGATCGGGCCGCCTGTGTTTGAGGCGGTGGCGGCGATTTCCTTGAGCGTCATGGGCGGGAATTTGCCCGCATTCGGCCCGGCGGGCTGGGCGGCGCCATCGACCCACTCCACGGCTTCGGGCGCGATGCCCCAGACCTGCGCGGCGCGGGCTTTCATGATTTCAATGGCGTGGCGGGCGGCCTTGATTGTGGCCAGACCCACGGCAAAGGTCACGCGGGAGCCGTCTGTCACCTCGTTCTGGCCCAATGTGGCCGTATCGGCGATGACGGTGCGGACCTGCTCATAGGGGATGCCCAGTTCTTCGGCGGCCATCATCGACATGGAGGCGCGCGAGCCGCCGATATCGGGGTTGCCCTCGGACAGCGAGACGGTGCCATCGGGGTTGATCATCAGCGAGACGCAGGTGTCGCCGCCGAAGTTGAACCAGAAGCCGCAGCCCATGCCGCGGCCCTGGTTCGGCCCGAGGGGCGCGCTCCAGTGTGGATGTGCTTTGGCCGCTTCCAGCGTGGCTTTGAGGCCGATGGCGGGGTAGGTCGGGCCATAGGCGGACTTTGTGCCTTCGTCCGCGGCGTTCATCAGGCGCAGCTCGATCGGGTCCAGCCCCAGCTCTTTGGCCAGCTCGTCCATGACGCTTTCGACGGCAAAGGCGGCCATGGGCGCGCCGGGGGCGCGGTAGGCGGCGGCTTTGGGGCGGTTTGTGACCACTTCCCAGCCCACTGTCTCAACATTTTCCAGATCATAAGGCGCAAAGCCGCACATGGCACCGAGCGCGCCGTTCATGGCGTAGAAGGCGCCGGACTGGTAGCGGAAATCGCCTTGGGCGGCGGTGATTTTCCCGTCTTTTGTGATGCCGATCTTGATGTCAATCGAGGTGGAGGATGTGGGACCGGAGGCGCGCAGAACCTCTTCGCGCGCCATGGTCATCTTCACCGGCTTGCCGGTTTTTTTGGAGAGCATCAGCGCGACCGGCTCAAGGAACACGGTTGTTTTGCCGCCAAAGCCGCCGCCGATTTCGGAGGCTGTGACTTTGAGGCGGCCTGCGTCCATGCCCAGAATGGCAGAGCAGGTGTTGCGCACCATATAGTGGCCCTGCGTGCAGCACCACAGATCGCCCTGACCGTCATTGCCCATGGTGGCAAGGCAGGCGTGTGGCTCGATATAGCCTTGGTGGGTGGCGGCTGTGGTGAAGCTGCGCTCGATTACGAGATCGGCTTTGGCGAAGCCTGCGGCCACATCGCCATGGCCATACTGGCTGCGCGCCAGCACGTTCTGGCTATAGCCTTCGGGCACGCTTTCCTGCTGGCGGCCTTCGTGGAGCACGGGGGCACCGGGCTTCATGGCTTCGTCGACATCTATGACATGGGGCAGCACCTCATACTCGACCTTGATCGCTTTCAGAGCGGCCAGAGCGACGGAGCGCGACGTCGCGGCGACGGCGGCGACGGTATGGCCATCGTAAAGCGCTTTTTCGCCGGCCATGACGTTGTCGAGAATGTCGCGGGTGCCTTGATCTTCGGGTGTGACGGTAAAGTCGGCGCGGGTGACCACGGCTTTGACCCCAGTCATGGCCTCGGCTTGGGAGGTGTCTATCGACACAATCCGCGCGTGGGCGTGGGGGCTGCGCAGGCAGAGGCCGATGAGCATTCCGGGGGCGGACATATCCGCGCCATAGCGGGCGCGGCCTGTGACTTTATCCAGCCCGTCGGGGCGCGGAACGCGGGTGCCGACGACTTTGAACGCGCGGGATTGGAACTCGTCTTTTGCCATTATGCTGCGCCTCTCATTTCGGCCGCTGTCTCAAGGACGGTGCGGATAATTTTGTCATAACCTGTGCAGCGGCAGAGATTGCCGGCAAGCCAGTAGCGGACCTCTTCCTCGGTGGGATCGGGGTTGCGCGCCAGCAGATCTTTGGCGGCGACGAGGATGCCGGGCGTGCAGATGCCACATTGCAGCGCGGCCTTGTCGATAAAGTTTTTCTGCAAGGGGTGCAGGGTTTCGCCATCGGCCATGCCTTCGATGGTTTCGACAGAGCGGCCTTCGGCTTCGGCGCCGAGCACGAGGCAGGCGCAGACGAGGCGGCCGTCGAGCATGACCGAGCAAGCGCCGCAATCGCCGGAGGCGCAGCCCTCTTTGGAGCCGGTCAGGTCAAGCTGGTCGCGCAGCACATCCAGCAGCGTGTCGCCGGCTTCGCAGAGGTAATCGACGCTGTCGCCGTTGATGGTTGTGGTGACGTGGATACGGCTCATGAGGGGTCTCCCAGTGCGCGGGTGTAAGCAAGGCGGGCGGCGCGGCGGGCGAGGACGCCTGCGACGTCTTTGCGAAAGGCCACTGTGCCGCGTTTGTCATCAATCGGGGTGGCGGCGGCTGTGGCCGCGGCGGCGCAGGCCGCAAGGGCCGCATCGTCACATTTTGTGCCGATGAGGGCTTCGGCGGCCTCGGCCACCAGAAGCACCTTGGGCGCAACCGCACCGAGCGAGACGCCCGCGCAGGCCACTGTGCCATCCTCTTCAAGGATCACATTGACCGCGCAGCCGACCACGGCGATGTCCATTTCGGTGCGCGGGATAAAGCGCAGGTAGGCATCTGCGCTGCGCGGGGCGCGGGCGGGCAGGAACACCGAGGTGACGAATTCGCCTGCGGCGAGTGCGTTTTTGCCCGGGCCTTGGGGGATGTCGAGCACCGCCATGTCGCGTGTGCCTGCGGGACCGGCGATCCGCACGGTTGCGCCTGCGGCGACCATGGCGGGAACAGAATCGCCCGCCGGGCCGGCGTTGCAGAGATTGCCGACCATGGTGCAGCGGCCCTGAACCTGGGTCGAGCCGATCAGCTCGGCGCCTTCGACAACGCCGGGGTAGTCGGCCCGCAGCCCTGCGTGTTCGCCCATGGCGGCGCAGGAGACGCCGGCGCCGATGCGCCAGCCGCCGTCTTCGGCGGTGATCTCGGCGATGCCGGTGATGCGTTTGATATCGACGATTGTGCTGGGCGCGATCTGGCCGGCGCGCAGGCGCACGAGCAGATCTGTGCCGCCGGCCAGAACGCGCGCGCCCTGCTCGGCGGCCAGAAGCGCGACGGCGGCCTCTATTGTCTGCGGGGTTTCAAATCTCATAGCCGTCTCCCTACGGTTCATGTCTCAGGATTGGTGTCGGGCGAGACTCAGCTTTGCCCTTTGGCGGCAGTCTCGCCAAAGCGGGCAGGCTTGGCAAGGGCGAGTGGCGACAAGATATGTCGCGACTGCGAAATTCAGCTGCCGCAGATGCCTTGCAGGCGCTGCCAGTCATTGTCCGAGAGCAGCGGCTCTGGCGCGGCTGTGGCGAAGGGGTCGGCCTCGATCAGATCGAGGGTGTCTTCGCCGGTAATGTCACGGGCATAGGCATAGGGGCGCGCCCGCACCGACCAGGCGGCAAAGCCCCGCAGCAGGGTGTCATCGGGAACATGGCTGCGCGGCTCGGTGAGCATATGCTCGGCATAGGCGTCTTGGGCGCTGGCGGGGACCTCGCCTGTTGTCAGCAGGCGCAGGGTTGTGACGAGGCCGGCGTGGGTGAGAAAATCATGCAAAGGGTCGTGCAGCTCGGCGGCGAGATGTTCGGCTATGATATAGCCGGCGACGACATCCGGCTCTTCGAAGTCTTCGATCAGGGCGCGGTTGAGCAGGATCACCCCGCCGGGCAGATGCGCCGCGTCAAGCACGCCGCCCGGCAGGACGACGAGGCGGGCGGCCCCCTCGGGCGAGGGCAGGCGCGCGCCGAGCCTGCGCAAAGCCCGTGCCCCTTCGGGGGCGGTGCAGGGCAGGCCGGCGACCCGTGTGATCCGGGACAGGAGCGCCGAGCCAAGCTCGGCGCGTTTGACATCGGGCACGACGCGCACGGCATGGTCGCGGGCGGCATTGGGCATCCAGAAGACCCCGAGGGCGGCGACGGTGGCGAGCACGGCGAGGCTGATCCAGAGGCGCAGGCGGCCCGGATGGGGGCGGGCGCGCTCGATCCGGGAGCGCAGCTTTTCAATCGCGTCGATCATGGTGGCTTCGTCGGCGGCCAGCTCCAGTGTTTCTGTGCGGTCGCCATCGGGGTGAAAGATCGCCGGGCGGCTGCCTGGATTGGCGCGTTCGATTGCGGGGAGGAACCAATGGGCGAGGGCGCGGTCGTTGTGATCGGAGATTGTCAGGGTGGCATCGCCGATCGAGACGATCACCTCGCGGCGCTGGGCCTTGGCACTCTCGCGCCACAGGCCTGTGGCTTCGATACGGTCATACTCTTTAAGGGCTGTCATCGGGTGGGCCTGCTCCTGCCTCTTTTGGGGCAGGCTAGCATGGGCTGTGCCCCGGTGGAAGGAGCGATTGCGCCGCGGCTGTGCCGCGTCGCGGGGGGAGGGGGCTTTGCCCCCTCGGCCTCAAAAGCTTTGCGGCTTTTGAGGCCTCACCCCCAGGATATTTTTAGAAAGAAAAAGCGGGGGCGCGGTTAGAGGGTTTTGGCGGTGGTGCGCAGCTCGAATTTCTGGATTTTGCCTGTCGAGGTTTTGGGGAGGTCCTGAAAGACGACTTTCTTGGGCGTTTTGAAGCCTGCGAGTTTGCTGCGGGCAAAAGCGATCAACTCTTGTTCGGTGGCTGTGGCGCGGGGCTTCAGCTCGACGAAGGCGCAGGGCACTTCGCCCCATTTGTCATCGGGTTTGGCGACCACGGCGCAGAGCGAGACGGCGGGATGGCTGGCGAGCACGCCTTCGACCTCGACCGAGCTGATATTTTCGCCCCCCGAGATGATGATATCTTTGGAGCGGTCCATGATTTGCAGGTAGGTGTCAGGGTGCTGGATCGCGAGATCGCCCGAGTGAAAGAAGCCGCCTTTGAAGGCCTCGCGCGTGGCCTCGGGGTTTTTCAGATAGCCTTTCATGACGGTGTGGCCGCGGATCATGATTTCGCCTTGTGTCTGTCCGTCATGCGGGACGGGGGCCATTGTCTCGGGGTGAAGCACGACGGCTTCGTCCATCATCGGCATCAGAACCCCTGTGCGGGCCTTGATGGCGTAGCGCTCCTCGGAGGGGCGCTCATCCCAGCGGGCGCGCCAGAGGCATTCTGTGACGTGGCCGTATGTTTCGGTCAGGCCGTAGACCTGTGTGACGTTGAACCCGAGCGGCTCGATGGCGGCCAGGGTGGCGGCGGGGGGCGGCGCGCCGGCGGTGAAGACCTGAACGGTGTGATCAAAGCCGCGCCTGTCGTTGTCTTCGCAATTGACCAGCGTGTTGAGCACGATGGGCGCGCCGCCGAAATGGGTCACACCTTCATCGGCGATGGCGTCATAGATCGCTTTGGCTGTGATGTTGCGGCAGCAGACGATGGTGCCGCCCAGAAGCGGCATCATCCATGTGTGGTTCCAGCCGTTGCAGTGAAACAGCGGCACGATGGTGAGATAGACCGGGCGCAGGGTGAGCTGCCAGCTCACGACAGTGCCCATGGTCATGAGATAGGCGCCGCGGTGGTGATAGACCACGCCTTTGGGGCGGCCTGTGGTGCCGGAGGTATAGTTGAGCGCGAGGCTGTCCCATTCGTCGTCCGGCATAATCCATGTGAAGGCCGGGTCTCCGCCGGCCAGAAAGCTCTCATAGTCGCGGTGCCGCCCTGTGGCGGGGTGGCCATGGGAAGGATCGGGGACTTCGACGATCTCGGGCTGCGGGCCGTCCATTTCTGCGATGGCCGCTTCGACGACGGGCAGGAACTCTGTATCGACCAGCACCATTTTGGCTTCGCCATGCTCCAATATATAGCGGATGGTTTGAACATCGAGGCGCGTGTTGATCGCGTTGAGCACGGCGCCGGCGGCGGGGACGGCGAAATGCGCCTCGCAATGGGCGGGGATATTGGGCAGAACCGTTGCGACGACATCGCCGGGGGCGATGCCGGCGCGCGACAGGGCTGAGGCGAGCGCGCTGACGCGGGCGTGATACTCGGCATAGGTCTTGCGGTGCTGGCTGCCATAGGCGACGGCCAGACGGTCGGGGAAAATATAGGAGGCGCGCTTGAGGTGTGACAGCGGCGTCAGGGCCACAAAATTCGCTTCATTTTTATCCAAGCCCGTTTCATCGCGCATTTGAGCCATTGTCTTCTCCCTGTTTTTTCCCGCTTATGTCGGGTTTGGGGGAGACTATCGCCAGCCGGGCGGTTTTGAAAAGCCCTAGTGCGACCATTTGAAGGCGGAAATGACGTGAGCGAGACAAGACCTGTGGCGGCGGCGCTTTGGATGTTGGCGAGTATGCTGATCCTCGGGGTGATTGATAACTTTATTGTGGTTGTCGCCGAGGTGATCAGCCTTTGGCAGATGTATGTGATCCGGCTTCTTATTTCTATGCCTGTGGTGTTTGTGGTGGCGCGGCTTTTGGGGCAGCGGTTCTGGCCTCTGGCTTGGGGGCCGGTGCTTTTGCGCAGCTTTCTGTTTGCCTCGGCGATGCTGTTTTACTTTGCGTCTCTGGCCTTTCTGCCGATTGCGCAGTCCTTGGCGGGGCTGTTTACCTCGCCCATCATTGTGGTGACGATCACCGCGCTTTTTCTGCGCGAGCGGATCGGCATTTTCCGGGTTGGCGCGGTGATTGCGGGCTTTCTGGGCACGCTTGTTGTGCTTGAGGTCAGCCCGAGCAGCTTTAGCCCGCTTGTTGGGGTGCCTGTGATCGGCGGGATTCTGTATGCGCTGAATGCGGTGATCACGCGGCGGATGTGTGGTGCGGAGAGCACCTGCACGCTGCTCGCGGGCACGATGGGGATGCAGGGGGTGCTGGGGCTGATCGGGCTTTTGGCGATTGCTGTCTTTGGAGTTCAGGAGATCGAGGGGCCGCTGGCCTTTGTGACACGGGGCTGGATCTGGCCAATGGAGGGGGTCGGCCTGCTTCTGGTGGGGCACGTGGTCTTTTCGATTGTCGGGGTGTTTTGCCTGACCCGCGCCTATCAGCTCGGCGAAGCCTCATATGTGGCGGTGTTTGAATATTCGATCATGGTGTTTGGCCCGCTGTTTGCCTTTGTCTGGTTCGGGCAAAGCCTGACGGCTGTGCAGATGGCGGGTGTTGTGTTGATCATTGTGGCGGGGTCTGTGATTGCTTTGCGCTCGCGGCAAAGCTAGATTTGGCGCATGATCATTTCGCGCGGGCGCGCCTATATTTTTGTGCATATTCCCAAAACGGGCGGGACCTCGCTTGCGCTGGCGCTTGAGGCGCGGGCGATGCGCGACGATATGATGCTGGGCGACACGCCCAAGGCGCTGAAGCGGCGCAAGGCACTTAAGGGCGTTTCGGCCCGTGGGCGGCTTTGGAAACATTCGACGCTTGCGGACATCGAGGGGCTGGTGAGTGGCGCGCAGATCGAGCAGATGCTCTGCTTTACGCTGGTGCGCAACCCTTGGGACAGACTGGTGAGCTATTATCACTGGCTGCGGGAGCAGAGGTTTGACCACCCTGCTGTGGCCACGGCCAAGCGGCTGGCGTTTGATGCGTTTTTGCGCGCGCCCGGTGTGGCGGGGCCGCTGAAGGCGCATCCCTATGAGAGCTATATGGCCGACAGCGCGGGGCGCGTGCAGGAGGCGCTTTATATCCGGCTTGAGCATTTCAAGGAGGATGCGGCGCCGCTTATGGAGCATCTGGGCTTTGAGCTTGAGCTGCCACGGGCCAATGTTAGCACGCGGGCGCGGGACTATCGCAGCTATTATACGGCACCGGCCTGTGAGGCGGTGGCCGAGCTTTGCGCGCAGGATATCGCGCGCTTTGGATATCGGTTTTCCTAGAGGTCTTGGCGCCGTCAGGGCGGGAGAAGACGCAGCGGGGCGGGGTGTTTGGGCTGTCATATTGTGGCTGAATTGGAAACAAAAACGCCAATTTAGCCACATTGTTGCCATGTTTTGGTAATAAATGCCTCGAAATTGTCTTAATTTGGCCCTATCGCCAACAGGATTCAGAGACATTTTATATCAAGAGTTAAATGCCGTCTGCCAGCGGCTGGACACTTGGGGGACAGGCTTGTGCGCCTTTGGTGCAGCACGCCAGACTGCGCCGCGAAAAGCGGCGGCACTCCTTTGTTTTGCGCGGCGTTCGGCAGGTATCTGTGCCTGTGCAATGCTGCGCTTTGTAATCCCCGGCTCGCAAGAGTCTTGCGTTTGCAACGTCCGGTCACAGTAGAGCGGGTGCGCCTGAGGGGGTGCACCCGCTCGCTAGTCTTCAGGCTGCTTTGTCGGCCTTGGGCGCAAAGCGGCTGTAGAAACTCTGACCCTTTTGCGCCATTTCTTCAAGCAGGGCCGGTGTCGCAAAGCGCGGGCCGTATTGGGCGGCAAGCTCGGCTGTGCGCTCGGCGGCATAGGGTGTTCCGATCATGTCGAGCCAGGACAGCGGGCCGCCGGACCATGGCGCAAAGCCCCAAGCAAGGATCGCGCCGACATCGCCTTCGCGGATGTCCATGAGCACGCCCTCTTGCAGCGCGCGCACGGCCTCAAGCACCTGAGCGAACATGAGGCGCTCTTGCACCTCGATGAGGCTCGGTTGCTCTTTGGCGAGGGGGTATTTCTCGCCCAAGCCCGGCCAGAAGCCTGTGCGCTTGCCTTTTTCGTCATAGTCAAAGAAGCCGGCGTTGGCCTTGCGGCCCAAGCGGCCTTCGGCTTCGAGCCAGAAGATAAGATCATCCGCGGGGCTGTCGGGATACTCGGCACCCATCGCAGCTTTGGTGGCGCGGGCGATTTTTGCGCCCAGATCAATCGAAGTTTCGTCATTGAGCTGAAGCGGGCCGACGGGGAAACCGAGCTGGCGCGCGGCGTTGTCGATCAGCGAAGGCGCGACCCCCTCGGTGAGCATCCGCAGCCCCTCGTTGATATAGGGGATGATGCAGCGGTTGGCATAGAAGAAGCGCGCATCATTGACCACGATCGGGGTTTTGCGGATCTGGCGGACATAATCGAGGGCCTTGGCAACGGCGCGGTCGCCTGTCTCTGCGCCCTTGATGATCTCGACCAGCAACATTTTCTCGACGGGCGAGAAGAAGTGGATACCGATGAACTGCTCAGGGCGCACGCTGGCGCGGGCCAGATCGGTGATCGGCAGGGTCGAGGTATTGGAGGCGAAGATGCAATCCTTGGGGATCACGGCTTCGACCTTTTTGGTCATCTCGGCTTTGACGGCCGGGTCTTCAAACACCGCCTCGATGATCAGATCACAGTCTTTGAGCGCGTCCAAGTCGGCGGTGGCGGTGATGCGCGCGAGCATCTCCTCTTTCTTCTCAGGCGTGGCCTTTTTGCGGGCGATGCCTTTGTCCATGTAGGTCGCCGTATAGGCTTTGCCTTTGTCGGCGCTCGCTTGGTCGCGGTCGATCAGCACAACCTCGATGCCGGCTTGGGCCGAGACAAGGGCGATGCCTGCGCCCATCATGCCCGCGCCGAGAACGCCGAGCTTTTTGACGCGCTGGTCAGGCACATCGGCGGGGCGCACGGCGCCTTTGTCGAGCGCTTCCTTGTTGATAAAGAGCGAGCGGATCATGGCGGCGGAGCTTGGATTCATCAGAGTGTGGACGAACCAGCGGGTCTCGATCTTGAGGGCGGTGTCAAAGGGCACGAGCGCGCCTTCATAGACCGCCGAGAGCAGCGCCTTGGCGGCGGGAAATGCGCCTTGGGTTTCGGAATGCACCATGACGGAGGCACCGAGGAATGTCATGAAGCCGGCGGGGTGATAGGGCGTGCCGCCGGGCATTTTATAGCCCTTTTCATCCCAGGGCTTGACGATATTCGGCTCGGAGAGCACCCAGGCGCGGGCGTCTGACATGGGATCATCTGACACTTCGTCAATCAGGCCGGCTTGCTTGGCGCGCGCCGGATCAGAGAGCTTGCCTTGCAACAGGAAGGGGGCGGCGGCCATTGCGCCGAGCTTGCGCACGAGGCGGGTGGTGCCGCCTGCGCCGGGGAAGATGCCGACCATGATTTCGGGCAGGCCGATCTTGGCCTTGGGGTTGTTGGCGACAAAGGTGCGGTGGCAGGCGAGGGGAATTTCAAACCCGATGCCGAGGGCTGTGCCCGGCATGACGCAGGCGATCGGCTTGCCGCCCTTGTTTGTCTTGGGGTCCATGCCGGCGCGTTCGATCTTGCGCAAAACGGCGTGCATTCCCATGACGCCCTCAAAGAGGCCCTTGGCAGGCTCGTCACCGGCGTCGTCTTTCATTTTGGCGATGACATTGAGGTCCATGCCGCCGGCAAAGCTGCCGTCTTTGCCCGAGGTGATGATGATGCCTTTGACGGCGTCATCTGCGAGGGCGTCATCGACGAGATCGGACAGATCGGAAAAGCCCTGGATGCTCATCACATTCATCGACTTTCCAGCCGTGTCCCATGTGATGGTGGCGATGCCTTGGGCGTCTTTTGCGAGGGTAAAATCACTCATGTTTAAGTCTCCTTTAACGCGGCTTCAGCGGCCGGTGAGCCTGTGGTCGGCTCTGGGTGTTTGACGATTTTCAGGTTTTTGTTTGTGGTGGCCGAGCGCAGCCCGGTGCAGAGCCATGCTCCGTTTTTGTAAACCAGCGACATTTGGGTCAGGTAGGGATCCATCACAAGGGTCGCGCCTTGCAGCGCATAGACCTCGTGAATGCCTTCGATGCGGTGCGGATCATCATGTGCCACAACAGCGTCACGGCAAATCCGGTGATAGGCTGTGGCCCCGCGCATGGTAAGGTTGTCGCGCTGGCTTATGAGGGACGCCAAATAGGACTCCCGATCTGGCAAGTGCAACGTCAGATCGTCGGTTTCCACGAAGCTCGGGAAATGGATCATATCCAGCACTTTGGAAAAATCCATGTCCCAATACGCCTGTCCGAGTTCGTCAAGTTGCGCTTGGTATATGTCTTTCGGGCTGAGCATCCGCCGCCCTCAGACCCGCTCGATGATGGTTGCGGCGCCCATGCCGGAGCCGATGCAGAGCGTGGCGAGGCCGGTCTCCTTGTCGCTGCGCTCCAGCTCATCCAGCAGGGCCGAGAGGATCATCGCCCCGGTCGCGCCCAAAGGGTGGCCCATGGCAATCGAGCCGCCGTTGACGTTGACGCGGGCGTGATCGACATCAAAAGCCTGCTCAAAGCGCATCACCACCGAGGCGAAGGCTTCGTTGACTTCAAAGAGATCGATGTCGCCGATGCCCATGCCGCTTTCGCGCAGGATTTTCTCTGTCACCGGCACGGGGCCTGTGAGCATGATGGTCGGGTCTGTGCCGATTTTGGCGGTGGCGCGGATGCGCGCGCGCGGCTTGAGGCCGAGCGCCTCGCCCAGCTCTTTGTTGCCGATGAGCACAGCGGCTGCGCCATCGACGATGCCCGAGCTGTTGCCGGCGTGGTGAATGTGATGGATGCGCTCAAGCTCGGGGTATTTCAGGATCGCGATCTTGTCAAAGCCGGGCATGACCTCGCCCATTTGCTTGAACGAGGGGGTCAGAGCGCCGAGGCTTTGCATATCGGTTTCGGGGCGCATGAACTCGTCATAGGCCAGAATGGGCAGGCCGTTGACATCGTAAACAGGCACGACGGAGCGGGAGAAGTGGCCCGCATCCCACGCCGCTTTGGCGCGCTTCTGGCTCTCCACGGCCATGGCGTCGGCCATGTCGCGGGTGAAGCCATATTTGGTTGCGATGATGTCAGCAGAGATGCCTTGTGGCACGAAGTAATTGTCAATCGCGATGGCTGGATCAATCGCGATCGCGCCACCGTCACTGCCCATGGGCACGCGGCTCATACATTCGACGCCGCCGGCGATATAGCCGTTGCCTGCGCCGCCGCGCACCTGATTGGCCGCGAGATTGACCGCCTCAAGGCCCGAGGCGCAGAAGCGGTTGATCGAGAGGCCGGGGATGCTTTCATCCAGATCGGAAGCCAGAACGGCGGTGCGCGCCAGACAGGCACCCTGCTCGGCGACTTGGGTGACATTGCCCCAGATCACATCTTCAACGGCGTGGCCGTCAAGGCCGTTGCGCTCTTTGAGGGCGTTGAGCGCCACAGCAGAGAGCCGCGCGGCGGAGACTTCGTGCAGGCTGCCGTCTTTGCGGCCCTTGCCGCGGGGCGTGCGCACGGCGTCATAGATATAGGCTTCGGTCATGATGAGACTCCTGTCGTTCGCAAGAATTTAGGCGCGGTCAGCGGGGCTGCCGGGCATGAGATCATAGGGGTATTTGAACCCTGCGGTGTTTTCGATATTGGCGAGCCAGCGGTCGATATTGGGCCAGTCGGCGCGGGTGAACCCGAAGGGTTCGGGATAAAACAGGTAGCCGCAGTTTGAGAGATCGGCGTTTGTGAGGCCCGGCCCGACGATATAGTCGCGGCCCTCAAGGTGGGCATCCAGTGTGGCATAGGCGCCTTTGAGGCGACCTTGAAGAAAGCCGATGACCTCTTGGGGGCGTTTGTCTTCGGGCAGAAAGTTCATCAGAAAGCGGGTGACGCCGGCTTGGGAGGACATTTTGTGATTGTCCCAGAGCACCCAGCGCAGGACCTCGTATTTGTCCTCCGCAGCACCGCCGAACTTGCCGGATTTGTCCGTGATGTATTGCTGGATCACGCCGGATTGCGTGAGGCGGATGTCGCCGTCTTCCATCACCGGGGCTTCGCCCATCACGTTTTTGGCGCGCCACTCGGGCGTGCGCGCGGCCCCGCCGAAGAAATCGACATAGACCGGCTCCCAGTCAAGGCCGGACAGTTCAAGCGCGAGCGCGGCTTTGTAGGCGTTGCCGCTTTCGCCGAAGCAGTGGAGTTTGATCGTCATGGCTTGGTCCTTTTGGGCTGGCGGGGCTGGGGGTTTTGCACCCCCAGACCCCCGCAGGATATTTTGGGCAATAAAAAAGACAGTCAGAAAAGAGGGTCGGTCAAGACAGTCAGAGGTTTCTGGAGATCAGCTCTTTCATGATTTCATTGGTGCCCCCGTAGATCCGCTGGACGCGGGCATCGGCCCACATTTCGGCGACGGCGTATTCTTGCATATAGCCATAGCCGCCGTGGAGCTGGACGCATTCGTCAAGCACTTCGCCCTGGGTGTCGGTGAGCCAGTATTTGGCCATGGCGGCTTTTTCGACGCTCAGCGCGCCGCGCAGGTGCTCGCTCATGCAATCATCGAGGAAGGCGCGGGCGACTGTGAGTTTGGTTTTGCATTCGGCGAGTTTGAAGCGGGTGTTCTGGAACTGCATGATCGGACCGCCGAAGGCCTCGCGCTCGCGGCAATAGTCGATCGTGCGCTCGAGGGCGCCTTGCATGGCGCCGACTGCGCCGCAGCCGATGATCAGTCGCTCCTGGGGGAGCTGGTTCATCATCTGGTAAAAGCCCTGACCTTCCTGACCGCCGAGCAGGTTTTCGGGCGGGATTTCGACATTGTCAAAGAACAGCTCGGAGGTATCGGCGGCGTGGCAGCCGATTTTCTCGAGGTTGCGGCCCCGCGAGAAGCCCTCGGCGTTTTCTGTCTCCACCACGATCAGCGAGGTGCCTTTGGAGCCTTCCTTGGGGTCGGTTTTGGCCGCCACGATGATCAGATCGGCGTGTTGGCCGTTGGTGATAAAGGTTTTCGAGCCGGTGAGGCGGTAGGCGTTGCCGTCCTTGATGGCGCGGGTTTTGAGGCGCTGCACATCGGAGCCGCCTGACGGCTCTGTCATGGCCAGCGCGCCGACCATTTCGCCGGAGACCATTTTGGGGAGCCAGCGCTTTTTCTGCTCTTCAGAGCCATAGGCGAGGATGTAATGGGCGACGATGCCCGAGTGAATGCCATTGCCCCAGCTTGCGAGATTGGCGCGGGAGGCTTCGATCAGGATTGCGGCTTCATGGCCGAAGTCGCCGCCAGCGCCGCCGTATTCTTCGGGGATCGAGGGGCAAAGGAGGCCGAGCGCGCCGGCTTCGTTCCATGTGGAGCGGTCCATTTCGCCCTGTTTGCGCCATGTGTCATAGCGCGGCATCCATTCCTCGGTGATGAATTTGCGCGTCATATCGGCGATCATTTGATGTTCTTCGGTCATCCACGCGGAAGCCATAGTCTGTCTCCTCCCCAGAAGAATTTATCTTTTGCGCGCGTCCAGCTCCGAATTGAAGAGCCGCAGGCGCGCTGTCAGGTTTTCGTGGTTCATCACGCTTTCAAAGTTTTCAAACAGAAAACTCAGCGCCTCGCCCTCGTCCAGCCCCGCGTCGGAGGCGAACCGCTTGAGCCTGCGATAGCCGTCTTCCGTCATGGCGGCGGGAAAGCGGCGGGTCAGGCGGAAGCGTTTTGGCATTGGGCAAGGCTCCTTTTTGAAACGTCAGAACTGGTCTTCGCCCAGGGCCATGACGCTGTCTGCTCCGCTTTGGATCCGGGTCAGATGCAGCGCCGTCGCAGGCAAGCGGCGTGCCATATAGTAACGGCCTGTGGCGAGCTTCGTCTCGTAGAACGCTGCGTCAGCGGGGGATGACGCGAGGGCATCAAGGCTGGCGCGGGCCATGCGCGCCCACATCAGGCCCAAGCAGACATGGCCCATCATATGCATGAAGTCGGTCGAGCCGGCGAGCGCGGCGTTGGGGTTTTTCATGCCGTTTTGCATAAAGAACATCCCTGCGGCCTGAAGGTCCTTGGAGGCTGTTTTGAGCGGCGCGACGAACGGCTCCATGCCGGCGACATCCTTTTGCTCGGCGCAGAAGCTCTTGACCATCTCAAAGAAGGCCATGACGTGTTTGCCGCCGTCCTGTGCGAGCTTGCGCCCCACCAGATCGAGCGCCTGAACGCCGTTGGCGCCTTCATAGATCATGGCAATGCGCGCATCGCGGGTGAACTGGGACATTCCCCATTCTTCGATATAGCCGTGGCCACCGTAAATTTGCTGGGCCTGCACGGTCATGTCATAGCCGACATCTGTGAGGAAGCCTTTGACCACAGGGGTCATGAGAGAGATCAGCCCGTCGGCGTCTTTGTCGCCTTCGCGGTGGGCGGCATCAATCAGCGAGGACCCCCAGAGGATAAAGGCGCGCGCGCCCTCGATGAAGCTTTTCTGATCCATCAGCATCCGGCGCACATCGGGGTGCACAATCAGCGGGTCGGCGGGGCCGTCGGGGTTTTTCACGCCGGTGACATCGCGGCCCTGGAGGCGGTCTTTGGCGTAGATCACCGCGTTCTGATAGGCGGCTTCGGCCTGGGCCAGACCCTGCATCCCGACACCGATGCGGGCTTCGTTCATCATGGTGAACATAGCGCGCATCCCTTTGTGCTCGGTGCCGAGCAGATAGCCCGTGGCCGCGTCATAATTCATCACGCAGGTCGCGTTGCCGTGAATGCCCATTTTCTCTTCCAGAGCGCCACAGCTGACGCCGTTGCGCGCGCCGGGGGTGCCATCTTCGTTGACGATGAACTTTGGCACGATGAAGAGCGACACCCCTTTGATCCCGTCCGGGCCACCGGGGATTTTGGCGAGAACGAGATGGATGATATTGTCGGCCATCTCGTGTTCGCCCGAGGAAATAAAGATTTTCTGCCCTGTGAGCTTGAAGCTGCCATCGGCCTGAGGCTCGGCTTTGGTGCGCATGAGGCCCAGATCGGTGCCACAGTGTGGCTCGGTCAGGTTCATGGTGCCGGTCCATTCACAGCTCACCATTTTGGGCAGATAGGTATTTTTCTGCGCCTCTGTGCCATGGGCGAGGATGGCCGAAGCGGCGCCGTGGGTCAGGCCCTGATACATTGTGAAAGCCTGATTGGCGCCGGAGAACAGCTCGCCGACCGCTGTGCCGAGCAGATAGGGCATATTCTGGCCGCCGTAGTCTTCGGGCATATCAAGCCCGGTCCAGCCGCCGGCGCGGACCTGATCAAAGGCGTCTTTGAAGCCCGTGGGGACGCGCACCACGCCGTTTTCAAGCGCGCAGCCCTCTTTGTCGCCCACGGCATTCAGCGGCGCGAGAACGTCAGAGCAGAGTTTGCCGGCCTCTTCCAGAACAGCGGCTGTGAACTCCGGCTCAAGCTCGCTATATCCGGTGATATCGCTGGTGCTGGCTTTGAGAACCTCGTGCAAAACGAACTGAAGGTCTTTAACGGGGGCGGTGTAACTGGGCATCTGCTGTCTCCGTGACGTCTGAAATTGGGTCTGTCGGGGCTTATTCGGCGGCGTTTTTGCCTTCGGCCATATCGGCGAGGGTCTTTGCGACTTCGCCGATCTGTTCGGCCAGATCTGCGATGGCGGCGTTCAGCTCGTCGCGCTGGCGCTCCATATCGGCAAGGCGCTCCTGAGCGATGGCAAAGGTGCGGGCGAGCTGGGTCTGTTGCTGGTCGCCCATGTTATAAAGCTCGAGCAACTGGCGGATCTCTTCGAGGGAAAAGCCAAAGCGTTTGCCGCGCAAAATCAGGGTGAGGCGGGCGCGGTCGCGTCGGGTGAAAAGCCGTTTCTGGCCCTCCCGGTGCGGCGCAAGAAGCTCTTTTGCCTCATAAAAGCGCAGGGTGCGCGGAGTCACCCCGTAGGTGTCGCACATTTCTCGGATTGTCATCAGTCGGTCTGTGTCAGCCATAAAAACATCTCGTTTGGGAACGCATGATGTTTAGATGCAAAGCGGGTGCGACGCATTCAAGGGGAACTTTACGTTGACGTAAGGAATACGTTACGTCACTTTTTGGTGTCGAGCGATTCCAGCGTTTCGCGGCGGTTTTCTGTCAGCTCTTCTATGGCTGTTTCTAGATCGCGGCGTTGCTGCTCAAGCTCGACAAGCTTGCCATCGGCCATATCGATCCAGTGTTGGAGCTGGGCTTTGGTGCCGTGCTCCTCGTAGACAAGCAGGAACTGGCGGATGTCTTCGAGCGGAAAACCCCAGCGGCGGCCCCGCATGATCAGCGTCATGCGTGCGATCTCGCGGGCGGAGTAAAACCGCGCCCGGCCATCGCGCTCGGGCTGGAGCAATTCGATATATTCATAATAGCGCAAGGTGCGCGGGGTTACATCAAATTTGGCGCACATATCTTTGAAGTTGAGCCGTGTGTCCGTCATGCCGTGTCTCCTTGCCGCGGACCCTAGGGCGGTCGGGCAAAAGACACAAGTGAGACAATCTCGGGAGGGGCGCAGAGCGCGTGCGCGCGGTCTGGCCGTCAGGGAAAGGTGCAAGAGGGGGCGGCGCGATACGGCTTGCACAGGGGGCATTGCTCTGGAAGTATGCCGCAAAACGAGGCCAACGGCCCGATGGAGCAAGTGCCACATGGACAAAGCCAAAATCGCCAAGCAGTTTATCTCTGCGATCCCGCACAGCCGCGCGCTGGGCATGGAGCTGACCGATATCGGAGAGGGCTATGCGCGGATCGAAATGCCCTATGCGCCCGCGCTTGTGGGCGATCCCGAGACAGGGGTGATTCATGGCGGGGCGGTTTCGGCGCTGATGGATACCTGCTGCGGGGCGGCGGCGATGAGCCATCCGAGCAGCCCGGCGGGCACGGCGACGATTGATTTGCGCATCGACTATATGCGCCGGGCCACGCCGGGGCAGACCATCGCCACGGAGGCGCATTGCTATCACATCACCCGCTCGGTGGCCTTTGTGCGGGCCACGGCGAGCGACGACGACAAAGACAACCCGGTGGCCACGGCCACGGGGGCCTTTACGGTGGAGCGCTGAGCATGGCCTACAAACGCCCCGAGCCTGTGCAGGTGATCAAACAGCGCCGTGATGCGGCCCTGAGCGCTTTGGTGCATGGCGTGCCTTATATCACCTTTATGGGGATCGAATTTGACCGCAGGGGCGACGAGCTGACCGCGATATTGCCCTATGATGACAAGCTGATTGGCAACCCTATGTTGCCGGCGCTGCATGGCGGGGCGATTTCGGGGTTTATGGAAGTGGCGGCCGTCATCGGGCTGGGCTGGGCGCATCTTTGGGAAGAGATCGAGCGCGGCGAGATGGACGCCGAGGAGGTTGTCAAAGGGCATTTGCCGCGGCTGCCCAAAACCATCGACTTTACCATTGATTATCTGCGCACGGGCCTGCCGCGCGACGCCTATGCGCGCGCCAAGGTGAACCGGTCGGGGCGGCGCTATGCCAGTGTTCATGTCGAGGCCTGGCAGGACAATCGCAACCGTATCTTTGCGCAGGGCACCGGGCATTTCCTGATGCCGCAGCGGCGCGATGGGTGAGGCGGGCGGCGACGCACAGATCACCCATCGCAGGGTGCTCAAGATCGCCATTCCGATTTTACTGGCCAATGTGACGATCCCCATTCTGGGGGCGGTGGACACGGCTGTTGTGGGCCAGATCCCGGATGCTGCGCCGATTGCGGCGGTGGGTGTGGGCGCTGTGATTCTTTCGGCGATATACTGGGTCTTCGGCTTTTTGCGCATGGGCACAACCGGCCTGACCAGCCAGGCGGCGGGCCGTGGCGAGGCGGGCGAGGTGGCCGCGCTGCTGACCCGCGCCCTGATGATCGGCTTTGCGGGGGGTGTTTTCTTTATCCTGATCCAGCCGCTCCTTTTCTGGGGGGCGTTCCGCCTGTCGCCTGCGAGCGCTGAGGTGGAGGGGCTGGCGGCAACCTATATGCAGATCCGGATCTTCTCGGCCCCTGCGGCGATTGCCATGTATGGCATCACCGGCTGGCTGATTGCGCAGGAGCGCACGCGGGAGGTGCTCTGGATCCAGCTTTTGATGAACGGGGTCAATGTGGGGCTGGACCTTGTGTTTGTGCTTGCCTTGGGCTGGGGTGTTGCGGGGGTGGCCTGGGCCACGTTTATTGCCGAGTGGTCCGGGCTGATGCTTGGGCTGTGGATGTGCCGGCAGGCCTTTCGCCACACCGCTTGGCGCGACTGGGCGCGGGTGTTTGACCGGATCAAGCTGAGGCGGATGGCTGTTGTGAACAGCGATATTCTGGTCCGCTCGCTCTTGCTTCAGGGCATTTTCGTGTCGTTTCTGCTGCTGGGCGGGCGCTTTGGCGATGTGACGCTGGCGGCCAATCAGGTCTTGTTGCAGTTTTTGCACATCACGGGCTATGCGCTGGACGGCTTTGCCTTTGCGGCCGAGGCGCTGGTGGGGCAGGCCTTTGGCGCGGCGGCGGTGGCGCGGGTGCGGCGCGCGGCGGTGCTGACGAGCTATTGGGCGCTGGCGCTGGGGGGGCTTCTGGCGCTTGGCTTCTGGCTGGTTGGCCCGGCGATGATTGATGTGATGACCAAGGCGCCCGAGGTGCAGGCGGAGGCGCGCAGCTATCTGCCGTGGCTCGTGGCTGCGCCTGTGATGATCGTGGGGCTGACGCAGTTTGACGGGATATTCATCGGTGCGACGCGCACGGCGGATATGCGCAATATGATGGCTGTGGCCTTTGCGGTCTATGTGCTTGCGGCCTGGGCCTTGATGCCGCGGATGGACAACCACGGGCTTTGGCTGGCGTTGCATATCTCGTTTGTCGCCCGCGCGGGGAGCCTTGCCTTGCGCTACCCGGCTCTTGAGCGGGCCGCTAAAGCAGGCTGAGCACAGCCTCGGGCGGGCGGCCTATCACGGCTTTATCGCCTGCAAACACAATGGGCCGCTCAATGAGCTTGGGCACACGGGCCATGGCGGCAAAAAGCTCCGCATCAGAGCTGTCTTGGCTCAGGCCCTCGGCTTTGAATTCGGGCTCGCCTGTGCGCATCATCTGGAGCGGCCCAAGGCCAAGCGCGGCGGCGGCGGCGCGCAGCTCGGCCTCGCTCGGGGCGTCTGTGAGGTATAGGCGGATTTGCGGCGCATGGGCCTCGATCAGCGCCAGTGTCTGGCGCGACTTGGAGCAGCGCGGGTTGTGCCAGATGATCAGAGCCATGCGTCGCGCCCTGTTCCGACGGCCTCTGCAACCGTGGCAAACCCGTCTTTCTCAAGCAGCGCCTCAAGGCCATGGGCGATCTCTCCGGCGAGGCTGAGGCCGTGATAAATGAGCGCGGAATAGAGCTGCACAGCGCAGGCGCCGGCGCGGATTTTGGCATAGGCCTGCTCGGCTGTGGCGATGCCGCCAACGCCGATCAGCGGCAACCGGCCTTCGGTGGCTTTGGAGAGCTTGGCCAGCACCCGCGTGGAGCGCTCAAAGAGCGGCGCGCCGGAGAGGCCGCCAGCCTCGCGCCCGGCGGCGCTTTGGAGGCCGTCCCGCGACAGGGTGGTGTTGGTTGCGATGATGGCGCTGAGGCCCTGCGCGCGGGCGACATCGGCGATTTCACTGATCTCTGTGTCGCTCAGGTCCGGCGCAATCTTGAGAAAGATCGGCAAAGGCGTCTTGAGCCAGCTGTTGGCCTCCATCACCCCTGCGAGCAGGGCAGACAGCGCCTCGGCCCCCTGCAGATCGCGCAGTTTTTCGGTGTTGGGAGAGGAGACATTGACCGTGGCAAAATCAAGATGCGCGCCGCAGTAGCTCAGCACCCGGGCAAAGTCTTCGGCGCGGTTCTCGCTGTCTTTGTTGGCCCCGAGGTTGAGGCCAATCACGGCCCCCTGCGGGCGGCGCGCCAGACGTGCAGAGGCGGCTGCCATGCCCTTGTTGTTAAAGCCAAAGCGGTTGATCACGGCGCCGTCCTCGGGCAGGCGGAAGAGGCGCGGCTTGGGGTTGCCGGCTTGGGCGCGCGGCGTCACGGCGCCAACCTCGACAAAGCCGAAGCCCGCGCGCGCGAGCGGGGCAAGCGCCTCGGCGTTTTTGTCAAAGCCCGCGGCGAGGCCGACAGGATTGGGCAGGGCGAGGCCCGCAACCTCGGTTGCCAGACGCGGCGATGTGACAGGGCCGGAAAGCGGCACGAGGCCCAGCCTGAGCGCCGCGAGGGCGAGACCATGGGCACGCTCCGGATCAAAAGCGTGCAGGGCTTTGAGGGCGAGCGCTTCGAGCTTAGTCATCGGCCAGCGCCTCTTGCGGGAAGACATGAACGCCCTCCACAAGCGGCAGCGGCCACTGCGCCACCACATCCGAAAGCTTCAGGGGGCGATAGAGATGGGGAAACAGATCATCGCCGCGCGAGACTTCCCATTCAAGGTCCTGATCCAGAGCTTCGGTGTCTGCAGCCAGCAGCACAAGGCCGTCCTCGCCCGCAAAATGCTTGGCGGCGGTCTCTTGGGCCTGCGCCGGCGTTGAGAAATGCACATAGCCGTCGGCTATATCAATCGGCGCGCCCGGGCTTTCGCCGTTGGCGCGCAGGGCCGCCCATTCGGCGGCGCGGAGTATCTTGAGGATCAGCATGACTGCCAAATGCCTGCTCTCTTCTGGGCCGTCAAGTCTTGCCGCAGCCTGACAGAGAGGATTTGTCCAACCCCGAGGCCCGCTTTTGCCGAGCTACCTCTGGCTCTTTTTCTTTCTCAAAATATCCCGGGGTGAGGGGCAGAGCCCCTCATCGGTCGGATTTGCGAAGCAAATTCGATCTTGCCTGCCGCTTGCGCGAGCGGCGCGGCCTCTCAATCGGTGCTCAAAAGCACCACCTCGACGCGCCTGTTGGCCTCGCGCCCCTCCGGCGTGAGGTTGCTGAGGACGGGCGACAGATATCCCATGCCTTCGGCTTCCATCTGCGCCGCCGGAATCGCATAGACCGTGGCGAGGCGCTGCATGACCGATGTGGCGCGGCGTTTGGAGAGCGCGATATTGCCGCTCAGCGCGCCAACAGTATCGGTATGGCCGACCAGCGCGACCCTGCGGGCCGGATTGGCGCGCAGGTAGCTGGCGAGGGCCTCAAGGCTGGCAAAGGGGCCTGCGCCAAGCTCGGCTGCGCCGGTTTCAAACGCAAGATCGGACAGAATGGCGTGGCCCTGGGTTTCAAGCTGTGGCCCGAGCAGGGCTTCGGGCCGGCCCGAGGAGGTGACGGCGTCAACGACAAGGGCCTCGCCGCGTTCGGTGGGCAAAGGGCGTGCGCCCTCGGGGGTGATCTGGATGATCTGGACATAGCCGGCTGTGCTGTCGCGGCTCACAAGCAGGGTGATATAGTCGGAGGCTGTGCCGCCGTCCGGCATCCGCCGCGCGGTGAGGAAGATATAGTCAAACAGATCGACGAACATATCGGGCGCAGGCAAGACATCGGTCGAGAAGCGAAAGTCAAAGCCGCCACAAAACCTGTCCTGACATTTGAACAGCGGCTCAAAGCCCGCCGCCGCCAGACTTTCCTCGATGGGGGTGAGGATCTGTTGCGGGGTGACGCCTTGTTGCGGGATGCGGTAGGCTTGTTTTGTGATGCGGCCCTGCACTTCGAACACCGGCAGAAGCCCCGCCGCATAGGGCGCGACCGGCGCCGAATAGCTGGCGGTGCTTTTCACCACTTCCCGCGTCAGCCGCGCGTTGGCCGGCAGCGCCAGCGCTTGGGCGAAAAGCGGTGCCGCCGTCAGGCAGAGAAGCGCCAGTGTGGCGCAGAAAACATTAGCGCGATTGCGCGTGATACTCATCATTTGGGCGCATATCTGTGGCGGAGGCCACGCGGTTGGTCATGTTGTAAAAGCCTGCGACATTGGCAATGTCCCAGATGTCGCGGTCAGAAAAGCCCGCAGTGCGCAGCGCCGCGCGGTCGGCCTCGACAATGGTGTGGCTGGCGACGGTGATTTTCTCGGCAAAGGCGAGCATGGCGGTTTGGCGCGCGTCCAGATCGGCGGCGCGCCAGTTCATCACCATCATTTCGCCCAGCATAGGATCGCCCGAGAGCCGGCGCACGGCCTGTCCGTGGGCTGTGAGGCAGTAAAAGCATTTGTTGATCGAGGAGACCGCCACAGCGATCATCTCGCGTTCGAGCTTGCTCAGGCCGCTTTGGGCGAGCATCAGGTCATTGTAGAGCGCGGTGAAGGCGTTGAGCTTGTCGATGTCAAAGGCATAGGCTTTTAGCACATTTGGCACGAGGCCGAGCTTGTCCTGACAGATATCAAAGTATTTCTGCGTCTCGTCGGGGAGCGGATCAAGCATGGGAAGATCCAGCGCAGTCGGTTGTTTATGGCTCATGTCGGCCCTCTTTTTTCAAGCGGTAGTGATACTGTCCCACAGATGTCATGCCGAGGGAAGTGTAGAGCGCATTGCCCGCCTGATTGGCCTGTGTGACCACCAGTGCGATATGGCTTGCGCCGTTGCGTGCGGCCCAGTGCGCCAGCTCATACATGGCATATTTGCCCATGCTTTGCTGGCGTTGGTGGGGCAAGACTTCCAGCGCGTGCACCATGGCGACACCGTCATGAATGGCACAAAAGGCGGCGGCGGCGGGGTGGTCGTTGAGCCGTCCGATGAGGCCTGTTTTGGGGCCGGGAGCGCGGTGCATCACATCAATGCGGCCTCCGGTGATGCCGCCTTTGGCCCAGATGTCGAGCATGATGGCCAGAGGCTCCCAGGCCAGCAGCGCACAGACCGGGGGCGGGCGCTTGCCTTCAAAGAGCGCGACCGGCGCAACATAGGCTGTGACCGGATCGTGGAGGTCATAGCCCGCCGCCTCAAGGAGCGCATCCAGCGTTTCTTCGCCCTCGCGGACCATAAAGAGCTTGGGTTGGCCCATCGCCGTCATCTGCGCTTCGGCTGTGGCGATATCCTCGCCAGTGACAGGGCCACAGGCGGTTGTGGCGCTGACGCGCTGCCCACCGCCTGCGCCACGGCGAAAGAGCCACGGGCCTGTCTGCGTATAATCGGCGGCGGGCCATGTGCCATCGACCACATCATAGAGCTTGTGGATGTCGGGCAGGGTCATGCGGGAAAAATCTCCGCCAGTTCGCACATGGCTTTGTCAAGCAGCGGGCCATCGGCGCTGCGCATGACGATATTGGCGCCGTAGACGCCATTGTCCTGAAACGGGTAGGAGCCGATAGACACAGCGGGGTAGCGCGCGGCCAGCTCGGCCAAGGGGCCGGCGATATCGCCTTCGCCGCGGTTGATGCGCAGGGTCTGGCTCAGAAGCGGCGCGCCGCCTGTGAGGCCGGGCAGGACAGTGGCCAGCATGGCCTGAAAGACCGAGGGCACACCGGCCATCACATGGACATTGCCGAGGGTGAAGCCCGGCGCGACGGAGACCGGGTTGTCAATCAGCGTGGCGCCGTCAGGGATACGGGCCATGCGCATCCGCGCGGCGTTGAACTCCCGGCCTGTCTCGGCGTAAAAGGCCGCCAGAAGCGCGCGCGCATCATCGCGCACATCAATATGCGCCCCGAAGGCCTCGGCGATACAATCGGCGGTGATGTCGTCATGGGTCGGGCCGATGCCGCCCGATGTGAAGACGGTGTCATAGCAGTCTGAAAGTGCGCGCACGGCGGCGACGATGGCGGGGGCATCGTCGGACACCACGCGCACCTCCGAGAGGGTGATCCCTGCTTTGGTCAGCTCGCCTGCGAGGTGGTGCATATTGGCGTCGCGGGTGCGGCCTGAGAGGATCTCGTCGCCGATGACGAGCAGTGCGGCTGTTGGGTTCTTCATGCGGTGTTCCTTGAAGCTGGCTTGGCTTGGGTATAGGCCGTAAGCCATGCGCTTTCAAACCCCACTTGAGCCTGCGACACTCTTGCGCCGCTACAAACGCTTTCTCGCCGATATCCGGCTTGCGGACGGGCGCGAGGCGGTGGCGCATTGTGCCAACCCCGGCTCCATGATGGGGCTGGCCGAGGCGGGGATGCGGATTTGGGTTGAGCCGAATGACGACCCCAAGAAGAAGCTCAAATACGGCTGGCGGCTCGTGGAGCACGGGGCGGGGCAGTTTAGCGGCGTGGACACCTCTGTGGCGAACCGCGTGGTGAAGGCGGCGCTTGAGACGGGCGAGATTGGCGGGCTGGACTATGTGCAGCTGCGCCCGGAAGTGAAATATGGCGAGAAAAGCCGTGTGGATTTTCTGCTGCAAGGCGGGGCGCGCGACATTTATCTTGAGGTGAAATCGGTCACGCTGATGCGGCAGGCCGGGCTGGCCGAATTTCCCGATTCGGTTACGGCGCGGGGGCTGAAGCATTTGCAGGAGCTTGCCGCCATGGTGGCCCAAGGGCACAGGGCGGTGCTGTTTTTTCTGGTGCAGCGCACCGATGCGCAAGCTGTAACCGTGGCCAAAGATATTGACCCGGCCTATGCGGCGGGGCTGCGCGCGGCCATGGCGGCGGGGGTTGAGGCCCTGGCCTATGATTGCAGGATTGATCCGCAGGGGATTGCGCTCAAGGGGCCTTTGGCTTTGCAGCTGTGAGAAATCTGCTGCTGTGAGACAGGGGCCAGCGCCCCTGCGAGGCTTGGGGTGGCCCTTGGGCTTGATCCGATTTATGTAAGGCGAAAGTGACCAGATACAGATGAGGCCAGCGCCGTGGGTGAGAAACATAACGGACCAGTGACGAGAGACGGCATACGCATTCACAGTGAGGCCGATTTTTCAGGGATGCGCGCGGCGGGGCGCCTTGCGGCAGAGATCCTTGATCGCATTGGCGAGCACGTTTTTGTCGGGCAGAGCACAGCCGAGATTGACCGTATTGTTGAAGAGATGGTCAATGCGGCGGGGGCGACCTCGGCCACCATCGGCTATAAGGGCTATGAGCACGCGAGCTGTATTTCGATCAACCATGTGGTCTGTCACGGCATTCCGTCTGACAAGAAGCTCAAGGACGGCGATATTCTCAACATTGATGTCACGGTGATTGTGGACGGCTGGTTTGGAGATACGAGCCGTATGTTTGTCGCCGGCAAGCTGGCGCGCAAGGCCGAGCGGCTCATTGAAGTGACCCATGAGGCGCTTTTCAGGGGGATCGAGGCGGTGAAGCCGGGCAATACCTTTGGCGATATCGGCTTTGCGATCCAGAGCTTTGTGGAGGCGCAGCGGATGTCTGTTGTGCGCGACTTTTGCGGGCACGGGCTTGGCGCGGTGTTTCATGCGCCGCCGAATGTATTGCATTACGGGCGTGAGGGCACGGGGCCTGTTTTGGAGGAGGGGATGTTCTTTACCATCGAGCCAATGGTGAATCTCGGGCGGCCTGAAACCAAAATTCTTGCAGACGACTGGACGGCTGTGACGCGGGACAAAAGCCTGAGTGCGCAATTTGAGCATTCGATTGGCGTCACGGCGACGGGCTATGAAATTTTTACGCTGTCGCCGGCGGGCAGGTTTCATCCGACCTACGGCTGAGCGGTTGCGCGCAAAAGCGTGATGACGGTGCTGCCGTATTTGCGCTGATCCTGTAGCGTGAAGCCTTGGGGCGCATACATCGGCGCGCTTTCTTCCCAGACGATGAGCGCATTGGGCGCCAGCCAGCCTTGCGCGCGGGCAGAGGCGAGGGCCTGCTCGCCGAGCGCCTTGCCATAGGGCGGATCAAGAAACACGAGATCACAGGGGGAGCGGGCAGGCGGCAGGCTTGTGGCGTCGCATTTGAGCAAGGTTGCGTCTTGGGTGCGGCGGGCTTTGGCGAGATTTTCAAGGATCAGCTTTTGGCCGGCGCGGCCATTTTCGACATAGCTCACATGGGCCGCACCACGGCTGAGCGCTTCCAGACCAAGCGCGCCTGTGCCGGCGAAGAGATCGAGCACCCGCGCGCCCGAGGGCTGGCCGTGATGGGCGAGGATATTGAAGAGGCTCTCGCGGACGCGATCGGAGGTGGGCCGCAAATGGGCGGCGGCGTCGCCCTGTCCGACCTCGGCCAAGACAAGGCCGCGATGGTGTCCTGCGATAATTCTCACGCGGTCATCAGCGATTTGAGCTCGGTGGCGGGGTCGGCGACCGCCTCCGGGGCGGGCGATTTGCCCGCCCCGATCAGGCGTTTGCCGATCATATAGGCGCGCGGATCGTTCGCCGCGTCGACCGCGAGCAGGGTTTTGCCTTGGTAATACCAGAAGGAGACGGCCCCCGCTTTGTCGCCCGTGCGGGTGATCACGCTGTCATAGCCGGTGTTGAGGCCCGCGATCTGGAGTTTGACATCGTATTGATCGGACCAGAACCACGGCTTGGCCATATAGTCGATGCCTTTGCCGAGCATATTTTGCGCGACGATTTCGGCCTGATCAATCGCGTTGGGCACGCTTTCAAGGCGGATGCGCGCGCCGCGATAGGGGAAAGAGGCACAGTCGCCTGCGGCCCAGATCGAGGGGTCGGAGCTGCGCCCATGGGCGTCGGTCTTGATGCCGTTGTCGAGCGTCAGGCCAGCGGCTTCGGCCAGCGCGGTGGCGGGGGCGATGCCCACACCGACGAGGGCGAAGTCGATCTCAAGACGGGTTCCGTCAGAGAGTTCGGCCCCTGTGACGCGGCCCTCGCCTGTGAGGCGGGTGAGGCCCGTGCCCTCAAGGATCGTGACGCCATGCGCCTTGTGCAGGGCGCGGAAATAATCGGATGTCTGGGGCGAGGCCACCCGTTGCAGGATGCGGTCGGCCATTTCGACAAGCGTGACTTTGAGGCCCTTTTTGGCGGCCACGGCGGCGGCCTCAAGACCGATGTAGCCGCCGCCGATGATCAGCACGCGGCGGCCCTCGGCGAACTCCGGCTCCATGGCATCGACATCTGGCAGGCCACGCACCACATAGACCCCGTCGAGTGCGCCACCGATGGCGGCGGGCAGGCGGCGCGGGGTTGAGCCTGTTGTCAGCGCGAGCTGGTCATAGGCCAGCACCTCGCCATCGACTGTGAGGGTCTTGGCGGCGGGATCAATCGCGCTGACCGAAGCGCCAAGGCGCAGGGTTATATTTTGATCTGCATAAAAGCTCTCGGGGCGCAGGTAGAGCCGCTCAAGCTCCATTTCGCCCAGAAGATAGGCTTTGGAGAGCGGCGGGCGCTGATAGGGGGGGGCTGTTTCTTCGCCGATCAGAGTGATCTGTCCCTCAAAGCCTTCATTGCGCAGCTTGGCGACAAGCGATGCGCCTGCCTGACCTGCGCCAACGACGATAATATGAGACATCAGAGTGATCCTTCTGCTGGTTCTGAGCGTAAAGACGCTTATATGCTTGGATGTAGCAAACGCAAACAGGGAGACGCGACAAAAATGACGATTTCAGTTGGAGATAGGCTGCCAGAGGTGGCTGTGATGACGCTTGGCGCGGAGGGACCTGTGCCTGTGGAGCTTGGCGAGAAGCTGAAGGGCCGCAAGGTTGTGATTTTTGCGGTGCCGGGGGCATATACGCCGACGTGCCATTCGGCCCATATGCCGAGCTTTTTGCGCCAGAAGGCGGCGCTGGCGGCAAAGGGTGTGGAAGAGATCATCTGTCTGTCGGTCAATGACCCTTGGGTTATGAACGCCTGGGGCGAGGCCACGGGCGCAACCGGCGAGGGGATCACCCTGCTGGCGGATTCATCCGGTGCCTTTACAAAGGCGATCGGGATGGATTTTGATGCGCCGCCCGTGGGCTTTGTGAGCCGCTCCAAGCGCTATGCTTTGATGGCCGAAGATGGGGTGGTGAAGGTGCTCCATGCCGAAGACAGCCCCGGAACCTGCGATATCTCCGGCGGCGAGGCGATGGTTGCCGCGCTCTGAGGGACGCTTTGGCAGGGCGCTCTGGCGGTCTGCGCTGATGGGTGTTTTGACGTGACGCTTTGGCCCTCCATATTTTGGGGGGCCTTTTTATTTGCTTTTATATGGCCCCGAGACGCTTTAGGCAGCGGTATTCAAAGGGCTGAGGGGCGAGCATGGCACAAAACGCGACGATATATAAAGTTGATCTGTCGGTGTCGGACATGGACCGTCACTATTACGAGAGCCACAAGCTGACCGTTGCAAAGCACCCGTCAGAGACCGACGAGCGCTTGATGGTGCGCTTGCTTGCTTTTGCTTTGAACGCGCATGAGCAGCTTGAAATGACCAAGGGGATCTCAACGGACGACGAGCCTGACATCTGGCAAAAGAGCCTGAGCAACGAGCTTGAACTCTGGGTGACATTGGGGCTGCCGAGCGAGAAGCTGGTGCGGCAGTCTTGTGGCAAGGCGGATCGGGTGGTTGTTTATGCCTATGGTGGCAGGACGGCCGAGATGTGGTGGGACAAGCTCAAGACCAGCACCACGCGGTTTGACAATTTGCAGGTGAGCAATCTCTCCGAAGACAGCACCCGCGCGCTGGCCGCACTGGCAAGCCGGGCGATGAAGCTGCAAGTCAATATTCAGGATGGCGAAGTGATGGTCAGCGCGGACGCGGGCATGGTTTATCTGACGCCCGTGGAGTGGAAGACCGCAGCGCGCTGAGGCCTTGGGCGGGGGGGTTACAAGCTGTCCAGTTTGCGGGCGAGCTTGGCGTCAAGCGAGCTGAGGCCGCCGGCGTCATGGGTTGTCAGGGTGACAGTGACGCGGTTGTAGACATTGCTCCATTCCGGATGATGGTTCCATTTTTCGGCCCAGAGCGCGGCTCGGGTCATCCAGCCGAAGGCTTCCGTGAAGTCTTTGAATTCATATGTTTTTGTAATGGCATCGCGGGATGTTTCCTGTGCCCAGCCGTTTTCGATGAGCGGCGCGAGGAGTTGTTCGCGGGCGGTGTCGCTGAGACCTTCGATCAATCTTGTTCCTCCCTTATGTCGGATTTGAACGGGCCGTAGCCTGTCAGGATTTCGATGTCCTGGCCTATGGCGCGGCGTTCGGACAGGAGATATTGCGCGACCGCGCGGGAAAAGCCTTCATCTGCGAGCCAGTGCAGCGAATGGCAGGCGGTGGGCAGATAGCCGCGCGCGAGCTTGTGTTCGCCTTGCGCGCCGGCCTCCACACGTGGCAGCCCCAGCTCGATCGCGGCTTCGATCGCCTGATAGTAGCACAGCTCGAAATGCAGGCAGCGATGATTTTCGATGCAGCCCCAGTAGCGGCCAAAAAGCGCCTGTGCGCCGATAAAGTTGAGCGCGCCTGCGACGGGCGTGCCGTCGCGCTCGGCCAAGATCAGGATCATATCGTTGCGCAGGGTCTCGTGCGCGATGTCAAAGAAGGCCCGGGTCAGATAGGGCGTGCCCCATTTGCGCGCGCCTGTGTCCTGGTAGAACTGCCAGAAGGCATCCCAATGTTCGGGCTTGATCTGATCGCCTGTGAGGCGGCGGATGGTGCCGCCAAAGGCCTGCGCCTCGGCGCGCTCGCGGCGGATGTTTTTGCGTTTGCGCGCGGTGAGGGAGGCAAGGAAGCCGTCAAAGCTCTGAAAGCCGCGGTTTTCCCAGTGAAACTGCTGGGTGGTGCGGCGCAGAAGGCCCATGGCCTCGCCTGCGCGCGCCTCCTCTTCGGTGCAAAACGTCACGTGCAGCGAGCTGACGCCGTGTTCGGCGGTGACTTGGAGTGCGCCTTGCACAAGGGCGGGCAGGGCGCGGGCCTCGGCCCCCGCGCGGAGAAGAAAGCGCGGGCCTGTGGCGGGCGTGAAGGGCACGGCGATCTGGAATTTGGGGGAATACTGCCCGCCGGCGCGGGCAAAGGCCTCGGCCCAGTTGAAATCAAATATATATTCGCCTTGCGAATGGCTTTTGCCATAGAGCGGCGCGGCGCCGATCATCTGGCCGTTTTGATGCGCCGTCAGATAGAGCGGCTGCCAGCCGGTGCCCGGCCCGACAGAGCCGCTGTCTTCAAGCGCGAGCAGGAAGCGGTGGGTTGTGAAGGGATCACGCGGACGCGGGCCGAGGGCATGGGCGCAGGCATCCCAATCGGCTTGCGGGACATCGCGCAAGCCGGGATTGAGCCTGATTTCGATCTGCGCGTCGCTGTCCATCCTGGCCTCAATATTGGTGCAGCCCGCCCGGCTTTCAAGCGGGCGCGTAGCCTTCGAACGTGACGTTATCGGCGATTTGGCGCGCGGCGTCTTCTTGCGCGCGCGAGCGGATGGTCCAGCACAGGATGGGAACGCCTTGCGCCTTGAGCGCGGTCACGGGGGCGCGCGTCAGATCGCTGGCCTGATGGCTGATAAAGCTTGCGCCTGTGCGGATAAAATCAGGGATCGGGCGCAGCTCGGCGAGGCGGGTCTTGGGAATGGTCGGCCAGTCTTCGGGGCGATAGTCACAGGTTGTGAGGCCGCGCGCATGATCGGGGGCGAGCCGCGCAAGAGCGGCGACCGAATGGGGATTGAACGACATCAGAGCGACATCGCCCGCGTAGCCTGTCAGGGCTTTGACGGTGGCCTCTTCGAGCGGGCCGATGTTGGGGCCGAGGGCACCGTCTTGGTCTTTGAGCTCGATCAGAAGCGGGGCGCGGCCTGCGACATAGGCCAGCGTCTCGGCGAGGGTCGGAATGCCTTCGGTGCCGCCTGTGAGGGTGATTTTGCCAAGTGCGGCGGCGCTGTGCTGGGCGATGGGGCCTTTTTCGCCGGTCAGGCGCTCGAGGCCGTAGTCGTGAAACACCATTGCGACGCCGTCACGGGAGAGCTGCAGGTCAAGTTCGATTCCGTAGCCGCGCGCGATGGCGGCGTCAAAGGCGGCGAGGCTGTTTTCCGGTATGCCTTGGGGCAGATTGTGCAGGCCCCGATGGGCGATCGGAGCCTGCAGGAAGCTTTGTGGCAAAGCGGGCTGTTGCATTATCGGATCTCGAAGATGCCTTCGATTTCCACTGCGACGCCGAGCGGAAGAGAGGCGGCAGACACGGCGGAGCGTGCATGGCGGCCAATCTCGCCAAGGGCCTCGACCATGAAATCAGAGGCGCCATTGATCACTTTGGGCTGGTCTGTGTAATCGGCTGTGGAGTTTACAAAACCCACGAGTTTGACCACCCGCACGAGGCGGTCAAGATCGCCGTCGCAGGCGGCTTTGAGCTGCGCCAGAAGGCTGAGCGCGCAGCTGCGCGCGGCGGCCACCCCGTCTTCTGTTGTCATGGTGTCGCCGAGTTTGCCGAGGATGAGGCCGGTTTCGCCGTTTGAAATCTGGCCGGAGACATAGACGGTATTGCCTGTCACAACGAAGGGCACGTAGTTGGCCGCAGGGGCGGGGGCTGCGGGCAGGGTGATGCCCATCTCATTGAGGCGGGGTTCTAGTTTGCTGCTCATCGCGGGTCTCCTGAAATTGGCGAGTCGGGGCGAGGCTAGCGGGAAATGCGCCGCGCCGATACGGCAAAAGCGACCTTATTGCTCGCGGAAGGCCTGCTCGAAATAATCCCAGACCGGTTTGACGAGGTAGTCGATCGGGCTTTGCTCGGATGTGAGGAGAAAGGCCTCGGCGGGCATACCCGGCACGAGCGTGGCGCCCTCGGGGAGCTTGGCAAGCTCGCCCGGATGAAGCGCGATTTCGGCGCGGTAATAGGCTGTGCCGCGCGCCTCATCCACGAAGCTGTCGGCGGAGAGCGTGACGACGCGGCCAGACAACTCGGGGGTGCGCCGTTGATCGAGGGCGGGAAAACGCAGGTGGACGCTTTGGCCGGCATAGACCTTGTCGATGTGAATAACGGGGATATGCGCCGCGATCACAAGCGGGCGGTCTTGCGGGACGATATAGAGGATCGGCTCGGCGGCGCGGATCACGGCGCGGGGGGTGGTGACCGTGAGGCCATAGACCAGACCCGAGGCGGGGGCCTGAATGGCGAGGCGGGTGCGTTGCTCGGAGAGGTGCTGTCGCCGCTCGCGCAGCTCCAGCTCGTGCACGCGCAGATCGCGCAAGGCGCTGATCGCCTCTTCGCGCAGGGTGCTTGTGAGTTTCAGGCTTTCGATATCAAGCTCGGTTATGCGGCCTTCGGCTTGGGCTTTGCTGGCGTGCAGCTCGCCGATCTGCCCGAGCAGGCGGGCGTTCTCCCGGCGCAGAGAGAGCACGCGCGAGGCCTGAGCAAGGCCCCGCGCCAGCAGGCTGTTTTGAGCGTCAAGCTCTTCACGGATCAGCGCAATCTGCTGGCCCAGAGCATCTGTCTGGGCCTGAATGCCGCGAATCTGGTCGCGGATTTGCTCGCGGCGTTTGGCGAGCTGGTCACGCGCGCGGGCGAGGCTTTCGGCGCGGGCGTGAAACAGGCGGGATTGGCCCTCGATCAGATCGGCGATGTCGGGCGTTGTTCTGGCGCGCTCTGCAAGCTCCGGATCAAAGCGCAGGGCGGGCGCTGTGTCACGTTCGGCCTCAAGGCGCGCCCGACGGGCCATCAGCTCAAACAGCTGGCTTTGTAGGATGCTGATCTGCGAGCCGAGCGAGGCGCTGTCAAGCGTGATCAGGGTTTGTCCGGCTGTGACGCTGTCGCCTTCTTTGACAAGAATGTCGGCCACCACACCGCCGTCAAGATGTTGAACAATCTGGCGGTTCTGCTCGACTTCGACGCGGCCCTGCGCAACGATCGCGCCCGCGAGAGAGCTGAAGACTGCCCAGCCGCCAAAGCCTGTGACCAGCACAAAGAGAGCGAAGAAGCCGACAAGCAGGGGCCGCGTGGCCGGCCAGGCGCGGCGCGCCTCGCCGCGCGGGTCCGCACGGGCGGTGCAGTCTGGGCGGGCGGGCGCTTGGGTCTGGCTCATGCTCATGCTGCGCCTCCGCTGGCCCATGGGCCGGTGGGCCATGTGATGTCGGCGTGGTTCTGGACCATGCGGCGCAAGATCTCGTCTTTGGGGCCAAAGCCCAGAACGCGGCCCTCGTTGAGCATCAGAAGGCTGTCGCATTGTTCGATGGCGGCGGGCCGGTGGGCCATGATCAAGACTGATTTCCCGGCCGCGCGGACCCCCGCGATGGCGCGGTTGAGCGCTTGGCTGCCGTCATGGTCGAGGTTGGAATTCGGCTCATCGAGCACCAGAAGAACGGGATCGCCATACATGGCGCGGGCCAGCCCGATCCGCTGGATCTGACCGCCCGAGAGCCGCCCGCCGCTGGCGCAGACCACGGTATCATAGCCCTCGGGCAAGGCGAGGATCATGGCGTGGGCGTCTGCGCGCTGGGCGGCCTTGACGACGGCGGCCGCGTCGGGGCTGGGCGAGAGGCGGGCGATATTTTCGGCAATTGTCCCGTCAAACAGGGTGACGCGCTGGGGCAGATAGCCGATCAGATCGCCCAGGACGGCTGGGTCGTATTGATCAAGGGTTGCGCCATCAAGCCGGATCTTGCCCCCGGCGGGACGCCAAGCGCCCGTGAGCGCGCGGGCCAGAGAGGATTTGCCTGCGCCTGATGGGCCGATCACCCCGACGGCCTGACCCGGCTCGACTTTGAATGTGATCATTTTGAGCGCGGCTTGGGACGCGCCGGGCGGAACAATCGTGGCTTGGACCACGTCCAGACGGGCCTTGGGGCGGGGCAGGGCCATGCGCGCCGCTGCGGGCGGGCTGCTCTGGAGCACATCCCCCAGAGCCAGCCAGCCCTTGCGGGCGCGCGCAAACAGGGGCCACTGACCGATACTTGTTTCGATCGGGGCAAGGGCGCGGCCCATGAGAATGGAGCTGGCGATCATAGCGCCTGAGGTGAGCTGGTTTTGCAGCACGAGATAGGCGCCAAGGCCCAGCATGGCGGACTGCAGCAAAAGGCGGAAGGCTTTGCCCGCAGCGCTGAACAGGCTGCCCAGATCAGCGGCGCGCATATGCTCTGTGAGCGCCGCTTTGCGGGCGACTTGCCAGCGGGTGAAGGCGGCATTGCCCATCCCCATGGCCTCGATGATCTCGGCTTCGCTGCGGAGCTGTTCTGCGAGGGCCTCGGCGCGGGCGGTGGCGCGGTTTGCCTGTGTGAGGGGGGCATGGGTGATCACAAGATTGAGCAGGGTCAGCCCCAGAAGGACCCCTCCGCCAAGCAGCGCCAGATAGCCGAGCCAGGCATGAAACAGAAATATCCCGAAGAGGAACAGCGGGACAAAGGGGATGTCAAACAGCGCCATGAGCGCGGGGGAGGTGAGCAGGCGTTGAACCGCCTCAAGATCGCGCAGGGCCAGGGCGCTTTCGGGCTGGCCACTCCGGGCGTTTCTGCGGATCACCGCATCAAAGACGCGCCCATCAAGGCGGGCCTGAAAGCGCGCGCCGACCCGCGCCATGACACGCCCGCGGGCATAATCAAGCAGGGCCATCATTGTGTAAAGGAACACCACAAGGGCTGTGAGCGCCAGCAGCGTTGCTTGGGAGCGGGAGCCGAGAACACGGTCATAGACCTGAAGCATATAGAGCGGGCCTGTGAGCATGAGCAGATTGACAAAGCCGCTGAACAGCCCCGCCGCCCAAAACAGGGCACGCGACTCACGCCGCGCGGCGCGCAATTCTTCAAGGCCAAAGGGGATCCGGGCGAGACTCATAGGCGTTTCATAGGCGCAAACCGTTAGGAAACTCTCAAATCGCGCCGTATAATATGCATTTGAGGCGGTGTTCTGTTTCCAAACGGCCACATATTCGCAATAACGCGGCAGAGCGCTTGGGCTTGCGCTCGGGATGGCATAGATAAACAAGACTGGTTTGAACGGGGAGTTTGCTTTGCATAAGGGATTATTGAAACCTGTTGCAATGGTTGTGAGTCTGGGGCTGGCGGCGGCCTGCACCAAGCGTGACGCGGGGCTAGACCCGGCTGTTGTGTTTGATCCTTATGAGCAGACCAACCGCAAAACCCACCAGTTCAATCTGGCGGTTGACCGCTCGCTCGTGCGGCCCGCGGGCAAGGGCTATGTGAGCATTGTGCCCAAGCCAGTGCAGCAGGGGGTGAGCAATTTCTCGTCAAACCTGTCGCTTCCGGGCACGATTGTGAACACTGTTTTGCAGGGCCGGATTGGCGAAGCGGGGCAAAACACCCTGCGCTTCGCGCTCAACACCACACTCGGCATTGGCGGGGTGTTTGACCCCTCGTCCGAATTCAAGCTCTATGGTGCCAAGGCCGACTTTGGCGAAACACTCTCTGTCTGGGGCATTGGCGAGGGCGCTTATGTCGAGCTGCCGCTGATCGGCCCAGCGACAGAGCGGGACGCGGTTGGACGGGTTGTGGACCTGTTCACCAACCCGCTGACCTATATGGTGCAAAGCCCCGAGAAGTATTATGGCACGGGGGCCTCTGTGGCGGCGCGTCTGGGAGACCGTGGCACATTTGGCGATATGATCGATTCGGTGCTTTACGAGAGTGCCGACAGCTATGCGCAGGCGCGAACGCTCTATTTGCAGAACCGCCGTTTTGAGCTGGGTCAAGCCGCGCCCGAGGCGGAGCTTGACCCCTTTGATCTGAATACAGAAGGTTTTTGAGGATGCGTTTTTTAACACGGCGTGACGCGACAAAAAGGATAGCCGCCGCTCTGGCCGGATTTGCCCTGGCTCCACTGCCGGCTGTGGCCTTTTCCAGAGAGGAGGCGCGCAGTCTGGTCGACAGGTTGGTGGGCGAAATCAACGCGGTGATTGGCTCGGGGCGCTCTGAAGCGGCGATGTATCAGGATTTTGAGCGCATCTTTGCCCGCTATTCGGACACATCCTATATTGCGGCCTATACTTTGGGCAATGACGGGCGCAGCGCCACGACAGCGCAAAAGAGGGCGTATTCGGCTGCGTTTGAAACCTATGTGGCGCGCAAATATGGCCGCCGCTTCCGCGAATTTATTGGTGGGCGTCTTGAGGTCACAGAGGTCAAGCAGGTCAAAAAGTGGTATGAAGTCAGCTCTGTGGCCTATTTGAAGGGCCAGTCCCCTTTTGAAGTGACCTTTCTGGTGTCGGACCGCTCGGGCGACAACAGGTTTTTCAATCTCTATATCGAAGGCATCAATATGCTCTTGACCGAGCGCACCGAGATTGGCTCGATGCTCGACAAGCGCCGTGGCGATATTGATGCGCTGATCGAGGATTTGAAACAGGCGGGCTAGGCCGCCGCGAGGGTCTTTGGTTTGGGTTAGAGGGTATGATGCGTAACTGTTTCGGGATGTTGGCGCTGGGTTTGGCCAGCCTATGGGGGCCGCAGGCTTTGGCGGCGAAATGTGGTGGGCCTTTTTCGGACTTTGTGAGCGAGGCAAAACAAGAGGCCCGCGCCAAGGGCTTTGAGGCGGGGTTGGTTGAGAGCTTTTTTGCCGATGTGCGCCGTGATGGCAAAGTGATCAAGGCAGACCGCGCGCAGGGCGTCTTCCAGCTTGATTTTACGAGCTTTGCCCGCAGGCTTATTTCAAATGACCGGCTGACCAAGGGCCTCAGCATGGCAAAACGCTATGACAGCGTTTTTGACCGCGTGGAGCGGGAGTATGGCGTGAGCCGTGGGGTTTTGCTGGCGTTTTGGGCGTTTGAAACTGATTATGGCGCCTTTCAGGGCAATTTCAACACGCTCAATGCGCTGATGACGCTCAGCCACGACTGCCGCCGCCCGGAGCTTTTCCGTCCGCAAGTCTTTGCCGCGCTTGAGCTTTTCAAACAGGGCGACTTCAGCCCGACCCAGACCACAGGCGCCTGGGCGGGGGAGATCGGCATGGTGCAGATGCTGCCGCAGGATATCATCGACAACGGGGTGGATGGCGACGGGGACGGGCATATTCTGCTCAAGACATCGGCCGCCGACGCGCTTTTGAGCGGTGCCAAGATGCTCAAACACCTCGGCTGGCGGGCGGGCGAGCCTTGGTTGCAGGAGGTGGTTGTGCCTCAAGAGATGGATTGGTCGCAGTCCGGGCTGCGCAGCCAGATGAAGGCGTCAGACTGGGCCAAGCTGGGCGTGAGGCCGCGCCATGGCAGGTTGGCGGGGGGGCTGCCCGCCTCGCTCATTCTGCCGCAGGGGCGCAAGGGGCCTGCTTTTCTCGCCTATCCGAATTTTCGGGTTTATTTTGAGTGGAACCAGAGCTTTACCTATGTGCTGACGGCGGCGTATTTTGCCAACCGTTTTGGCGGCGCAGCAGCGTTTGATCCGGGCGCGCCCGAGCCGGGGCTTGCGGGGGCTGACTTGAAAACCTTGCAGGAGAAGCTGGCGCGCAAAGGCTATGATGTGGGCAAGATTGATGGCATTTTGGGCGCTGGCACGCGGGCGGCTGTGCAGGATGTGCAAGACAAACTGGGCCTGCCCGCCGACGCCTGGCCCACGCGCCAGCTTCTGAACAGGCTTTAGCCTGCCGCCGCCGCAAAGCCTGCATCAAGCGCTGTCAGGATCGTTTGCACATCTGCTGATGTGAGGATGAGGGGCGGCGAGAGGATCACATTTGGCCCCGAGACGCGCACCATTGCGCCGTTTTGGTATGTGACCTCTTGCAGCGTGCCGATTGGGCCTTTGCCGATGGGTGTTTTGCTGGCGCGGTCTGACACAAGCTCCAGCGCGCACATGAGGCCATGGCCGCCGCGCACATCGCCGATCATCTCGTGTTTGGCCTGAAGCGCTTGCAGGCCGGCAAAAAGCTCTGCGCCGCGGGCGGCGGCGTTTTCATTGACCTTGAGGCGCTGTGTTTCGGCGAGACAGGCGAGTGCCGCCGCCGCGCCGACAGGGTGGCCCGAATAGGTATAACCGTGGCCGATGGCAGCCTTGCCTGTGGTGTCGCCCTCAAAGACTTGCACGACCTCATCGGCAATCATCACCGCGCCGAAGGGGAAATAGCCGTTGGTGATCGCTTTGGCGGTGCACATGAAATCAGGCTTAACGCCCCAGTGGCGCGACCCCGACCAAGAGCCTGTGCGGCCAAAGGCGGTGATCACCTCATCGGCGATGAGCAGGATGCCGTTGCGTGTGCAGATCTCGCGCACGCCCGGCATGAAGCTTTCGTGCGGCGGGATGACCCCGCCCGCGCCGAGCACCGGCTCCATGATAAAGGCGGCGATTGTGCCGGCGCCCTGAAAGGCGATTTCGTCTTCCAGCGCTTGCAGACAGAGCTGCGCGAGCCTCTCAGGGTCGGTTTCGTGAAACGGGTTGCGGTATGGATAGGGCGCGGGGATGTGAAAGCAGCCGGCGAGCAGAGGCTCGTAAGCAGTGCGGAAATTTGCGTTGCCGTTCACGGAGGCGCCGCCGAAGTGGGTTCCGTGATAGCCTTTCTTGAGGCTGAGATATTTGGTGCGGGCCGGCTCGCCTTTGACTTTGTGATACTGGCGCGCAAGGCGCAGGGCGGTTTCGACGGAGTCAGAGCCGCCCGAGGTATAAAAGGCCCGCGTCAGCCCGTCAGGCTCAAAGAAGTCGCGCAGCTCCTCGGACAGCTCGATCACCGCGTCATTGGTTGTGCCGCGGAAGGTCGAGTAATAGGGCAGTTGCTCAAGCTGGGCGGCAATCGCGTCTTTGATCGGCTGGCAGGAAAAGCCGAGGTTGACGTTCCACAGCCCGCCGACACCGTCGACAACCGTGTGACCGTCGACATCCGTGATGCTGACGCCTGCGGCTCCTGTCACGATTGTGGGCGGATTGGCGAGGCTGTCGGCGGGGTGGGCCATAGGGTGCCAGAGCGAGCGGGCGTTTTTTTCTTTGAGGAAATTGCTGTCTTTCACGGGGCGGTCCTTTCAAGATCAAGGAGGCGCAGGGCCTCTGAATAGCTTCGGGTTGGGTCCATCACGTCAAAATGGACCGCGGGCAGGCCAAGGGCCTCTGCCCCTTTGATGTTGCGCATCTGGTCATCGACAAAGACGCAGGCGCTCGCGGGGAGGGCGAGGGCGTCGAGCACCGCTTCATAGGCGCGGGGGTCGGGCTTGAGGATGCCTGTATAGGTCGCATCGATGATCACTTCGAAATCGGCGAGGAAGGGCAGTTTTTCGCGAAAATCTGCGCCATAGAACAGATCCAGCTCGTTGGAGAGGACCGCGAGGCGGATGCCGGCGGCCTTACACGCGGCGATGGCGGCGCGAAACTCGGGGCGGATCACGGCGTCGGGGTCGGCCCCGCGGGCAGCGCGCACAAAGTCGCTCATCTCGCTCCAATCCGCGCCGAGGAGCTGGCCGACCTCCTTGGTGCGGGCCTTCCAATAGGCGCGCTCTGTGATTTCGTCGGCCTGCATGGCCTGCCAGAGCGGGTCGGACTCCGGCGCAAACGGGCCTTGCCAAGTGAGGCTGCCGGCAGGCAGGCCAAGGGCTTTCTCGCTCAGGTCGTGAGTTTCAAACAGCGTGCGCGAGATGACGCCGCCAAAATCAAGGATCAGGGCTTTGGGCGGGCGAGCGGTCATGCGGGCGGGGCCTTCTGAACATATGTGTCCGGGAGAAAGCCCCCCATCAGGCGCGTCAGGCGCGGGGCGGCTTCAAGGAGCGCGGCGCGGATAGAGGCGCGCCCCTCCGGGGTCATCCGGGCCGTGGGGGCGGCGACGGCCATCGCGCCGATGCAGTTTTTCTGGGCGTCAAACAGCGGTGCGGCGTGAGAATGCACATCGGTTTCAAAGGCGCTGACGGCTTCGGCATAGCCTTGGGTGCGGATTTCTGCGAAGAGCTGTGTGAGCCGTTTGCGGTCTGTGATTGTGCCTGTGGAAAAGGCTTTCAGCGGACCGGCCAGCGCGGCTTTGGTAAAGCGCGCATCGCTATAGGCCAGCACGACATGGCCTGAGCTTGTCGCGTGCAGTGGCAGGATTTCGGCATCATCCATTGTGACCTGAAGGCCGTGTTGATGGGCGTAGGCGTAGGCGATTGTGCTGAGCACATCGCCATGCAGGAGCGAGACATGGGCTGTTTCGCCTGTCTTTTGCGCCAGATCATCCGCCAGATTTTGGGCCAGATCACGCATTGGAACCGTCGCTTCTCGCAGGGCGGCGAGGCGCAAAAAGGCCGGGCCGAGGCGGTATTCGCGGCCAACGCCGGCCTGTTCGACGAATCCTTCTGACTGCAACTCGCTCAACATCCGGTGCACTGTTGTTTTGTTCATTCCTGTCAGTCTAGACATTTCGCTGAGGCCGATCAGGCTTTGAGAGCGGCTGAAAAAGCTGAGCAATGACAGGGCTTTGGACACGGTTCCCATGGGGTTTCTTCTTGCCTTTCCTCGGGCGTTTGGAGGGGAAAGCCAGCTTGCGCCAACCTTGCTTGTGAAAGGTGTTGACAGACTCGGGGCCGCTCTGTCAATCTGTTTTAGAACCAACGGTTCGAATAATGAACCAGCATGATCAGGGAGATAACGATGCTAGGTAACAAACTTCTCGGCGGAGCCTTGGCGCTCAGCATGGCCGCTATGGGCGGCGCAGCTTTGGCCGAATACCCCGAAAAACCAGTGAGTTTTGTTGTGCCGTGGCCTCCGGGCGATTTGGAAGATGTGCTGACGCGGATGATTGCTGATGACTTTCAGGCGGCCTATGGGGTGCCTGCGGCTGTTGTGAACAAGCCGGGCGGCGGCGGTGGACCATTCCCCGGCGCCATTGAGGTCGCGACCGCACCGGCAGACGGCTATACGATCGGGTCGTTCATTATTGCTGTTCCCGTGGTTGGTCCGCAGATTGGTATTCCCGAGCTGAACCCTGATCCCTTTGAGCCGCTTGGAAACTTCCTGACCTATCCCTTCGTGATCGCGGCGGGGGCGGATGCGCCCTATGACGATATGGCGGGTCTGGCGGCCCATGCGAGCAGCAATGATGTTGTGCTCGGGCATTTTGGCGCGCCTCTTGTGCCAACGCAGGTGACGCTGGCGCTCGCCAAGGAGATGGGGTTTTCCTATGCCTCGGATGCGGCCTTTGATGCGCTCGATTGCAACACGCTGGCCTCGGGCGATGTTGATGTGATCAACACAACGCTGCAACTGATCTTGCCGTGCCTTGATCAGGTCAAAGTGTTGGCGTCTGTCGGGTCAGAGCGGATTTCGCTGACACCGGATACACCAACGGTTGCCGAGCTTGCGCCTGCGCTGGATGTGGCGCTTTGGAACGGTTTGTTTGTGCATAAAGACACACCGCAGGATGTCCGCGAGAAAATTATTGCTGTGGCGTCCAAGACTGTGATGTCCGAGCGGGCCCAGGCGCTTGCGGCCGAGACCGGTGCGACGGTGTATTGGCAGACTGCCGAGGATGTGAAAGCCCAGATCAGCAAAGATATTGCGACCCTGAACGCCATCGACTCAATTCTGAACAACTGAGTTTTCAAGACCAGATCGGGCAGCTGCGGCTGCCCGATTTGCGTTTGCCCTTTTCAGACAGGACACATCCAGATGTCACGCGTCAAAACGCTGCAAGCCCTTTTCCAGCGCTACCGCCGCCCCGGCGATGTTGTTTTTGCATGGCTGGTGCTGGCTGTGTCTTTGTTTCTGCTCTCGCAGATTTTTGCCCAGACGGCTTATAAGCCAAATGGCAAGCTCTTTGCCCAGCCCCGGTTCTGGCCTGCGGTCTCGCTGATCGGGATGTCGGGCTTTGCCCTGTTCCACCTTGCCGGCTCGCTGTTGTCGGAGCGCATTCAGGGGCGGTGGCGGGAGGTTCTTTTGTGGATCTCCTCGCTTGAATACGCCGGCTGGTTTATCCTTTATGCGATGGTTGTGCCTGTGGCGGGCTATTTGCCCTCGACCGTTGTCTTCGCTGTGGTCTTGGTCTTGCGCGCGGGATATCGCAGCAAGACGGCTTTGATGTCTGCGCTGGCGAGTGCGGTTGTTATTGTGGTGCTGTTCAAGACGGTCTTACAGGTCAAGCTGCCTTCGGGGCGGGTGTATGAGCTGCTGCCCGACGGGCTGCGCCAAATCATGCTGACATATTTTTGATCGGATTATCCTATGTTTGAAAACCTGATTGCCGGCGTTGAAATGCTCGCCCGATGGGACGTTTTTGCCGCGCTTCTGGTGGGGTCTATCGGCGGGGTGATTATCGGGGCGATTCCCGGTGTTGGCCCTGCGGTTGCGATTGCGATTTTGTTGCCTGCGACGTTTTCAATGGAGCCGATTGTCGGGCTGACCATGCTCTTGGGGATATATGGCTCCTCTATGTATGGCGGGGCGATCCCTGCGGTGTTGATCAATACGCCGGGCACGGCGGTCAATGCGCTGACCTCTTATGACGGCTATCCCATGACAGAGCGCGCAGAGGGGCACCGCGCCGTTTCGCTCGCCTATAGTGCGTCGTTTTGGGGCGGTATCTTTGGCATTCTCTGCCTGATTTTATTGTCGCCGGTGCTGGCCTATATTGCGCCGATGTTTGGCAGTCGGGAGATTTTCCTTGCGGCGCTTTTGGGTATTCTTCTGGTTATTCTGGCCCACCGCGGGCAGATATTTGCGGCCGGTGTGCTGGCGATGTTCGGGATATTTCTGCAAACCGTCGGCCTTGATGCTGTGACCTATACGCAGCGCTACACCTTCGGATATTCGTTTCTCAGCTCGGGGATCAACCTGATCGTGGTTGTGCTCGGTCTGTTTGCCTTGAGCCAAGCTTTTTTTCTGCTCACCGCGCCTGACACAAGCCCTGACGCCAAGCCGGTCACTGGCCGGATGAGTGACGGATTTCGGGAGCTAATGAAGCACAAGCGCGTCGCCACTGTTGCGTCCGGGTTTGGGGTGATCCTCGGGATGATCCCCGGCACCGGAGAATTCACCGCGCAATTCATGAGCTATACCTATGCGCAAAAAACCTCGAAAAATCCCGAGCTGTTCGGGAAAGGCTCGCCTGAGGGGTTGATCGCGTCGGAAGCGGCCAACAATGCCGTTCCTGCGGCGGCGATGATCCCTTTGCTGGCCTTGGGTATTCCGGGGGAGGCGCTCACGGCGATGATGCTTTCGGTGTTTTATGTGCACAACGTCATTCCCGGCCCGCAGCTTTTCCAGAACAACATCGATCTGGTTTACGGGCTGTATCTGTCGCTGATTTTGCTCAATGTGATTGTTGTGGTGTTTTTGCTGTTTTCAACAAATCTGCTCACCAAAATCATACGTGTGCCGACCCGTTTTCTTGGTGTGATGATCCTGATTTTGTCTTTTGTCGGTGTTTACAGCCTGAGAAATTCTCTGACGGATTGTATGATTTCGGCCGGGTTTGGCGTTTTGGGGTTGATCCTGAAGCGTCTCAACCTGCCGATTGTGCCGATCATTCTCGGGATGGTCCTTGGCGGGATTATGGAAGTGAAGCTGCGCTCGGCCCTGCCGCGTTTGAAAACACCCTTTGATATGATTGACAGACCGATTGCGTTTGTTCTGTTCAGTCTGATCCTTTTGGTTCTGGCTCTGCATTTGCGCACGCTGTTCAAAGAATACCGCGCCCATCAGCCCGAGCCTGACCACGATATGCACGACACACAAATGAGGTAACGCCAAATGGACCAGAGCCGGATTGACGCGCTGCGCCACGCAGACATCGCGCCGCAAAAGTTGTTTATTGACGGAGCATGGCAAGCGGCTTCGGGCGCGCCACTGGATGTGCTGTCGCCGATTGACGGGCAAAAACTCACCACGATCGAGCGTGCAACGGCCACCGATGTGGCGCGTGCGGTGACGGCGGCGCGACGCGCGTTCGAGGACGGGCGCTGGCGCGATATGCCGCCAGCGGGGCGCAAAAAAGTGCTGCATAAGATCGCGGATCTGATCGAACAATATGCGCTTGAGCTGACCGTTTTGGGGGTGCGCGACAACGGCACGGAATTTAACATGGCGCTCAAGGCCGAGGCCGGATCGGCGGCGGGCACTTTCAGGTATTATGCCGAAGCGCTGGACAAGATTTATGGCGAGGTCGCACCAACGGCACCGGACGTTCTGGGCCTTGTGCATCATGCGCCTGTGGGTGTTGTCGGTGCGATTGTGCCTTGGAACTTCCCCCTGATGATTGGCGCATGGAAGCTGGCGCCCGCGCTGGCCATGGGCAACTCTGTCGTGTTGAAGCCCGCCGAGACGGCGTCGCTTTCGCTTCTCAAACTGGCCGAAATATGCGCCGAGGCAGGGCTGCCCGACGGGGTATTGAATGTGGTGACGGGGCAGGGCGCTGTGGCGGGTGAGGCGCTGGCGCTGAGCCATGATGTCGATGTGCTGGTGTTCACCGGATCAGGCGCTGTGGGGCGGCGCTTGCTGGAGTATTCGGCCCGCTCCAACCTCAAGCGTGTTTATCTGGAGCTTGGTGGCAAGTCGCCCAATATTGTCTTTGCGGATGCGCCTGATCTCGCAGTCGCCGCCAAAGTCTCTGCGATGGGCATTTTCCGCAATTCGGGGCAGGTCTGTGTGGCCGGATCGCGGCTTTTGGTGGAGCGCAGGGTGCATGACGAGTTTGTCGCGCTGCTGGCGGCGGAGGCTGAAAAGCTCAAGGTGGGTGACCCGCTGGATCTGGCGAGCCAGATCGGCGCGGTGAACTCCATTGCGCAGCTTGAGGGCAATCTCGGGTTTGTCAAAAAGGCGCTGGCCGAGGGCGCGGAGGCTGTGACGGGCGGGGGACGGATACGCGAGGACACGGGCGGCTATTATATGGCCCCGACGATCCTGACAGGCGTGGAGCGGGGCCACACTGTCTTTCAAAACGAGGTCTTTGGTCCTGTGCTTGCGGTCACGGCGTTTGAGAGCGATGCCGAGGCGGTGAGCCTTGCCAACGGGACCGACTATGGCCTTTCGGCGGGGGTCTGGACGGCCAATCTGAGCCGTGCGCATCGGATGGTGCATGGTATTCGGGCGGGGATTGTTCATGTGAACACCTATGGCGGCTCGGACAATACCGTGCCTTTGGGCGGCGTAAAGCAGTCGGGCAACGGGCATGACAAATCGCTTCATGCGATCGAAAAATATGTCGATCTGAAAACCGCCTGGATCCAGCTTTGAGCTTGGAGCGCGCGGCACAGGCGGCCCGACTTTGGGGGTTTGACCGCCCCCGGATCACGCTTGCGGCGGCGCGGGAAAATCTGGTGTATCGGGTGGAGGCGGGCGAGACCTATGCGCTGCGGTTGCACCGTATCGGCTATCGCAGCAAAGAGGAGCTGCGCCACGAGCTGGCGTGGATCGGTGCGCTGGCGGAGGCCGGCTTGCCTGTGCCGCGGGCTGTTGGCTTGCCTTCGGGCGGGTATGTTGCGGCGGTTGAAGGCCAGCTCGTCAGTGTGGTGACATGGGTTGACGGCGCGCCTTTGGGGCCGCCCGGAGAGATGGATGGTGTGAGCGAGCGGCCCGCGTTTTGCCATAGGCTGGGCGCAACGATGGCGGCTTTGCATCAGGCCTGTGATCTTTGGGTGCCGCCTGCGGGCTTTGTGCGCCCCGCTTGGGACCGCGCCGGGCTTTTGGGCGATGCCCCGCTTTGGGGGCGGTTTTGGGAGCATCCTGATCTGGGCGCGGGCGAGCGCGACTTGCTGTTGGCGGCGCGCGCCAAGGCGGATGCGATGCTGGCGCAGGCTGAGAGCACTCTTGATTACGGTCTTATCCATGCCGACCTCGTCGGTCAGAATGTGATGTGGGACGGGGAAACTCCGGGTCTGATTGATTTTGACGATGGCGGGTATGGCTTTCGTGTCTTTGAGCTTGCGACATTCCTTTTGCGCTATATGGACAAGCCTGATTACCCTGAGATACGCGCGGCGCTCTGCGAGGGCTATGCGGCGCGTGCCATGATCGAGGCGCAAGAGCTGGACCTGTTCCTGATGCTGCGCGCCTTTACCTACCCCGGTTGGTTTATGACCCGCAGGGGCGAGCCAAACACGGCTTTGCGCGCCGCGCGGGCCAATGCAACGGCGTTGAAACTGGCAGAAGCCTTTATGGAGAGATGAGATGAGCCAAGACAAGACAATCCTCATTGTGGGCACCTATGACACCAAAGACGACGAGCTTGGCTATTTGGCCGAGGTGATCCGTGCGCAGGGCGGGCAGGTGGCGACAATGGATGTGAGCGTATTGGGCGAGCCGTCACAGCCGACAGATTACTCCAAGCATGAGGTGGCCGAGGCGGGGGGCAGCTCGATCACAGCCGCGATCGCGGCGGGGGATGAGAATGTTGCGATGCAAATTATGGCGGATGGCGCTTCGGCGCTGGCGCTCACGCTGCACCGCGCGGCGAAGTTTGACGGGGTGATTGTGTTGGGCGGATCGATGGGCACGGATCTTGCGCTTGATCTCTGCGCGGCGCTGCCGCTTGGCGTTCCCAAATATGTGGTGTCCACGGTGTCTTTTTCGGCCATGTTGCCGCCCGAGCGGTTGGCCCCCGATATCCAGATGATTTTATGGGGGGGCGGGCTTTACGGGCTGAATTCGGTTTGCAAATCCTCTCTCAGCCAAGCGGCGGGCGCTGTGCTTGGTGCGGCGCGGGCTGTGGAGGCGCCCAAATGGGACAAGCCGCTGATCGGTATGACCTCTTTTGGCAAAACCGTGCTGCGCTATATGGTGGCGCTCAAGCCGGCGCTGGAGGAGCGCGGCTTTGAAGTGGCGGTGTTTCATGCCACAGGGATGGGCGGGCGCGCCTTTGAGGGGCTGGCCGCAGAGGGCGCTTTTGCTGCTGTGATGGATTTTGCGCCGCAGGAAGTGACCAACCACCATTTTGGCTCCAACATCACCGCCGGGGCGGACCGTTTGACCCATGCAGGGCGCAATGGCGTGCCACAGATGATTGCGCCGGGCTGTTATGATCTGGTCGATTTTGTCGGCTGGCAGGCGCCGCCTGCGCGGCTTGCGGGCTATGAGACCCATGCGCACAACCGCTTGCTCAGCTCGGCGATGATCGGGGCGCAGGACCGCCGCGAAGTGGCTGAAGAGATCTGTGGCAAGCTGGCTCAGGCGGTCGGGCCAACCGAGGTTTTCTTGCCGCTGCGGGGCTGTAACGAATGGGACCGTGACGGCGCGCCCTTGCATGATGGCGAAGGCCTTGCAGCCTTTATGGACGCGATGCGCCAGCATATGCCCGAAACGGTGAGCGCACATGAACTTGACTGTCATATCAACGATATAGGCTTCAGTGATGCGGTGCTGGCCGTCTTTGATAAATGGCTCGCAGAGGGCGTTGTGACGCGCTAGTCTCACGCCTATGGAATGGCGTGACACCGGAATTTTACTGGCCGTGCGGCCCCATGGCGAAAGCAGCGCCATTCTCGACGTTTTGACGCCCGAGCGCGGCTTGCATTCGGGTGTGGTGCGGGGCGGGGCGAGTCGCAAGATGGCGCCGGTCTTGCAGCCCGGTGCCCAGCTTGATCTGATGTGGCGGGCACGGCTTGAGGAGCATCTCGGGAGCTTTAGCGCCGAACTCATGCGCTCGCGCTCGGCCCAGGTGATGGGGTCGCGCCTCGCTTTGGCCGGGCTGAACACGGTGACGGCTTTGCTGCGCTACGCTTTGCCCGAGCGGGAGGTGCACTTGCCGCTGTATCGGCGCACCGAGGCCCTGATGGACCTTCTGGGGCAGGATGACATCTGGCCGCTGGCCTACCTCAAATGGGAGCTGGCGTTTTTGGAAGAGCTTGGCTTCGGGCTTGATCTGACATCTTGTGCCGTCACCGGCGCCGAGGACGGACTCGCTTATGTTTCGCCCAAGACGGGGCGCGCTGTGACCGCAGAGGGCGCGGGCGACTGGGCGAGCAAGCTCTTGGTGCTGCCGCCGGTTCTCTTGGGTCAGGGCGATGCGGGGGATGCGGATGTGGCGGCGGGCCTGCGGCTGACGGGGTATTTTTTGGCCGAGCATCTTGCGCCTGAGCTGAGCACAAAGCCTCTGCCAGATGCGCGGGCGCGGTTTTTGAGCGTTTTTGAGCGGCGGATCACTCCGCTGTGAAGCGCATTTCTGCGCCTGTATCGGTGCTGAGCACGAGCGTATCACCCGAGATTTCTACGCGGGTCATCTTTTCCAGAGCCGCAAAAAACAGCCCTTCGGCGGCCAAATCCGGGCAGGCCCTTTTGGTGGCGCCGATCCCTTTTGCATCAAAGTTCGGGTAGGGCAGCGCAAGTGTTCCAAAGTAGCGATTGCAGGGGGCTGTGCCGGCGAGCCGGCCTGCTTCGGGGAACTCAAGCGTTGCCCGCGCGGGAAAGGGTTTTCCATCAATGTCTTGCAAGACCCATGTTTTCTCTGGTCCGGCGCCGCGGTCCGGGGGATCGTCTGCTTGGCAGGCGGGGAGCGTTGCCAGCCCGATGAGCAGGGCAAGGGCGGTGAGGCTGTGACGGATCGGCCTCACCGGAGCGCCAGAATGAGATCGATCAGGGTATCCAGAGAGGCGCGCGTTGCGCTGTCTTCTGTCTGGGGCAAAATCTGGGCGCCGATGGCGGCGCTGTAGAGCGCTTTGGCGATGTCTGGGTTGCTGACGCCGGCGCGCTTGAGCAGGGCTGCGAGATATTTCTGGCGCGCTCTGTCGATGTCGGCGAGCGCTTGGACGACCGATGGATCGGAGTGTGCCCAGGCCCGTATCGCTGCGGTTGTGTCGTCAGGATCAGCGACCAGATGCACAAATTTCTGCAACGCCTTATGGGGAGAGGCTTGTCCTTCGATTTCTGCGATCAGACCTGTGAGCGCGGCCTCTTCCCAATGGGTCAACATCTGCTGTTGAAAGGCGGGCACGTCGCGGAAGTGCCAGTAAAACGACCCTTTGGTTGTGTTGAGCGCGCGGGCG
>JAHBAM020000003.1 GCA_018500125.2 Roseobacter sp. | reverse complement strand
TCCGACGCGGCCCAAGGGCACGCCTTTGGCTGATTCTGCGCGGCCCTCTTCGGACCCGAGGGCGAAATCTGTCATTTTGGACGGGAAAGGCCCCGGCGCGATGGCGTTTACCGTGATGAACTCGGGGGCCAGATCATTGGAGAGCACACGGGTCATGTGATGCACAGCGCCTTTGGACACGGCGTAGGAATAGGTCGCTGTGCCTTTGGGCACCTCGCCCATGACGGAGCCGACATTGACCACGCGGGCGGGGTCTTCAAAGCTGGCAGCCTTGAGCAGCAGGGGCAGCAGCGATTGTGTCAGGTGAAACATACCTTGCACATTGAGTTTGAGGAGCTTGTCCCAAGCGTCATAGGGATGCTGGCCCATCGGCGCGCCCCAGGAGCGGCCTGCGTTGTTCATCAGGATATGCAGCCTGTCGGTGCGGTTTTGCACCTCGGTGACCAGAGCGGTGATGCCCTCTTCGGAGGCGACATCGCCGCCAAAGCCTTCGGCCTGTCCGCCATAGCCCATGGCGTTCAGCTCGGCGGCGACGGCCTCGCAGGCCTCGGCCTTGCGCGAGGCAATGAGCACGCGCGCGCCGGCGGCGACAAGGCCCTCGGCGGCCATGCGGCCAATGCCTGTGGCGCCGCCGGTGACAAGCGCGACCTTGCCTGTGAGATCAAACAGAGAGGAAGGGGTCATCATGGGCGCAGCTCCGGGAGAATATAGTCTTTAAATTGTGCTCTGAGGGTGAGCTTGCTCACTTTGCCCGTGGCCGTCAGGGGCAGGGCGTCAACCCAGACCAGATCGTCGGGCAGCTGCCATTTGGCAAAATGCTCGCCCATATGCGCGTGCAGCGCATCAAGGCTCGGGCGGGCCTCGCCTGCGGGCACGGCGACCAGAACGGGCCGTTCGTCCCATTTGGGGTGGGGTATTGCGATGACGGCGCAGCTGGCGATCCCCTCGTGGGAGACGGCGGTGTTTTCCAGATCAATCGAGCTGATCCACTCGCCGCCCGATTTGACCAGATCTTTGGCGCGGTCCTGAATGTTGAGGAAGCCTTCTGGATCAATGCTGGCGATGTCGCCGGTGCCAAACCAGCCCTCGGCGTCAAAGGCGGCCTTGCTGGCGTCTTCATTGTTGAAATAGCCCGAGATGATCCCGTTGCCGCGCACAAACAGCTCGCCTGCGGCCTCGCCGTCATGGGGCAGGCGGTTGCCGTCTTCGTCGTTGATCTTGAGATCAACCCCGAAGATGCGGCGGCCCTGAAGGGACTTTTTGTCGATTTGCTCGTCAAAGCTTTTCGACTTGACCCATTCAGGCATTTTGCCGTGGGTGCCGATCGGGCTCATTTCGGTCATGCCCCAGGCGTGGACGACATCGACCCCGAGCCTCTCAAAGCCTTCGATCATCGAGCGTGGGGCGGCGGAGCCGCCGACCACGACTTCGCTAAAGCCCTCGGGCTTGTGGCCTTGGGCCTTGATCTCAGCCATGAGGCCCTGCCAGACCGTTGGCACGCCCCAAGCGGAAAAAACCTTCTCGCTGTTCATGAGGGCAAAGAGGCTCGGGCCGTCCAGTGCTGCGCCCGGCATCACCAGAGAGTGGCCCATGAGCGGCGCGGCATAGGGCAGACCCCATGCGTTGACGTGAAACTGGGGCACGACCGGAAGGATCTTTGAGGCGGGCGGGTAGCCGGCGCCGAGCACGAGCGTGACATAGAGCGCGTGCAGCACTGTGGAGCGGTGCGAGTAGAGCGCGCCCTTTGGGTTGCCTGTTGTGCCGGAGGTATAGCAGAGCGCGGCGGCTGTGTTTTCGTCCATTTGCGGCCAGTCGATTTTTGTGGGCTGGTCCATGAGCAGCTCCTCATAGCAGAGCGCGCCAAGGGTGTTTTCCGGCATATGGGCGCGGTCCGTCATGACCACGTAGGTGAGGCCTTGGGGCAGGTGATCTTTCACAGCCTCAAGCAGGGGCACAAATGTGACATCGGTGAAGAGCATCTTATCGGCGGCGTGGTTGACGATATAGATGAGCTGTTCGGGAGACAGGCGCGGGTTGATCGTATGCACGACCGCGCCGATGCCCGAGACGCCATAGTATAGCTCAAAATGGCGATGGCCGTTCCACGCCAGTGTCGCCACGCGGTCGCCTGTCTGGATGTTTTGTGCTTTGAGCGCATGGGCGAGCTGGGCCACGCGGGCCGCTGTTTCGCGGTAGGTCTGGCGGTGAAGGTCGCCCTCTGTGCGCACGGAAATGATCTCGCTGTCGCCATGTGCATCGGCGGCGTAGCTCAGAATATCGCTGACCAGCAGCGCTTGCTGCATCATCATGCCCTGCATTGGGGCCTCCTCCCGTTTTGTTTTGCGCCAGCCTAACCGTGAGACGGCGAGAACTCCAAGCCTGTTTCGCGACGGCGGTGGCCGTGACGTTGCGACGGAACAGGGGATTCAATTCCTGCCAGAAATCTGTGATAGGGAGAGGAGACAGTTTAAAGGAATCAGCCCATGCCGCTTTCATCCGATCATATTCCCGCCGATTTGCTGCCTGTGATGGAGGCGCTGACCCGTGTTGGCCGTGAGGTGGCCGCGATCATTGCGCGGGGCGCGCTGGGCGCGTCGCTCAGCGAGGAAGTAGGCGAAAACAGTGATGGCGACGGGCAAAAAGCGCTGGATGTGATGGCGGATGAGATGTTTGAAGCCGCGCTGCGCGACACGGCGGTGCGCTACTATGCCTCTGAGGAGCAAGAGGGCGTGCTCGACCTCGGGGCGGGGAAATATGCGCTGGCGATCGACCCGCTGGATGGCTCGTCCAACATTGATGTGAATGTCTCGATCGGGACTATTTTTTCGATTTTTGAGGCCAAAGAGGGCGCAGAGGAGAGCTTTTTGCGCCCAGCACGGGAGCAGGTGGCGGGGGGATATATTGTCTTCGGGCCGCAAACCGGCATGGCTGTGACCTTTGGCGCGGGTGTGCTGATCTATGCGATGGACCCGGCCAGCGGGGAGTTTATCCTTGTGGAGAGCGGCAAGCAAATCCCTCAAGCGACCAAGGAATACGCGATCAACGCCAGCAACCGCCGCCACTGGGTGCCCGGTGCGAGGGCCTATATTGAAGCCTGTGAGGCGGGCGAGACCGGGCCGAAGGGCAAGAGTATGAATATGCGCTGGGTGGCGAGCCTTGTGGCGGAAACCCACCGCATCCTGACGCGGGGCGGGGTGTTTCTCTATCCTGCGGATGCGCGCAAAGGCTATGAAAACGGGCGCTTACGGATGCTTTATGAATGTGCGCCGATTGCCTTTTTGATCGAGCAGGCCGGCGGGCAGGCCCATGACGGGGAGCTGCGGATTCTGGACAAGAGCGCGCCCGAGCTTCATGCGCGCACGCCGCTTGTTTTTGGCTCGAGCGAAGAAGTGAGCAGCGTGAAGGACTATTATCAGGGCTGATTTCGAATGGCCCTTTGGGCCATCCGACCGGAGCGGGGGCCAGCCCCCGCACCCCCGGGATATTTCTGGAAAGAAAAACAGCAGGGCGGTGTTGTTTTCGGGTGGTTTGTTTTTGCGAACGGGCTGGCTCTTTCGGGGAGAGGCGTGATAAGCAGGCGCACATCTGCTTATCATATCACGAGGTTCCTGATGGCTCTTATCACGCTCCGCCAATTGCTCGATCATGCTGCTGAAAACGACTATGGCGTGCCGGCTTTCAATATCAACAATATGGAGCAGGGGCTCGCCATTATGAAGGCGGCCGAGAAGGCCAATGCGCCGGTGATCATGCAGGCGAGTCGGGGCGCGCGGGCCTATGCGGGGGATGTGATGCTGTCTCATATCATTCGGGCGCTGGCGGAGATGTATCCTGCTATTCCGCTCTGTATGCATCAGGACCATGGCAACAACGAGCAGACCTGTCTTTCCGCGATCAAGCACGGCTTTACCAGCGTGATGATGGACGGCTCGCTGGAGGCGGATATGAAGACGCCGGCGGACTGGGACTATAATGTCGATATCACCAAGAAAGTCGCGCGGATGGCGCATTGGGTCGGGGCGTCTGTGGAGGGCGAGCTTGGCGTTCTGGGCAGCCTTGAGACCGGGGAAGCCGCAGAGGAAGACGGCTCGGGCGCGAGCGGCAAGCTCAGCGAGGACCAGCTTCTGACCGACCCGGAAGAGGCGGCCGAATTTGTGAAGCTCACGCAGGTGGATGCGCTGGCGATTGCCTGCGGCACAAGCCATGGCGCCTATAAGTTTTCCAAGAAACCGACGGGGGAAACCCTTGCGATCAAGCGGATTGAAGAGATCCATGCGAAGATCCCGAATGTGCATCTGGTGATGCATGGCTCCTCATCGGTTCCGCAATATCTTCAAGACCTTATCAATGATTTTGGCGGCGAGATGCCGCAGACTTACGGTGTGCCTGTGGAAGAGATCGAGCGCGGGATCAAGTCTGGTGTGCGCAAGGTCAATATCGACACCGACAACCGTATGGCCATCACCGGCACATGGCGCAAGATTGCCAAGGATATGCCCAAGGAATTTGACCCCCGCAAGTTTATGATCCCTGCGATGCAGGCGATGGAGGAGGTCTGTCTTGACCGTTTCGAGCGCTTTGGCACGGCGGGTCAGGCGGGCAAGATCACGCCCTTGAGCCTGGACGAGATGGCGGCGCGTTATGACAGTGGAGCGCTTGATGTTTGATCGGTCTATCAAAATTGCCCCTTCGATCCTGAGCGCGGATTTTGCCAATTTCGGGCAGGAAATTCAGGCGATCGAGGCGCAGGGCGCGGATTGGGTTCATATTGATGTGATGGACGGGCATTTTGTGCCCAACCTCACCTTCGGGCCGATGGCTGTGAAGGCGTTTCGCCCGCACGTGAAGACGGTGATGGATGTTCATCTGATGATTTCGCCGGTGGACCAGTATATCGACGCCTATGCCGATGCGGGGGCCGATGTGCTCACTGCGCATATCGAGGCGGGGCCGCATATTCACCGCACATTGCAGGCTATCAAGGGCGCGGGGATGAAGGCGGGTGTGGCGCTCAACCCTGGAACGCCTGCGGAGGCGGTTGCGCATCTACTTGATTTGACTGACTTAATTTGCGTTATGACGGTCAACCCCGGCTTTGGCGGGCAGAAGTATATCGACATGACCGACAAGGTGCGCGCGCTTCGCGCGATGATTGGGGACCGTGACATTCACATCGAGATTGATGGCGGGATGGACGCAAACACCGCGCCTTTGATGGCCGAAGCGGGGGCGGATGTGCTTGTGGCGGGGTCTGCTGTGTTTCGTGGCGGCTCGGTGCAAAAGCCCGAGGTTTACGGCGAAAACATCCGCGCGATTCGCGCGGCGGCCGAAGGCGCGCTTTAACCCAGCCTTGAACATGGTCAGCGAGCTTCGCATAGTGCGTCTCAAAGGAGATGCGCTATGAGCCTGGCTGACCGTTTGAGCGAAGAGATTGCCGCACGGCGGGATGATCTTGTGGAGCTGTGTTGTGACCTCATAAAAATTCCGACGCTCAATCCGCCGGGGGAAAACTATCGCGAGATTTGTGAGTATCTTGACCGTCGGTTGTTAAAGAAAGGTTTCCAGACAGAGCTTATCCGCGCCAAGGGCGCTTTGGGCGATTCGGACCGTTATCCGCGCTACAACATCGTCGCGCGCAAGGAGGGGCCGCGGGCGGGGGAATGTGTGCATTTCAACTCCCATATCGATATTGTCGAAGTGGGGCGCGGCTGGACGCGTGACCCGTTTGGCGGCGAGGTCATTGACGGGAAGGTCTACGGGCGCGGCGCCTGCGATATGAAAGGCGGCTTGGCGGCGAGCATCATTGCGGCGGAAGCGTTTATCGAGATTTGCCCTGATTTTGCAGGGGCTATCGAGATATCGGGCACCGCAGACGAGGAAAGTGGCGGCTTTGGCGGCGTCGCTTATTTGGCGGAAAAGGGCTATTTTAACCCCGAAAAAGTGCATCATGTGATCATCCCGGAACCGCTGGGGCATGACCGGATTTGCCTTGGGCACAGGGGGGTCTGGTGGGCCGAAATCGAGACCTATGGCGAGATTGCCCATGGCTCCATGCCCTTTCTGGGCGATTGCGCGGTGCGCCATATGGGGGCGGTTGTGAGCGAGATGGAGCGCTCGCTTTTCCCCGCTTTGGCGCTCAAACGCACCGATATGCCTGTTGTGCCGGAAGGGGCGAAACAGAGCACGATGAACATCAATTCGATCCATGGCGGGGAGGCCGAGCAGGCGGCAGATTATACTGGTTTGCCAAGCCCTTGCGTGCCTGACAGCTGCCGGATGGTGATTGATCGTCGCTTTCTGATCGAGGAAGATATTGACGAGGTGCAGGAGGAAATCCACGGGCTATTGCGCCATGTGCAGGCGGAGCGGGAGAACTTCAGCTATGATGTGCGCGAGTTGCAGCGGGTCTTGCCGAGCATGACCGAAAAGAGCGCGCCTGTGGTGCAATCTGTGGCGCGCGCGATTGCCGATGTGATGGGGCGCGAGGCGGATTATGTTGTTTCGCCCGGGACGTATGACCAAAAGCATATTGACCGGATCGGGCGGCTGAAGAACTGCATTGCTTATGGGCCGGGGATACTCGACCTTGCGCATAAGCCGGATGAATATATCGGAATTGACGACATGGTGCACAGTGCGCAGGTGATGGCGCTGAGCCTTTTGGACCTGCTTCACGGGCGGGAAAGTTAACGCAGCGCCCCGCAGGGTTAACGGCCTCAAAAAGCCCTGAGTCGGGGGGGGTGATATGCGTGCACGATGCGTGCACCGGGCGTGCACCGCCTGAACGTTAACTTTTGTTTAGGAAATCGGGTTAACGGGGCGTGCGGTGGTGGGGCAGAGACTGCGCACGCAGGTTGAGAGAGGTGCGCAGAGACTGCGCACACAGGTTAAGAGAGGTGCGCAGTGAATGCGCACACAGGTTAAAGAAGGTGCGCAGTGAATGCGCACCTTACGGTGCTGGTGCTATGGTCGGTGTGGCGCGTGGGGCGGCGGCGGGATTTGGATATTTTAGGCAATAAAAAAGGGTGACCTCGCTGCCCCTTTGCCGGGCGGGGCGCGAGTTTGGACTTGAAGACTCCTGCTCTTGCGGGGCAAACTTGGGCCAAGCGGGTTGGGGAGCAGCCCGAGGACAGGGAGAGAGCCTATGACATTTCTGAAATATGCAACCGCCAGCGCTTTGGCGGTCATGGTGGCTGGTGCGGCTGCGGCCAAAAGCGATATCACGCTGGCGATGCAGCTTGAGCCGCCGCATCTGGACCCGACCTCTGCGGCGGCCGGGGCGATTGACAGTGTTTTGTATTCGAACGTCTTTGAGGGGCTGACGCGGTTTGCTTCGGATGGGTCGATCATCCCCGGTCTTGCGCAGAGCTGGGAGATTTCGGACGACGGGCTGAGCTATACCTTCAAGCTGGCCAGTGGCGTTATGTTTCACGACGGGACCACGATGGATGCGGAGGATGTGAAATTCTCGCTCGATCGGGCGCGCGCCGAGGACAGCGCCAATGCGCAGAAGGCGCTGTTTGGCAGCATTGCCGAGGTCGTGGCCGTGGACGCCGGCACAGTGAAGATCACCCTGAGCGCGCCCAATGGCTCGCTTTTGTTTAACCTTGCCTGGGGGGATGCTGTGATTGTGGCGCCCGAGAGCATCGAAAATATCAAGCAGGCGCCTGTGGGCACCGGGGCGTTCAAATTTGACAATTGGGTGCAGGGCGACAACATCACGCTGGCGCGCAACCCCGAGTATTGGGGCACGCCTGCCAAGCTTGATAAGGTGACTTTCAAGTTTATTTCCGACCCGACGGCGGCCTTTGCCGCTGTGATGGCGGAGGATGTGGATGTGTTTGCGGGCTATCCTGCGCCCGAGAATGTGCCACAGTTTGAGGCGGATGCGCGCTTTCAGGTGATTGTGGGGAACACCGAGGGCGAAACGATCCTTTCGACCAACAACAAGATGCCGCCGTTTGACAATGTGAAGGTGCGCGCCGCACTGGCCCATGCGATTGACCGTCAGGCTATTATTGACGGGGCGATGTTTGGCCTTGGCACGCCGATCGGCACGCATTTTGCGCCGCACAACCCTGATTATGTCGATCTGACGGGCGAGAGCGCCTATGACCCCGAGAAGGCGAAAGCCCTGCTGGCGGAGGCGGGCTTTGCTGAGGGCTTCACCACCACGCTCAAGCTGCCGCCGCCCTCTTATGCGCGCCGTGGCGGGGAGATTATTGCCGCACAGCTCAGAGAGGTGGGTATTGAGACCGAGATCACCAATCTGGAGTGGGCGCAGTGGCTGGAGGAAGTCTTCAAGGGCAAGGATTATGGCCTCACCATTGTGAGCCATACCGAGCCGATGGACATCGGGATCTATGCGCGGCCCGATTATTACTTCCAGTATGATGATGCGGAGTTTCAGGCGATGAACAGCGCACTTGAGGCCGAGGCCGACCTGGCCAAGCGCAGCGCGCTTCTGGGCCAGATGCAGCGCAAGATTTCGGGTGATTATGTGAACGGCTATCTTTTCCAGCTCGCCATTCCGACCATTGCCAAGGCGGCTGTGCGCGGGCTTTGGGAGAATGCGCCAACGCAGGCCAATGATATGACCGGCGTATACTGGGCTGAGTGAAGCACAATTCCAGCGCCTGCGCGCTTTGCGGGCGCTGGAATTGGATATTTATAGCAATAAAAAAGACAGGGTGAGGCACGGATGACGGGGCGGAGCCGATGCTAGGGTTTGTGGCCAGACGCCTTGTGTCGTTGCTGGTCTCGCTGGCTGTGGCCTCTGTTGTGATCTTTCTGTTTGTCGAGGTCGTGCCGGGCGATCCGGCGGCCTATATGCTGGGCTTGAACGCCGCGGAGGACACTCTGGCGGCGTTGCGCGAGCAGCTTGGACTGAACGGGACGCTTTTGGAGCGCTATCTGTCTTGGGTTGGCGGGATGATGCAGGGGGATTTTGGCACCTCCTATACCTATCGCACGCCTGTGAGCGAGATGATTGGCGAGCGGATGTGGATTTCGCTGCCGCTGGCTGTTTATGCGCTGACGCTGTCGACGCTGATTGCCTTTCCGGCGGGGATCTGGGCGGCGAGCCAGCGCGGCCGCTTCGGGGATCTGCTGGTGATGGGGGTGACGCAGCTCGGGGTTGCGATCCCGAATTTCTGGTTTGCGATGTTGATGGTGCTGTTGTTTGCGATCAACCTGCGCTGGTTTTCGGCGGGGGGCTTTGCCGGCTGGGAGGCGGGCTTTGGGCCGGCTGTGAAGAGTTTGACGCTGCCGGCGATTGCGCTGGCCTTGCCGCAGGCGAGTATCCTTGCGCGGGTGATGCGCTCTTCGCTTCTGGACAGTTTGGGGGAGGATTATATCCGCACGGCACGGGCCAAGGGGCTGAGCCGGCGGCAGGCCTTGCGGCGGCACGCGTTGCGCAATGCTTTGATCCCTGTGCTGACGATCATCGGCTTGCAGTTTTCCTTTTTGCTGGCCGGCGCGATCATCATCGAGAATGTGTTTTACCTGCCTGGCCTCGGGCGGCTTGTGTTCCAGTCGATTGCGGCGCGCGATCTGATTGTGGTGGAGAGCGTGGTGATGCTTCTGGTTTTTGCCGTGATCTTGGTGAATTTTCTGGTTGATCTGGCCTATGCGCTGGTGGACCCGCGCCTGAGGGTGGGGGCGTGAGCCGCGCGCTTCTGATCGGGGCTGTGCTGAGCGCGGTCTTTGTGCTGGCGGCGCTCGTGAGTTTTGTCTGGACGCCCTATGACGTTTTGGGCCTTGATATCCCCAACAAGCTCAAGGCGCCGAGTGCGGCGCATTTGTTTGGCACCGACCATTTTGGCCGCGATATTTTCTCTATGATTATGGTGGGCGCGCGGACCTCTATTGCTGTGGCTGTGGTGGCTGTGGGGATCGGGATGCTGCTTGGGGTGCCGCTCGGGCTGGCGGCGGCGGCGCGGCGGGGAACGCTTCTGGACGAGGTGATCATGCGGGGCAACGACCTTGTGTTTGCCTTTCCGAGCCTGCTCATCGCGATCATGATCACGGCGGTGTTTGGCGCGAGCGCTGTGAACGCCATTATCGCCATCGGGATTTTCAATATCCCTGTCTTTGCGCGGCTGGTGCGGGGCGCGGCCTTGAGCCTTTGGACGCGCGATTATGTTCTGGCGGCGCGGGTGGCGGGCAAGGGCGCGGCGCGGATCAGCTTTGAGCATATTCTGCCCAATCTGGCCAATCTGTTGATTGTGCAGGGGACGATCCAGTTTTCGCTCGGTATTCTGGCCGAAGCGGGCCTGAGCTATGTCGGGCTTGGCGCGCAGCCGCCGACGCCGAGCTGGGGCAGGATGCTGGCGGAGAGCCAGACGATGTTCAGCTTCAAGCCGCATCTGGCGGTTTTTCCGGGCCTTGCGATCTTGCTTACGGTTTTGGGGCTGAACCTTTTGGGCGATGGCTTGCGCGATGCGCTTGACCCAAGGCTCAGGAGGGCGAAGCGATGAGCCTGTTGGAGGTAGAGGCGCTCGGGCTTTCGATCAACGGCACCCCGATTTTGGGCGATGTGTCTTTCGCGGTGGAGGCGGGGCAGATTGTCGGGATTATTGGCGAGAGCGGGTCTGGCAAGTCACTGACGGCGCTGTCTGTGATGCAGCTTTTGCCCGAGGGCGCAGAGGCGACGGGCCGTGTGACGCTCGGCGGGCAGGAGATGCTCCAGCTTGAGGAGGCGGCGCTCTGCGGTGTGCGCGGCAACGAGGTTGGTATGGTGTTTCAGGAGCCGATGACGGCGCTCAACCCGATCCAGACCATCGGCGCGCAGGTGGCGGAGACGATCCGCATTCATGAGAAAGTGAGCCGC
>JAHBAM020000147.1 GCA_018500125.2 Roseobacter sp. | reverse complement strand
GGAGAGACAACCAAAGAGGAACCCGAAAGTGAAAAAAGTTTGTTCTCTGAGCCAATAAAAATGCGCACACCCTCGCCTTCTTCGGTGAGTTGCAGAAATTCGACGATATCGCGCTTGCGCTCGAGGTCGTCAAACAGGGTTTTGATCCGCTCAAAGCCCTCGACCTCGGAATCCTCGATCAGATTGGCACGGCCACGGACGATCAGGCGCTCGTAGCTTTCGCCCTGTCCCTCCCACACGGCGAGGCCGCTGTCGACCAGCTGGCGCGCCAGAACGTCGATCTCCTGGCGGCGGCTGTCGATTTCGCGGCGGATGGTTGTGCCAAGCTCTGTGAGGGTTTTGCCCTCGGCCAGCGCGTTGAGAAAATTGGCGGCCTCGCGCATCGAGCTTGGCGTTGCGCCGAGGGGCGGGTTGAACACGCGGTTTTCGACATGACCGTCGGAAAAAACGAGAACCACAAGCGCACGGTCGGCGGCGAGGGGGACGAACTCGATATGTTTGATGGCGGCTTCATGCTTGGGCGCGAGCACGAGAGAGGCGCCCTGCGTGACGCCCGAAAGCGCGGCGCCCACCCGGTCGAGAAGGCCGCCGACGTCGCCGACATTGCGGCCCATGGTCTCGTCAATGCGCTGGCGGTCGGTGGTTTCCAGCTCGTTCACTTCCAGCAGGCCATCGACAAACATCCGCAGGCCTTGCTGTGTCGGAATGCGGCCTGCGCTGGTATGGGGGCTGCCGAGAAGGCCCATGAACTCAAGGTCTGACATCACATTGCGGACCGTTGCGGCGCTGACCTTTTCGCTCATGGTGCGGGTGAGCGTGCGCGACCCGACGGGATCGCCTGAATCAAGATAGCCCTGCACCACGCGCCGGAACACCTCGCGGGTCCGGTCGTTCATTTCGGATAGAAGCTGTGAATTGTCGCTCATTTCGGTCTTCCTCGCGCAGCATTTAAGAACCACGCGCCACAAAAGGTCAATCGGGCTTGTGTTATGGGGCTTGGGCCTTGTATCCCAACAGGACCAACAAAAGGATTTTGTGATGCGACCTTCCGGCCGAAGCCTAGACCAAATGCGCGATGTCACCATCGAGACAAATGTCACCAAACACGCGGAGGGCTCTTGCATGATCAAAGTGGGGGACACCCATGTGCTCTGCACCGCAACGCTGGAGGAGCGGGTTCCGCCGTTTGTGAAAGGCTCGGGGCTTGGCTGGGTCACGGCAGAATACGGGATGCTGCCACGCTCGACCACGAGCCGGATGCGCCGCGAGGCCACGGCGGGCAAGCAGGGCGGGCGCACTGTCGAGATCCAGCGGCTGATTGGCCGCTCGTTGCGCGCCGGCGTTGACCGTGTTGCGCTTGGCGAACGCCAGATCACGATTGACTGCGACGTGATTCAGGCTGACGGCGGCACGCGCTGTGCCGCGATCACGGGCGGCTGGGTCGCGCTCAAGCTGGCTGTGAACAAACTGATGAAAACCGGCGCGGTGATCACCGATCCGCTGATCGACCCGGTGGCGGCTGTGTCTTGCGGTATCTATGCGGGCCAGCCTGTGCTTGATCTGGATTATCCTGAAGACAGCGAAGCCGGCGTTGACGGAAACTTCATCATGACAGGCACGAAGAAGCTGATCGAAGTTCAAATGTCGGCAGAAGGCCAGGTCTTTAGCCGCGCACAAATGAACGAGCTGATGGACCTCGCCGAAAAGGGCGTCAGCGAGCTTGTTGCGCTTCAGAAGGCGGCGACAAGTGCGTAAGTTTGACGGAGATCATCTGGTTATCGCGAGCCACAACAAAGGCAAGCTGCGCGAAATCGCCGAGCTGTTGGCGCCTTTTGGCGTCAAGGTCAGCTCGGCGGCGGAGCATGGGCTAGAAGAGCCAGATGAAACCGAAGATAGTTTTGTCGGCAATGCGCGGATCAAGGCACATTTTGCCGCGAAGGCGACGGGGCTGCCCGCTCTGAGCGACGACAGCGGGATTGTTGTGGATGCGCTGGACGGTGCGCCCGGCGTTTACACGGCGGACTGGGCCGAAACGCCGAACGGGCGCGACTTTGGCATTGCCATGGAGAAGGTCTGGACCTTGCTTGACACCAAGATGGCACCGTTTCCGCGCACTGCGGCGTTTAAGGCGACACTCTGCCTTGCCTGGCCGGACGGGCACGACGAAATCTTTGAGGGCGAAGTCAGGGGCGAGGTGGTCTGGCCTTTGCGGGGCGTAGACGGCTTTGGCTTTGACCCGATGTTTCAACCCTTGGGCAAAAGCCAGACATTCGGAGAAATGGACCCCGCAGAAAAGAACGCGATGAGCCATCGGCAGGACGCCTTTGATAAGCTCGTGAAAGGCTGCTTTGAGTAGCGATTGGGAACATGGCGGCTTTGGCATTTATGTGCATTGGCCGTTTTGCGAGGCCAAGTGCCCTTACTGCGACTTCAACAGCCATGTTGTGCGCGAAATCGACCAGTTGCGGTGGCTTAGAGCCTATCTTTTGGAAATCGAGCGCTACGGGCGCGCGCTTGGGGGGCGGGTTGTTTCCAGCATTTTCTTTGGCGGCGGCACGCCGAGCCTGATGAACCCCGATGTTGTTGCGGGGGTGATTGAAAAGATCAAGGCGACATGGCCTGTGGCCAATGATCTGGAAGTGACGCTTGAGGCAAACCCCGGCTCTGTCGAGGCGGGGCGGTTTCGGGCTTATCAACAGGCCGGGGTCAGCCGTATTTCTATGGGGGTTCAGGCGCTCAACGATGCTGACTTGCGGCGTTTGGGGCGGATTCACACTGTCAAAGAGGCCCAAGCGGCCTTTCAAATTGCGCGCGATACGTTTGAAAACGTCAGCTTTGATCTGATCTATGCGCGCCAAGGACAGACGCCCGCGGCGTGGCGCGCCGAGCTGTCGGAGGCTTTGGCGCTCGCGGTGGACCATCTCTCGCTTTATCAACTGACCATCGAGCAAGGCACCGCTTTTGGCGACCGCTACAACGCCGGAAAACTACGCGATTTGCCCGACGATGACGACGCCGCCGAGATGTATGAGATCACGCAGGAGGTTTGTGGCGCGGCGGGACTATCGGCCTATGAGGTGTCAAACCACGCGCGTGTCGGGGCGGAGTGTCGTCATAATCTGGTGTATTGGCGCTATGGAGATTATGTCGGGATCGGACCCGGGGCGCACGGGCGCGTCACGCTTGCGGGGGCGCGTTCTGCGACAGAGGCTTACCGGCAGCCAAATGCCTGGCTTGACGCCGCCGAGCGCGGATCGGGCGACAAGCTGCGAGAGGGGCTGACGCATGGTGACGAGGCGACAGAACTTTTGCTGATGGGGCTGCGCCTGTCGGAGGGGGTCAGCCTTGGGCGATATGAGGCGCTTGCCAAGAGGGCGCTCAAACCCGCCGCTTTGGCCGAGCTTTTGGAGCTTGGCATGGTGACGCAAACGGGCGACCGCCTTGTCGCGACGCAAAGGGGGCGCTTTGTGCTGAACTCTGTGCTCTCCAAACTCTTGGAGGATTAGATGCGCTTTGTCTGGCTCATCTGTGGCATTGCCTCTCTCGGCGCGGGGGGGATTGGCGTTGTTTTGCCGCTTGTTCCGACTGTGCCGTTTCTTCTGCTGGCGGCCTTTTGCTTTGCGCGCTCGTCTGAGCGGCTGCACGGCTGGCTGATGAGCCACCCGAGATTTGGACCTTCGATTGCCGATTGGCAAGAGCGCGGCGCGATATCCAAAAGCGCAAAACGGATGGCAACCGTCTCTATTGGTGCGGTTTTTCTGCTTTCGCTCGCAATCGGGCTAAAGCTGTCTGTGCTTGCCATTCAGGCTGTGACACTGGGCTGTGTGCTTGTGTTTATCTGGTCGCGGCCAAACTGATCAGCTCAGTTTGGCGCAGAGCGCATCAAGCGCATCAAGCGTGTCATACCGTATTGTAAGCTGTCCTGACTCGCCGCCTGCAGCGTGATTCAGACTGACTTTCATCCCGAGCGCCGCCGAAAGATCGGCTTCGAGCGCGAGCGTATCTGCGTCTTTATCCAGCGTGCGGGCGGGGCGCGGCTTTGGTGCAGGAGCGCTTTCTTTTTTCACAAGCTGCTCCGCACCGCGGACCGACAGACCCTTTTTGACAATCTCGCGCGCGAGCAGAACCGGGTTTTCCGCCGTGATCAAGGCGCGCGCATGGCCCGCTGTCAGCGCCCCGGTATTGAGCAGGGTCAAAACCTCGTCCGGCAGCGCCAAAAGCCGCATCTGGTTTGCGATGTGGCTGCGGCTTTTGCCCAAGGCCTGAGCGAGCTTTTCTTGCGTGTGGCCGAATTTGTCGATCAGCTGGCGATAGCCTCTGGCCTCTTCCACGGGGTTGAGATCGGCGCGCTGGATGTTTTCGATGATGGCGACTTCAAGCACCTCTATATCATCAAATTCTCTAATGATAACAGGGACTTGATGAAGTTGCGCCTTTTGCGAGGCGCGCCAGCGGCGCTCGCCGGCGACGATCTGGTAGACACCCTCTTGGCCGGGATAGGGGCGCACAATGATCGGCTGGATGACGCCTTTTTCACGAATGGATTCGGCCAGATCAATCAAGGCTTCGGTCTCGAAATGACGGCGCGGCTGATCGGGGTTTGGCTTGATCTGCTCGATCGGCACCATGAGGTCACTGCGCTCGGCGGCGGCTTTCGGAGACCCGGACTCGCGGGGCATTTCGGCCATAAGCGCAGAAAGCCCACGGCCCAGCCCGCGCGATTTGCTTTTCTTGTCGGCCATTCTCATCTCCTACTTTTTCATCACTGCGTTGTTTCTAAGGACTTCTTTTGCAAGCGCCCGATAGGCAAGCGCGCCTTTGGAGGCGGGGTCATATGTCAGCACGGGCATCGCAAAAGACGGCGCCTCGCTCACCCGGACATTGCGCGGAATCACCGTCTTGAACACCAGATCACCGAGATTGTCGCGGGCATCGGCCTCGACCTGCTGGGACAGATTGTTGCGACTGTCATACATTGTCAGCACAATGCCCTCGATCCGCAAGTCGGGATTGGCCGCTTCGCGTATCTCTCTGATCGTCAACATCAGCTGCGACAGCCCTTCCAGCGCAAAAAACTCGCTCTGCAAGGGGACCAGAATGGAATCGGCCGCCACCATCGCGTTGACCGTCAGCAGATTGAGGGAGGGGGGGCAATCGACCAAAATGTAATCAAAGGCAAACCCGTCGATATCCGGCTGTTTGAGCGCGTCTTTGAGGAGGTGGTTGCGTTTTTCGTTGGCATAAAGCTCGATATCAGCCGAGCTCAAATCGACCGTCGCCGGAACGATACTGACCCGCTTTGTCTCGGTCGTCTGGATGATCTGATCCAGCGGTGAGTCCTCAAGCAAAAGATCATAGGTGGTAAACGCGCGGTCTTCGCGGTCGACCCCGAGGCCGGTGGAGGCGTTGCCTTGCGGGTCCAGATCGATGAGCAGGATATTTTTCTTGGCCTCGGCCAAAGCGGCCGCGAGGTTGATCGCTGTCGTTGTCTTGCCAACACCGCCTTTTTGATTGGCGATTGCTATGATTTTGGGAGCAAGCGGGCGAGACAAATCAGACACGATGTATTCCTTTGATTACAAGTAAAACCGCTTCAACACTTGTCTGACTTGTGACCTCTTTCCATTCAAAATGCCAGTTTTCTTGTGCAATTTCCAGCTCGCTGCGCCAGTTTTTGCCCTTGAGAAAAATGGCCACGCCCTCAGGCTTCAAGTGCAGCTCGGCAAAGCCCAAAAGCGAGGTTAAATCGGCCAGCGCGCGGGCTGTGATAAGATCGGCGTTTTGAGGCGGTGCGCGTTCGATCCTGTCGGTCAGGACCTCGGCAGCGACCCCGGTTTCTCTTAGAACGGTGCGCAAGAACACAGACTTTCTCTGATCACTCTCGATCATTGTGACCTTGGTCTCTGCATCGGTTTCGCTTGTCGCGATGGCAAGGACAAGGCCCGGAAAGCCCCCGCCGCTTCCGATATCTACTATATGATGTGTCCCATCGGGGATATGAGCCATGATCTGGAGGGAGTCCACAATGTGACGCTCCCAAAGATCTGCGAGGGTCGACTTGGCAACAAGATTGATCCGCGGGTTCCACTTTTTGAGTGTTTGCGCGTAAATCTCCAGTTTTGCCAATGTTTCACGTGAAACAGCGTCCAGTTGGCTCATGCGGATTTCTCTTTCTGAAACTGGCGCATTTTGGCGAGAAGAAGGGCGAGCGCGGCGGGGGTCATCCCGTCGACACGGCCCGCTTGGGCCAGATTTTGCGGGCGGGCCGCTTGCAGCTTTGATTTTAGCTCGTTTGAAAGCCCGTCCAGCGGCTGATAGTCGAAGTCGGGCGAGATCACGAGGTTTTCATCGCGCTTCATCGCGTCAACATCGCGCTGCTGCCGCTCAAGATAGTTGGCGTATAGGGCGTCTTTTTCCAGTTGAGCGCGGGTTTCCGGCGTAATCTCTGAAAAGCCGCTGTCGAGGGTCAATAATGTATCAAAATTGATCTCCGGAATGGCCAAAAGCTGATAGGCGCTGCGCAGAGTGCCGTCATGTTTGAGGTGGACCCCTGTTGTCTTGACATCTCCCGGTGAAAACCGCTTTCTTTCGAGCATGGATTTGCCTTTTTCAAGCGCCTCCATGCGCGCCTCAAAGTGGTGTTTGCGCCTCTCTGACACGCAGCCGAGCGACATGGCCAAAGGCGTGAGGCGCTGGTCGGCATTGTCAGCGCGAAGCGAAAGCCTGAATTCCGCGCGGGAGGTAAACATTCTGTAAGGCTCGGCGACCCCGCGCGTCACCAGATCATCAATCATGACCCCGATATAGCTTTGCGATCGGCTGAACATCACAGGGTCGCGGCCCAAAACAGCGCTTGCTGCATTGAGGCCGGCGACAAGACCCTGCGCCGCCGCTTCCTCATATCCGGTTGTGCCGTTAATCTGACCCGCGAGAAAGAGGCCATCCACCGCCTTGAGCCGTAGCGTCAAAGTCAGCGCGCGCGGGTCGATATAATCATACTCGATGGCGTAGCCCGGCTGGGTGATTTTTACAGCCTCAAGGCCCACGATAGAGCGCACATACTCCTCCTGAACCGACTCGGGCAGGGACGTCGAAATCCCGTTTGGATAGACGGTCGTGTCGTTAAGCCCTTCTGGTTCAAGGAAAACTTGGTGAGATGACTTGTCGGCGAACCGCACAATCTTGTCTTCGATTGACGGGCAATACCGCGGGCCAACGCCTTCGATATGGCCGCCATACATGGCGGAGCGTTCGAGATTTGCCGCAATGATCGCGTGGGTTTTCTCGTTGGTGTGGGTGATCCCACAGGCGATCTGCTTTGCCTCGGGCGACTTGGACAGAAAGGAAAACAGGCTTGGCACATCATCGCCCGGCTGCATCTCGAGGATGTCCCAGTTGATGGTGCGGCTGTCGAGGCGCGGGGGAGTGCCTGTTTTGAGCCGGCCTTTCGGAAGCGCGAAGGCGTCCATACGCTCTGCAAGCTTGATCGAGGGCTTATCGCCCATACGCCCGCCCGCATAGGAGACATCGCCGATGTGAATAAGCCCCCGCAGGAATGTGCCTGTGGTGAGAATAACCTCTTTTGCGGCGATTTCAGAGCCATCTGCGAGGACCACACCGGACACCCGCGCGCCTGTCATTAGAAAATCGACGGTTTCGCCCTCAATAACCGTCAGATTTTCGCGCGACAGCGTTTCCGCGAGCATCGCCTTTTGATAGAGCTGGCGATCTTGTTGGGCGCGCGGGCCTTGCACGGCTGGCCCTTTGCGGCGGTTGAGCAAGCGAAACTGGATCCCGCCCTTGTCAGACATTCGGCCCATAACGCCATCCATGGCATCAATCTCGCGCACAAGATGACCCTTGCCGAGGCCACCCATCGCCGGGTTGCACGACATCGTGCCGATATCGCGCTGGCGAAGGGTTACGAGCGCAGTCGAAACGCCCATGCGCGCCGAGGCGTGGGCGGCTTCTGTTCCTGCGTGGCCACCGCCAACGACAATCACATCAAATTGTTTCACGTGAAACACTCCTCACTTGCCCAAGCAAAAGCTGGAAAACACCTCGTCGAGCACCGTCTCGACATCCACACGCCCGATCAGCGCGTTGAGCGCTTCGAGAGAAAACCGCAGCTCTTCTGAGGCAATATCCGTGAATTCCGGCCCCAAAGCAACCTGCTTGGCGGCTTCGTCGAGCGCACCCAAGCAGCGCTCCATCGCTTCTTTGTGGCGCGCGCGGGTGGCAAGACCCGCTTTGGCGGTCTTGGTGGAGAGCTTCGCGCCGATCTGCGCCACAAGCTGCGCAACGCCAGCGCCGGTTTTGCCCGAAACAGCCCCCTCCTGCGCGCCGGACAGGTCGGCTTTGGACGCGACGACGATATCGTCAGTTTGCGGCTCGAACTCGGGCTTGGTGTTGGATTCTATGAGGAAAACCCGCAGATCTGCGGCTTTGGCGCGCTCGATCGCGCGGGCGACGCCGATCTTTTCGACGGTATCATCGGTTTCTCTCAGGCCGGCTGTATCGAGCAGGGTCACGGGCAGCCCGTCAAGCTCCATGCGCACTTCAATGACATCGCGGGTTGTCCCGGCGATTTCGGATGTGATGGCGGCGTCGCGGCCTGCGAGGGCGTTGAGAAGCGTCGATTTACCGACATTAGGGGCGCCGACAATCGCGACTTCATAGCCAGTGCGGATCCGCTCGGCCGCGCCAAAGCCGTCGACTTGAGCTTGCATCGCGGTTTGAACCTCGGCGATCAGTGCGAGCACTTCGGGGGAGACATCAACCGGCACCTCTTCGTCAGCGAAGTCGATTGTCACGGTGAGCAGCGCGCTTGCCCGGATGAGCCGCTCGCGCCAATGCGCCGCTAGCTCGCCCAGACCGCCCGAAAACAGCCGCAGCGCTTGCTGGCGCTGTGCTTCGGTTTCCGAGGCGATCAGATCGGCCAGACCTTCGACCTGGGCCAGATCGAGGCGTCCATTTGCCAAGGCGCGGCGGGTAAACTCGCCCGGCTCGGCGAGGCGCAGCCCGTCGATTTTGCCAAGTTCGGCCAAGAGGGCGTTTACAACGGCAACCGACCCGTGGGTCTGGAACTCGACAGTTTCTTCGCCGGTGAAGCTCGCTTTGTCGGAAAAACACAGCACCAAAGCCTCATCGAGCGCTTCGCCTGACGCGGAGCGCAGACGGCGCAAGGCCGCCTGACGGGGCGCAGGAAGTGTGCCGCACAGTTGTGACGCCGCCGAAAACGCCTGTGGCCCGGAAATCCGGACCACTGCAACGCCAGCCTTACCGCTTGCAGACGCGCAAGCAAAAATAGTGCTCATTTTTCATAACCCGTTGATTTTGAACAGGTTTTACGTGTTCATAGAGTCGAAGAATTCGCCGTTTGTTTTGGTTTGCTTGAGTTTGCCAAGCAAAAACTCGATGGCGTCTGTGGTGCCCATCGGGTTGAGGATACGGCGCAGAACGAAGGTCTTTTGCAAGTCTTTTGCATCGACCAGAAGCTCTTCTTTGCGGGTGCCTGACTTGAGAATATCCATCGCCGGGAAGACGCGTTTGTCGGCGACTTTGCGGTCAAGCACGATCTCGGAGTTGCCTGTGCCTTTGAACTCTTCAAAGATAACCTCATCCATACGCGAGCCGGTGTCGATCAGGGCGGTTGCGATGATCGTCAGAGAGCCACCTTCTTCGATGTTGCGCGCGGCCCCAAAGAAGCGCTTGGGGCGCTGGAGGGCGTTTGCATCGACGCCGCCTGTGAGCACCTTGCCGGAGGACGGCACTGTCGTGTTGAAGGCGCGGCCAAGGCGGGTGATGGAATCGAGCAGGATGACCACATCGCGCTTGTGCTCGACAAGGCGCTTGGCCTTTTCAATGACCATTTCGGAAACGGCAACGTGACGGGTCGCCGGTTCGTCGAATGTGGAGGAGACCACCTCGCCCTTAACGGAGCGCTGCATATCGGTAACTTCTTCCGGGCGCTCATCTATCAAGAGAACGATAAGATAGCACTCAGGGTGGTTCTTTTCGATGCTGTGGGCGATATTCTGCAGCAGAACAGTCTTACCAGTGCGCGGCGGAGCGACGATCAGCGAGCGCTGGCCTTTCCCGATCGGCGCGACAAGGTCGATGATCCGCGCGGAGCGGTCCTTGATTGTCGGATCTTCGATCTCCATTTTGAGGCGCTCGTCGGGGTAAAGCGGCGTCAGGTTGTCAAAGGCAATCTTGTGACGGGCCTTTTCCGGCTCCTCAAAGTTGATCTTGGTGACATGGGTGAGGGCAAAATAGCGCTCGTTGTCTTCGGGCTGCTTGAGGTGGCCTTCGATTGTGTCGCCTGTGCGCAGGGAGAATTTGCGCAGGATTTCAGGAGAGACATAAATATCGTCGGGGCCGGGGAGGTAGTTGGCCTCTGGGGCGCGTAGAAAGCCGAAACCGTCTTGCAAGACTTCCAGAACGCCTTCGCCGCCGATCATCCAGCCTTCTTCTGCTCGCTCTTTGAGGATCGAGAACATGATCTCGCCCTTGCGCATGGTTGTGGCGTTCTCGATTTCGAGTTCTTCCGCCATTGTGACCAGCTCTTTGGGGTGCATGGCTTTCAGCTCGGCAAGGTGGAGCTGTTCTTGGGTTTCATTTGTCATAGCATGGCCTCTACGCCCGCAGGAGCGGCGTTTGATAGAATGGAGAATGGGATGACCTGTGCTCCCAGAACGGGCAGGCTTGGCTTCCAGATACGCGCGAGGGGCCAATGAGTCAATAAATTAGAATTTAACGACCACTGAGAGCACAATCACGATCATCAGGACAGTCGGCAATTCGTTTATCATGCGGTAGGTGCGGCCTGAGCGCGTGTTGCGTCCGTTGACAAAGTCTTTGCGGCGGTATCCGAGCCAATGGTGAAACCATGTCATGGCCAAGACGCTCAGCGCTTTTGTCCAGGGCCAGACAGATGACCAGTCGACGATCCCCGGTGTGAAGACAAGGCACAGGCCAAAGAGCCACGTGGCGATCATTGCGGGGTTCATGATGAGCTTGAAGAGTTTCAGCTCCATCATTTGAAAGAGGCTGTCTTTTTCATCGCCTGCTGTGCTTTGTTCTGTGTGATGCACAAAGAGGCGGGGCAGGTAGAACAGCCCGGCCATCCACGACATCACTGACATGATATGGAGCGATTTGGTCCATGGGTAGAGATCGGCCAAAAGATCAGACATATTCACCATCCTTTCTTTGATCCCTTAATAATAAATATAAAAGAAAGAAAGGTTGATGATTATGTAGTCTGGCCAATTTCTGTGGATTATTGAGTTGTCCAGAAGGTTACTCAGATGTGTATATTTTTGACGATCAAGCGCAAGGTTGGCGTCTTTTGGAAATCTAACACATTGTTAATAAACAGATTTATGAATAAATCCTTGCCCGAGAGCCTGTGGAGAATCTGTGTATGACTGTTTGCGCGCGCGGGTGGACCGGCTTTGGGAGTTATCCTTTTCCACCTGTCAGGGATATCTTGCAAACACGGTGGGGCGGCTCTGTTTTCCCCGTTTTGGAAGGCGGCGTTGATTGTGCCACGTATTGTGCATTAACTATCCGTTAAGATTTACGGGAGTTATCCACATGGCGCGGCAGATTGTTCTTGCTTCGGGGTCGGCGATACGGCGGCAAATGCTGTTGAACGCAGGAATTGCGCATGAGGTGAGTGTGCCTCGGGTTGATGAAGATATGATCAAGATGTCGCTTGTTGCCGAGCACGCCACGCCGCGGGATATTGCCGATACGCTGGCCGAAGCAAAGGCCCGCAAGATCGGCGGAAAGCACCCTGACAAGCTGGTGATCGGATGTGATCAGGTGCTCGACAGTGACGGCAAAATCCTGTCAAAGCCCCAAACGCCCGAGGAGGCCAAAGCCCAGATTAAAGCGCTGCGCACAAAGCGCCATAGCTTGCTCTCGGCGGTTGTGATTTATCATCAGCTTGAACCGATTTGGCGCCATGTCGGGCAGGTGAGGCTTTATATGCGCGATATTTCGGACTCATATCTTGAGGAATATGTTGACCGCAATTGGCCCAGCCTTCAAAGCTCGGTCGGGGGCTATAAGCTTGAGGAAGAGGGCGTGCGGCTTTTCAGCCGTATCGAGGGCGATTATTTTACGATCCTCGGGCTGCCGCTTGTAGAAATGATCAATTACCTGACTGTCTCGGGAGACCTTAGGGCATGAGTTTGACGAAGATTCCTCTGGCGGGTGTTATCGGCTCGCCGATCGCGCACTCAAAATCGCCGGCGCTGCATACGCATTGGCTAAAGACGCTCGGGATTGCGGGGCATTATATTCCGATTGATGTGGCTCAGGAGGATCTTGAGCATATTGTCAAAACCCTGCCGAAAATGGGATTTGTCGGCGTGAATGTGACGGTGCCTTATAAAGAGAAGGTCATGGCGTTTGCTGATCTGGTGACAGATCGTGCGGCGCTGATCGGGTCGGCGAACACGCTCATTTTCCGCAAAGATGGCAAGATCCATGCGGACAACACAGACAGCTATGGATTTATCCAGAACTTGCGACAGAAAGCGCCGGACTGGGACCCGAAAGCAGGGCCGGCGGCGATCCTTGGGGCGGGTGGCGCGGCGCGGGCTGTTATCGCGGCGCTTGTCGAGGTCGGTGTGCCTGAAATTCTGATTTCAAACCGCACAAAGGCGCGCGCCGAGACGCTGAGAGCCGATTTTGGCAATAGATTGCGGGTGGTTGACTGGGTTCAGGCGGGCAATATGCTGGAAGATGCGGCAACTGTCATCAACACGACATCGCTCGGTATGCTGGGCAAGCCGCCGTTGCGGGTTCCGCTGGATGGCTTGCAAAAGGGGGCTTTGGTCACCGATCTTGTTTATGCGCCTTTGATGACCCATTTGCTCACCGAGGCCAATGAGGCGGGGTGTGTGACGGTTGATGGCCTCGGGATGCTGCTGCATCAGGCGGTGCCGGCTTTCGAGCGCTGGTTCGGAGTTCGGCCACAAGTGACAGACGAAACCCGCGCGGCTGTTTTGCGCTGATGGGGTATCGTCTTGGATTGACCGGCTCGATCGGCATGGGCAAATCGACCACGGCGAAGATGTTTGCCGCCGAGGGCTGTGCTGTTTGGGACGCGGACGCGGCGGTGCACAGGCTCTATGATGTGGGCGGTCTGGCTGTAGCGCCGATGCAAGCGGCGTTTCCGGCGGCTGTGATTGGCGGGGCCGTTTCGCGCGAGGCGTTGAAAGACATCATAGGGGAAGATCCGGCGGCATTGGCCGAGATCGAAAAAATCGTTCATCCCTTGGTGGCTGCAGACCGGGCGCAATTTGCCGACACTGCGGCGAGCGATATTCTGGTTTTTGATATTCCGCTGCTGTTTGAAAAGGGCAGTGAGCGCATGATGGATCGGGTTGTTGTTGTGACGGCAGATGAGGCGACACAGCGCGCGCGGGTTCTGGCGCGGGGCACCATGAGCGAGGCCCAGTTTGCGGCGATTAAGTCCAAGCAACTGCCGGATGTGGAAAAGCGCGCGCGGGCGGATTATATTGTTACAACAGATACGATTGCGGGCGCTGAAGCGCAGGTGAAGGCGATTGTGAAAGAGATTAGGGCTGGGCTGGTTGATGCGTGAAATTGTGCTGGATACAGAGACCACCGGTTTTGAGCCGATGCAAGGCGACCGAATTGTCGAGATTGGCGCGGTTGAGCTTTTTAACCATGTGCCAACGGGCCGGACCTATCACCAATATATCAATCCCGAGCGCGGGATGCCGCAGGAGGCCTTTGCGGTGCATGGGCTTGGCGACGAGTTTCTGGCGGATAAGCCCAAATTTGCCCAGATCGGTCAGGCGTTTCTTGAGTTTGTGCAAGACTCGACGCTTGTCATTCACAACGCGGCGTTTGACATGAAGTTTCTCAACGCCGAGCTGAAATGGATGAACCTGCCGACGCTTCCGATGAGTCAGGCGCTTGATACGCTTGAGATCGCGCGCAAGAAATTTCCTGGCTCGCCAGCCTCGCTGGATGCTTTGTGCCGCCGTTTCAATATTGATAATTCGTCGCGCACGCTGCATGGCGCTTTGCTTGACTCAGAAATTCTGGCGGAAGTCTATCTTGAGCTGATTGGTGGCAAACAGCCTGATTTTGCGCTTTCAACCAAGTCAAAGAATGAAACACAGGGGGCCGATGGCCGTTGGCGGCCACAGCCGCGCGAAACGCCTTTGGCCCCACGTATCAGCCAAAAAGAAGCCGCCGCCCATGAGGCTTTTGTAGAAAGCCTGGGCGACGGCGCACTTTGGAAAAAGCTGGGCTGATCAGGCGTCGAGCTTTTTGCCCTCTTCGGCCTGACGGCGCATAAGCTCTTGGCGGTAGAGCGCCATGAAGTCGATTGTTTCCAGATTGAGCGGCGGGAACCCGCCATCGCGCGTTACGTCAGACACAATGCGGCGCAGGAACGGGAACAGCAGGCGCGGGCATTCGATCAGAAGGAAGGGGTGCAGCTGGTCTTCTGGCACGCCTTCAATGTTAAAGATGCCAACGTAATCGACTTCCATCAGGAAGAGCTTTTCGGCGGTGTTGGTTTTGTTCACCGAGGTCACAGCCAGCTTGATGGCGACTTCATACTGGTGCTCTGCGGAGCGCTTCTTGGCGTCGAGATTGACCTGAACATTGACATCGGGCGTGACCTCACCCTGCACGCCTTTTTGGGCAAGGATGTTTTCAAACGACAGATCGCGAATGAACTGGTTGACCACGTTCATCTTGATTTGGGGGGTTTCGACAGGGGCTTCGGCTGCGCCATTCTCGGCCATGATTTTCTCCATTGAAAAGTCTTGTGGACATTCTTGGTGACTGCCTTAGCAAGAAGGCAAGCGGGCCTCAATGCCCTAGTGTTTTGTCCAGCCTGATGGCGGGTGGGTTTGGCGCTTTGTCTCGCTGATTTCGTGATAGTCGCCGTCGATAATGTCGCTTTGGGCGGCGCTGTGCGGCCTCTGGTCCGGGTGAGAGGAGAAGCTTTGAACTTTGACGCGACTGCGCAGATAGACAAAGACCGCGTGTCGGACAGCAGGGACGAGCAGCAGGAACCCGAGCGCATCCGTGAAGAAGCCGGGGGTGAGCAGGAGCGCGCCTGAAAACAGGATCATGGCACCGTGGGCCAACGGCTCTGTCGGATCCCGCAGGTCATTGAACGAGCTGCGCAGATTGTTCAGGGCCAGCGCGCCCTGATTGCGGATCAAGGATGTGCCGGCCATGGCCGTGAGCACCACGATAAGCAACGTCGGCCAAAGGCCAATCGCCCCGCCCACCTGTATAAAAAGCGCGATTTCTATGAGGGGCACTGCGATAAACGCAATCAAGAGCCACATTTTCTTAATCTCCTGCTTGTCATTGGGCGTAGTAGACTTGAAGACGCCCATAACCTACATAGGTGCAGATAGCGCCATTTGCCACGCTCACTTAATGAGGTTTACATGAATTTGCCCATTCTTCAGTTGCTTGTCCTTGCCGGAATTGCGATTTTTTTGATCCTGCGGCTGCGCAGTGTTCTTGGCACGCGCGATGGCTTTGAAGCGCCAAACGTGCCGCCAGCAGGGCTGGAGGAG